>JAAFKL010000302.1 GCA_021399405.1 Candidatus Heimdallarchaeota archaeon | reverse complement strand
TATGACCGTTAATTCTTGCTACTCTTACAGGAGGTGTTCATTAAGGGTTAATTATTAGTTATCTGAAGTTTGAGATTGCATTAAACTATTAAACTTACTACCTTTAGTAATAAGGGTGTGAGAGGACTAGGTAAGCATCTACCTGTCATTTCTTCCTTTGGAAGATTTACGGAAAAGTTAGAAACGTACCGAAACATCATATTGACTGTCCTAACCTGTATTTAGTAAAATAAACACAGGAATGCTGGTTTTCAGTTTACGGACTGAAAATGATCTGCCAGTGGTTAAAAATCACGGAAGACCTGGCTTTGTTGATCCCTGTAGGGTGAGAAGCAGAAGGACGCACCGTTCATTATGAACAGAACCTATTTCGACTGAACCATTTTTGTGTTAAACAAAATTGGTAAGGTGATGGTGACATCAGATATAGGGTTGCTGAACGTGAAGTACTCATTTTCTAATGAAACTAGTAATGTAAGTACAAAAATGATCATCAACGATTATCCCATAATATTATTAATGATGATCTAATTTCTAGTAAATAGTATTTGATTGCAAAGATTAGAATAATATTTGTAATACACAAAATAAATCTAATAGTAATTTTTTATAGATAGAATTCTTAAGAAATCAATGGTTAAATCTCAAGATGATTTTATTCTAGGATCAATGCTGAAGTTACCAAAAGAAGTAATCAATCGCATTAAAGATTACCAAGTCGTTATTGGTTTTTCTGGTTTTGGAAATGTTGGTTATTTATCACTAACACATCTTGTGGAGACTGTTGACATGACTTCAATTGCCTTTTGGGGAAATTCTTCATGGTATCATAAAAATCGTCTAGAATCCTTGCTGACTGTATACGAACACGCAAATTCAAAGACAATAATTGTTCTCCCTCGCCTCCCAATACATGTAAGTACTGTTCCTCAAAAATACTGGGATGAGCTTGTCCGTGAAATTCTGGGTTGGAAATTGAAGGAGTACATAATCATTGGTGGTTTGCGCGAAGAAACTAGACATAATGGTTCAGTTGATTGGGCCGCGTATGTTCCTACACCAAAATGGGAGCAACAACATGGTCACCAAAGAAGTTTAATGGATAAACTACCCATGATTGGACCTCTTTCATCTTTTATCACAAATGGAATAACACTTGATTTACCCGTACTGGGTCTGTTAGCCTACTGTGAATTAGAGGAAGATCCAAGTGCCGCAATGGTTGTTGTCAACGAAATAGAAAAATTGACTGGAATAGAGATCCCAAACAAAACACAATTAGTTCATTTTGATTTCTCTTTTATACCCAGTGCAGTTGTTCCCGTTCCTCAGAATCTGCACAATGAGAATCGGATTGTTTACGAGGATGATGATGATGATGAGGACGATGATGATATGCCTGGTTATGATATCAACGAACTACTATGATTGTATATTCCTGATTATTTGATTAACTATTTTATTTATCAAGGATCGAAAATCATTTCAAAAACATAAAGTTCAGTGCGATTGGAGATAAAAATAGATTATTTCATTTTAGTTACTGGATTGATGAATTCAGGCAAATCAACTCTGATTTCTGAGTATTTACATGCCTTTGATTCAGTTCCTTTTTCACCTCCGCCTGTGACCGTATCCTACAAAGGTTTGAATTTCGAATTCATCGATTCTGTGTTTGCATTAGGTGATAATGGTAATAAATTCAATTTTTATGAGCTTGATGCCCCTACAATTACTAAGTGGTTTCAATTTGTAGAAATTGCTCATGCTGTCGTGATTGTTTATAATCATAATCCCAAAGTGCAATATGGTACACATAAAGATCTTGCAGAAACAGTATTTTCACACGCAAAAAATGAGGCTCCAATCATTTTTGTCCTTAATAATTTTGATGATGAAGATGAAGCAAGGATCGCATTGCATCAGAAGTATGAATTAGATAGTTATACCAAAAAGAACATATTTATTACGACAGTTGAAAAAGGTGAATCGTACTTTGATAATAAATTTGGTAACCGCGTAAAATTGGATCTCAATCAGTTAGAACAAATGATTAAAACAATAATTCAAAGTTTAAATAAAACGGAGTAGAAGCTACGCAATAATTCTTTGATATTTAAGGAATTGTGCGAACACTGGTTAAAATAATGAATTGAGTTGATTTGTAACTTAGAAATTAGTTTAATTGTTGATTAATGCCAATTTATTCTACTTGGGTTAATTACAACTGCAAATATCGGAATATCACATTGATAATGTTAAATTAAATGCTAACTTCAGATGGAATCAAATAGGAACCTATTAAATATTTGAAAACCGTAGTAGATTTTAAGGTTAAACAATATTTGTAAATGCCAAATTGGTTGGGATTATGGCAAAAGCACAAGAAATATCGGTATTAACAATTGGATCAAGTAGCGGATCGCTAGATCTTTTGTCCCCGATATTAAATCATGATAACGTAAATTTTTCTATTATATGTTCAAACATATTAGATTATGATCTCCCCCCCCTTGTAGAAAATGGTGCTAGAGTTTGGTACAGAGATGAATTGCGAGACACCCTAAATGTGCTTGCACCTGAAATCTATTCTTTGCCAGAATCATTGAAAAAACTACTACAAGAAAATGATAGATTTCATCTCTCGGAACATGATCTAGCAATTAATAATCATATTAATTTAATACAGCAAAATACAGGTAATATAGAACAATCTTATCAATTATTATCTGACGAAACTAAACGGGAAAATATTTCACTATTCCCGCTAGTAACACAAAATCCACCTATACTGGCCTTTAAACAGAAAAAATATGCACCTTTGCGATTTTATTATGAGAAGTCAGAACTACTAAGTGAATCACCACCTGAACACAAAGATAAAAGCAAACGAAAGTATGATGATAAGAAGCTAACTCTTGAGAATTTTGACTATATCAAAACTATGAAATTAAATGAAAAAAGTCATCGTGCCTTACAGGGTAGTGATCTCGTTGTAATCATACCTAATGATATTGTATCTTTTGCATTTTTATTGAAAGCTAGTGAAATCGATAAACAACTCAAGAAACTGGACTCACCTATAGTTTTGATATGGCAGTTCAAAGAGGACAGAGAGATATCAAATGAGGAAGCTGAAATCGCTGGTGCATTAGATTATGGATCCACTCTAGAAGATTTTGCCCCGGAAATAGCAAACGTTACAGATTACATAATTATTGATAAATCAAATAAAGATCTAGTGGATGAACTTAGAGAGCTGGGTTGTCATGTTTTAGTTAACGATCTTCATGAGAATTTTGAGAAAAATCCACAAGAACTTTTAGATTCAGTTTTTAGCATAGGTAATATAGCTGAAACAGCTGAACAATCACAAAAAAGCAAGAAAATTCCTATGGAGGACGTTCCGGAGGAGAAAGAAGACCTCGAAGACAGCACATCTGAATCCAAAACTGATAAGGATATTAAAGAAAAGAAAACCAAAACAATCTCACAATTATTAGAATCTCCAGAAGAAGCCGGTTCAGAGAAAATAAAGGAAAAATCTTCAGAGAATGACGAATCTGAGGAAGAAATCGAAGATACTGAGGTTAAACCAAAACCTGAGAAAAAATCGAAAAAATCAAAGAAAAAACCTGCTGAGCAAAATATCGAGGAGTCAGATAGTGATGAAGAATCATTAGAAGAAGATCTAGTAGAAAAAACGCAAAATACTTTTGCGATTGAAGAAGAAGAAGAATGGATTGATACAGTAGCTCGTGGTATACAGCTCATTTTTCATGATAACAATTCCGACGCTTTGATGTGGTTATCTGATCAAAGTAAGCTTGATACTGATAATGAGGTCCAAATAGCAGGCGAGGTATTGAAATCTTGGGTTGACTCAAAATCGAATGTCGAACGCAGAAAAGGAGCAGAGATCATATCATCTCTTGCAAAAGGTCGAAGAGATACATATCTTCAGATTATGCAACGTCAGATGGTTTCATCAGTTTTAGAATCCAATGAGGATCGAAGACGCAGACTCATCCAAATTTTCAATATGCTGCACGAAGTAGATGGATCTCTTGCAGAGGCGCTTATTAAAGAAATAACCAAAAACATGGCAATGCCTGCCAATGATGAACCTGCTATATTAGAACGTTCTAAGATATCAATTGTACAACTGGTTATTCATTCGAGAAGATTAACTAAAGTTTCTATCAATGAACTGCTCAATATTCAAGATAGGGATAATCCTCCAGCAGCTCAGATTTGGAATATTCTAACAACCTTTGATGCAGGGATGGTGGCAATTGAACTTGTAACCAACTTCTCCAGTGCTAAAGCCAGCGAGATAATCCGCAAAGCGAATTTCCTTAGATTTACCGGAAGTGTTTACACTATTCTTCAAGAAGTACTCAAAGCATGGGAATCAGGAGATATCAATGCAATTGCAGAAACTACGGGTGCTATTATTCCTGAAGAGACACTTCGCAAATTTGAGAGACTCGAACTCGCAAGAAAGGTACAAAAACTAAAAATGGTGCAATTATCAGCACTCGCAGAATCTTTAAACAAAGATGTGGAAACTGTAGAGCGACTAGTAACCGAACTTATTGTAAATGATGAACTCAAAGCAGAGATGAAACTTGTTGAAGATAAAATGTATCTGGTTGCTAATGGCGAAGAATCAAATTCTAATAACTAAAAAAAACTTAATTTTTGAATAAATCTTCTGTTTTGACGTGAATCAATTCCTTGAGTAATTGAAACTCTTTTCGATCCAAACCTTTCCCCATCTCAAATTCAGTTGGAACATAACTTTCTTCATCTAAACCATCGATCTCCATAATTTCGAGTGTTGCCTCAAGGATTAGACTATCTATAGTCGTACCAAAATTACTGACAAGAGAATTAATTCTTACTTCACTATTTTTGGATATAAAATGAAGTAATTCAAATGCAATTGCCGCATTTCGTAGAAATAATTGCATGATTTTCGATTTGGATGGATCAATGAATAGTTCCTCTGCACTTGTCATAGAGGCTACATACATGAAACCACTATCGGATCGCCCAAAGAAATATCGCTTATCTCCCAATCCAAGATCGGTCAATTGGCCTTCTAAGGAATGGGTCGTAAAAATTTCAATTGCCGAGAGAAACGCTGCAAGTAATACCGAATCATCTTTCTTTCTTTTTATGTTATAGTATCTGGCAAACAGTGGTTCACCTGCTTTGTCAAGAATAAACAAAGACTGAATTGACGGTTTGTAGGTGCTTCTAATTCCCTCTCGCACAAAAATACAAGTATTGAAAATAATTTTGGCTTAATATATAATACGATAAACAGCTGTTAGATGGATTGAATTCACAATTTATTTATTCGATTTTTTATTTCTTTCTTAACAATTGGAAATTCACAACCACTTGACAATGGTTTCTTGATCAAACGATCGATATTTTACCTTATTGAAGAAAGCTTCTTGAATATAACTGACTTATCTCACCTTGTAAGATGTCTGGATTTAGAGACGTTATTAAGGGATTTTTCAGTACATTATTTGGGATAGGTCGTGACCCAGATGAGGAATTCATATTTTTCTGGGATGATGAAGAAGATACCAAAATTAAAAGTGAAGAATTCAGTTTTATAGAAACATTTAGGACCAATCGTACAGAAATAACTATCGCATTAGCATTAATATTGATAATTGTCTCATTAATTTTCAACGATACTGATAATTTATGGGTAACCATTGTACCCCTCTATATCAGCCTCTTTCTATTAGCTTTAAGTTTTTATTATCTCCAAATTCGCTACAAAGATCCGATGGAAATGGTAAATTCAACCATGAACCGCCTGAAGGATATGGATCTTACCGATACAGGCGAATTTCTCTATGTACGAAATGCTCATGAATCTTTGCAGAATTTAGAAGTATTCAGATCTAATATGTCAGAAATCACATCTAAACTAGACGACACCGCGATAGAATTGATGAATTCATTATTTCTAGTTGAGGAGAAGTTCAGATCTGTAGAATTTGTAATTGATAATGTCTCATCTCTTATTGATACCTCAGGAATGAGTACGGCAAATTATCAAGAAATCAAATTCTATACTAACCGTATTTCGACAGGAGTGGACAGTTTTACCTCTGTATTCGATGAATCACTAAATTCAACCGCGGACGTTGTATCTGTTGTCAAATCTATTGGTAAACAGATCAATATGTTAGCATTAAATGCAGGTATTGAAGCCGCACGTGCAGGTGAGATGGGTATTGGATTTGAAGTTGTATCTGATAATTTACGTAGATTATCCCAACATGCAGTGACTACCACTAGCGATATGAAAACAATACGTTCTTCAATTAATACAGATGCTCGAACTGCTCTGGAGACAATTACAGAATCAATGAATGTACTTGTTAATAATATCGATAATACCTATATCTCAGTCAGTAGTGTGAACAATGATCTATATCAAGTCAAACAAAACCTAGTTTCTATTGCCGAAGATATGGCAAATGTACAGCATCTAATCAATATAATAGGAACTGAGCTTCAACGTATTAAAAATTAAAATATTATTATCTAAATTAGTAAAATATTCATAAAATATACATAAAGATATTCAAAAACATTTCTTCTAAATTAGTAAAACAAGGTCTAATAGAGTAAAAATGGTTTATTTAGCAATAAGAAGTAGAGATATCTCAAACTATCAGGTGATGTGAAAGGGTCAGCTGATTCTTTCATCTCATAGAGAAAGAAACTGATTAACATCTGTAGATCCAGAGTAATTCCATTTGGATAAAGCAGTGATAGATTTTTCTCAGAAGTATGAGCTAGTACATTATTATACCCAGCAAAAAACTCCTGCACATCTTTTTGAGTCTGCTCAACATTACCCTGTCGTTTAAATTCATCATAAGCACGTTCGGTAAAATAGACCGCAATATCGGTCATTCTATCAATTATGTTTGCATCAGGGCGAATTAGGGGAATAATAAAATCATACTGATTATTTCCATGTAAATGAATCTTGATTTTCTCAGGATCAAATAGAGTCACCGGCTCATATCCACCGTCAGTATTGTCAATAATCGGATAATGAGGTTCCAATAACATTTGGATTTTCTCTTTCTCATCATCAGCCACAGGAATATAGCCAATGATGAGTTCCATGAATTCTCTCAAACCCGTTTGCCTTAAATTTGCCGTAACAGAACCCTGTAAGGCTGCAATCATTCTGCCAACATTCATATCCAACTCCAATGCTTTCCCCTTCATCTGAAAGAGGGGATTTTCATCACCAAGATCGTAGATAATCCTGAATTTTTCACGATCCATGTTTATTAGAGGGGTTGGACTAATATTAGGGAGGTTGGAGCATCGGTCCTCCAATGCTGTAAATCTATCAAGCTCTTCTTGGAATAACTGTGCATCACTAAAACTGCGGATTAATAGATCCTGATCCCAACTTCCGAGATCCGTTGCCAATGAGATTGTGGCAATTACCTCTGTATATGTTTCAAAACTATCAAATGTGCCGATTTGGAGATCATTTATTGTAAGGAACCTTGCCTGGACATTTTCTCCGAATTTTTTTCGATTCTTGAAAATTGGAGCCATCTCCTCAATTATTTCCATTAATTTATTTCGAAATGCATGTCGCTTAAGACTCAAAACTACTAACTCCTTAACACTGTAGAACGAAAATCGCTTATAATATATACATCCACTAACTATTAATAATTTGTGGACTCTGCGTCTACAGATCAATTAAATACCGCCATATCCGTGAATCGTATTCTGTTCAAAGAAGGGCTGGAAATACCAAATATTAGATCCTATTCGCGGTTTAAACCATGTTCCTAGGTTTTTCCGCCTATTTTGTATAAGAAATATCGTAATTCTAGCCGAACTCTTGAAAATTTGATAGCAGATTAAATATATAAATATTGTGGGGGGTGGATTAAGCGGGTTTTTCAGTGCCGTATGGCTTTCATTCGCGTTTATTTCATGTAGAAAGGTTCAATGATGCTCATATATACGAATTTTCTATTATTAGTTATACCATTGTATAACACTAGAATGCTGGCAAAAATAACATATGTTATGTTTTTGAGACCGAACATCAGTCGGGATGCCTTACTTAAGCGACAACCCTTTAATATAAAAAGATGTTTTATCAAAATGAGACTGTTAAAATCGCGGTTTTAAAGCCGATTTGATTTTACCATTTCTCGTTATCATTTACGCGATTAAGTAAGACACTGAATCAATTTAATAGATAATTTTTCTTTCTATTAATAATTCAGCAATTAATTAATTGAATAATGATTAAACCCAAAAAAAGTGATTTAAAATGGCAAAAAAGAAAGCAAAGAAAGCAAAGAGCTCAGGAGAAATCCTCGTAGTACAATCTAAGGTAAGAGAATATTTGAAGGGTCAAGGAGACTATAATATCGGATCTGATCTAGTCGGTGCAGTTAGCGGACGTGTTGAAGAAGTTCTTCAAAGCGCAGCTAAAAGAGCCAAAGACAATGGTCGAAAAACCATCCAAGCTCGAGATGTCTAAATATTCAATTTTCAGACAATATCAGTAAAAAATAACTAACTGAATCGATCAATTAATTATCAGATAAATGAGTCAACATGCCAATCGAGTATTGTGAAATATATGGTTTCGCCGATCGATGTTTAATTTTGCAAGAAATTAGTATCATCTACTATTTAACAACCTGGTCTGTATCTTACAGTACAGGCTTTTTTTATTTAATTTTGATTCTTGGTTTTTCAACAATTAGATTTTCTGGAGTCTATGACGTGAGAAGGTTAGTGTGTTGGCTGGATTAAAGTGAAGCGTGGGCTATGGTATTTGTCAATTTTAGACTCAAACTCAGTGATACATGCTTTTAAGATCGTAAGTGAATCACTAGTGTGATTGCTAGATCAAACCATCACCTCCGTGATTACAACTTTAGTAAGTAAGACTCTAACCT
>JAAFKL010000301.1 GCA_021399405.1 Candidatus Heimdallarchaeota archaeon | reverse complement strand
CAGTACCTTCATGGATTTACATATTCTATAGGTACAAGCTTTAGAAGAGTAGTACGATGGCCATGGGTTCTTTTTCATATCTTGGCAATTCTTATCTCTATACCAATTATTGTTTATGGCTTAGACTGGTCATACTTTTTATTTTTCCAGAAATATCGATTTTTGCAGATATTTTTATTCCCTGCTGTACCAATAGGTGCCTTAGTTCCTCTTATGTTGCCCCCCGCGATTTATTTGTATGGTAAAAAAGAAAACATACCATACCTCCAACCATTAGCGTATGCCCTTACTCAAGCCGCAGTTCTAGGTGCGATTTGGAGTTCTATCTATAAAGGATTGACTGGTCGTACTGGACCTGAAATATTTGAAGAATTTGAGGGTGATTATAGTATGGAATTTGCATTTGGCTTTCTAAGAAAAGGGGTTTTCGATGGTTGGCCTTCTGCTCATACATCTATTGCTTGGTCTTTGGCAGTTGTGTTCTTTTGTTATAGACCTGAATTATCAGAAAAGAATAAAATATTACTTGATAACAGTCCCAAATTTCTTAGATATCGCAAGTTTGGTTTCCTTTATGCGATTTACATAGGCTTTGGTGTATCAACTAATATTCACTGGTTATCAGATGCTGTAGCGGGAGTATTGATTGGAATAACAGTCGGTTTAGCTGTAAGTCGTACTTTCAGTATTGAATGGGAAGAAGGAAATCAAGAACACTTCATGTCAGTTAGTAAAATTTATTGGGTATTTTTCATAGTTTTTTTACTACTTTTATTCTCCGTTTTCGGATTAGATGATTTGTTTAGATAGAGCTCAATCTACCTTTTTATGTCACATGACTATATTTCATAACAATCCATTGACAGGAGTTAAAATACAACAACATATCAATTTCTATAAAAAAAATAATTGAAATAAATATCACGGGGAAAAAAAAAGGTAACTCTTGTTCCAAAAATATCCCATTTCCGATCATCAATCCATTAGGTTTGGACTACAATTTTTGTAACTTAATCTTGCTTGAAATGTTTTACTCCTTTTATTTGATTGGTAGGACTGGGAATTAACCCCTCTCATTACACACAGGACAAGTACAGTAGGTTCGATGATCCCCTCCCCTAGATCTGCATACCTCACAAATGCAATAGCTTCTATGATTTCCTCCTCTATCACCACATACTGGACAAACACAGTTTGATTTATGTCTGCCTCCTCGATTATTACAAACTGGACAAATGCAATCGCCTTTGTGATTACCACTAAATTTCATTTCGGGCATAAATTTTAATTCCTCAATATTCTTTGTCTTAGACTATCATCAAGTCTGTCTGCCAATTGATCCCCTGGATCAAATATTTTGTCGATCCAGGGAGACCATGATATCCGCGGCATAGCTCCGTCCCAACTTTTTTCTGAACTTGGTCTTTAAAGAAGTTTCTAACCTCAGATAATTTGAGAAGTAAGTATTCTATTTGTATAAGGCCGCTATTGATTGTATTTGTAGATAAATTTAACATAATACTGAGACAAAGCTGTAAATATTGGTTCTATATAATTCTCCAGCCCTTTCTGACCCATCCACAAAGACTTAAACTACCTCAAATCACGGAGTTTTAGCGATTCACATGATCGTACGAAATCCGAATGATGCACAAAAAAGGCACCATAAATTATGAAATATCCACAACAGTTCATAAAATGGCGGTATGCATCATATCTCGAACAAATCCGTTCTATTATTCGAACACCCCTGTTCGAGCGCTCGAACAACCCGCTAAACAATTGTTCTACTGCTCGAACGCCTGCTCAAAAACAGTTTTCGACTAAGATGTTTTGATATCTTTATATTCTTGGAAATTATAATATTATTGAACGTTATCAATGGTTGAATACTCTCTACGTGATTTTCTAGATGGTCGCGCAATTCTAAGTGGCGTAATAATTGCCCTTTCAATAACTGGCTTGACTTTTGTCATTGCTCCCTATGTTCTATCTGATGATAACAATCCCGGAATTACGCCAGGTAGTTGGGATATCACCTCTCCAATAGATGTTGCTGAATCATTAAATGAGCATATTGATAATCTACTCTACGCTCAAGTACAAATTTTTCAAGTTACAGAAACTTACCCTAACTGGGGTGGCGAGTCAGTTGGTTATTTTCACAGTGAAATTAGTAGGATAATTTTATTCAAGCAACTCCAATCAGTTGCTGAAGGAGATATAATCAGTCCGGATGATCCTCTATGGGAAGAAGGGATTTGGCAGATGAATATCGAGCGTTTGGCAACATCAGAAATCATTAGTGACATTAATGGAACTTTCATCAATCAGGAATTACAAACATCGTTGGCCACCGATCTAGGAACAATCAATAGTCTACAAAATATAACCAACTCATACCAACAAGCGATTGAAGAGTCAGAACTACTGAATGATATAATATTTTGGGAGATCGACCAGGTATACAATGATGGAACACGAATTCGTATCAAGCTGTTTGATCAGACAATCTATATACAACAAACCACAGCTGTAGGTTTCATCCGAATAGAGAACTCCTTTGGAATTATCTCTGACTCTACAATGACAACACCTCCATCATATACTGGAGAAACTGGTGCTAATCCTTTTGGTAACTATGAAAATGCTATAAATGATTTATTACTAAATATTCTTGGCGGAAATTGAAGGATAAGGACAAAGAAGTGGAAAAGAGCGCAAGTGAGTTAGCTCTGACTTCGTTAGATCATCCTATGACTTTGAAAATATTTGTCAATTTCAAACTTCAATATCCCCAAGAGATAGGGACAAGGGAGATGCAACGACTTGTGGGACTAAACAGCCCTAGTACCGTGAATTGGCATTTCAACAAATTAGTTGAATCCGGATACATAGTTAAATCATCTTCCAAAAAATATCATTTAACAGATCTCGGAATCGCTTACGACAATGTAAAACTACCTGTGGATGTGTCTACACAGTTTTTTATGGGACGATTTGTGTCCAAATATTCTCTTTTACTAAGTGTATTGGTCTCAGGGCTTCTTGTGAACATTTTTCTTTTGATATTGGATTTTGATCCTTTTCTGGTAGCGATTTCTAGTATCGTGATAATTGCAATTGCCATCTTGCTTGTAATCCACGAATGGTATGGGTTCCAAAAAGGATTTAGAGAATATTTTCAAAAAACTGAATAGAAAAATTTACAATTTAGAAATGTCATTTTTCCCCTATTAGAAGGCTAATGCCAACTTTGTACAAATTATATTTGTCTCTAAGAAGTGTTAAATATTATCAAAGTTAAATTTGCATGAAACTTTCTAAATTCAATAAAGGGTTTCAAGTGTCTACAAATGCAGAAATCAAAGACAATTTTATCCATCAATTGTGACGATCATAAGTTCAAATTACTTCATCGTTCTCTCGTGAGACCTGGTTTTCACGGTATCATGTGTGATTCAAAGGACTGTTCATACGGGTTTTTTACTAACAATGAGGTGCAGTTATGCAGTAGTTGCTTCCCTGGATTTGCAATGGAGGATCCGTGTCTTTTTGAATGCCAAGATCCTGCCTTCTGTGATTGTAACAAGTGTAAGGTCCAAACATAAGCTTGTTAGCAGAGAGTGGATAGATCTAAAACTAATTTGTATTTAGCAAATCAAGTTATATTATGGCTGAAAGGTTTATTAGCTAAATTGTATAATAATAAATATATGACGAATGAGGAGATAAAGAATATCAAGAAAAAAATTGTTCCTGATGTAGAAGT
>JAAFKL010000300.1 GCA_021399405.1 Candidatus Heimdallarchaeota archaeon | reverse complement strand
ATCTTTTTGTCCACCAAATGACCCACTTTTTTACTGGATAAATCGATCGATCGATCGATCGAGATCAATTTTCAAAGTTGTATTTGAAAGCGGGTGTTTACTAGGTCGAAAAGTGGGCCCAAACTCAGGGTCGGAGCAGATCGATCGATTTAAAAAAAATACAAGATTAAAGGTATCAAATCAAGACTCAGACATCCTCAGACTACAGGTAAAGTGGAAAGAGTACAACAAAGTCTACAATACGAAGCTAGGGATTTAGTGTTTACGGAAACCATTGATGAACTCCAGGAAGCAGTCGATAACTGGAGAGGCTTCTACAATAAGGTTCGGGCTCTTTCATCAACGAATATGACTCCTCATGAACGATACCTTGGTCCGGAAGCAGAATATGCAGCCATGCTTTCAGCATGGCAACAATATGAGCATTCGCTCATAAAATTTGAATGGAGGTAATGTCTCACTAATTATTAATGACAACAATCGATCGAATTATTTAATACAATCGTTCGAAGAATTCTAATATTATAGTACGGATTATTTAACTTCGTTTATTCAATAGTACGGAATCAATTATCATAGTACGGAAATATATTTTGGATCGTATCTATCAGGTCTCAAATGATTGTGATTCAACATTAAATATTAGCAATTTCAGCTGGAACGTATTGATTTTCTATATACGAATAGAACTAACGGTAAGGAAATAATAATGGGAAGTATGAGGATTGGACTTTCATCTGTTGTATTTACAATTTCATCAATAGTGATCTCAATTTGTACTGCATTGCTTCCTGAATTATAAAATAACAGGTTCAGAGTAGAATTCACAGGAAGTGATGTAAGAATCCTAAACGTGAATTCACCCGATATTGGTGTTTGATGAATTGAAGTATAATTGATCAAATCTAACCAATTTTGGTAATTCACAGCATCAAATGCAAGAAAGCTGACGTTTCCATCACTAATTCCCCAAATTTCAATATCTATATCTCGGAGTATTGTAAAGCTAACATGATTGAACTCCTTTCCACTTATTGAATCGCTAAAATAATATATTTGCTCAGCGTGAGCAAATGGAGCTTGAAACATAATGAATAGTAAGACGATAAAGAAAAATTTATTCAATATAGATAACAGAACATCAAAAATTGATAAGTAAATCGGTATCAATATCAAATTCCGAATAAATCGAAATACAAGCTTAACACTGAAAATTATTCGCGCTATCTATCAATTCTTTTATTTACTACAATAAGTTATTTCGATTGATTACTGTGGAATCATGACAACATGGTTCACAAAAAAGGATTGTTTCTCTTAGGAACCATTGTTTCTAATAAACAGCCAGGTGATTCGTATTACGGAAAAAGAACGTTTGCTCAAAATCAGAGCAAAGAAAAACAGAACACGTCCTAAATTCATACGCGCAGAATGGCACCGTCTAAAACGTTTGCAAACTAGTTGGAGGCGACCTAGAGGTATTGATTCGAAAATGCGTAAGAAACTCAAGGGCAAACGAAAGCGTCCTACAACTGGGTATCGAAACCCACGAGCCGTCAAAGGGCTTCATCCTTCAGGAAAGGAAGTTGTTAGAATCTATAATGTTTATGATTTAGATGATATTGACGTAGAAAACCAAATTGCTCAAATTGCATCAACTGTTGGTACAAGGAAAAGAACTAACATTATCAATCTTGCTGAAGAGATGGATATTCATATTATCAATCCACAAATTCGAAGAGATCTAGACGATGAATCTGAAGGAGACTTTGAATTCACTGATGATGATGCCGACGTAGATGAAGATGATGATACCATTCTTCTCGATGATGTAGATGATGAAGAATTGGATAGCGACTCAGATGATGCGGAGGATAACTAATGACAAACCTTAACACACAACGCCGTATGGCCGCAGATATTTTGAAAAAGGGAAGAAATGGTGTATGGGTAGATCCCGAAAGAGGTTTCAAAGTAGCTTTAGCAGTTACAAGAGAAGATGTCATGAAATTAATTCACGATGGAGTTATTAAACCACGTCGTGAAATCGGTACTAGTCGAGGTCGAGCACGTAAAATGAAGTTTAAACGTGCCAGAGGTCAAAGAAAAGGCCCAGGTAGTAGAAAAGGAACTGCTAATGCCCGATCTAATCGAAAATCACTCTGGATCAACAAAATCCGTGCACAAAGAAAATACCTCAAAAAACTACGAGAAGGCGAATACATCTCACCTGGTAGTTATAGAGTATTATACAACCAGTCAAAGGGTAATTACTTCAGAAGTGTACGTTTTCTATCTAATCACATCAAAGAAGGTGGATTAGCCTTGAAACAAATACCGGAGGGTAAATAAATGGCACACGGACCAATTTATAGAGTGCCCCTAAGAAGGCGACGCGAGGGTAAAACCAATTATTATAAACGACGTGATATGTTAAAATCTGGTAGTGTCAGATTAATTATCCGCCGTACCACTAAACACATGAGAGTTCAAGTTGTAGAAGCAAATCCTAATGGAGATAAAACATTGAGCGCTTCTTCTAGTGTTCAATTAAGCAATTATAATTGGAATCTATCTTGTGGGAATATACCCGCAGCTTATCTCACCGGCTATTTAGCTGGAAAGAAAGCTCTCAAAGCAGGTGTATCAGAAGCGATTTTGGACTTGGGATTACAATCTAATACCCAAGGAAGTAGAATATATGCAACCTTGAAAGGATTTATTGATGCAGGAGTTCATGTTCCAGCCGATGAATCAATCTTCCCCACAGAAGATGTTCTAAATGGATCTCATATTAAGACCATTAGCGAACACGTTAAAAACGAGGATGCAAAGAATTTCAAGAAAGTATATGCCAAATATCATGCAGCAAAAATTAAACCTGCAAAACTTTCTGATCTTGTTTCAGCCACTAAAGGAGAAATAGATAAATTATGAGTAGTATAGAAGAATGGGAACCTCGAACAAGGCTTGGTCAAGAAGTCAAAGAAGGAAGGATAACCAGTATTGATGAAATCTTTCAACGAGGAGTTCCAATTAAGGAATACGAAATAGTAGATACATTGCTCCCTGATTTAGTCGATGAAGTAGTTGAAATCAATTTAGTTCAGAAAATGAGTAGTGCAGGTCGGAAACGAAGGTTCCAAGCATCAGTTGTTGTAGGTAACAAAAACGGATATATTGGGATGGCACAAGCCAAGTTACGTGAAATCGGTCCTGCAATCCGTCATGCAATATTATTAGCAAAAACGAATATCAAACCATTAAGAAGAGGTTGTGGTTCTTGGGAATGCAGATGTGGATTGCCACATTCTGTACCATTCAAAATCACAGGACGAACTGGATCTGTAAAGATCGAGATTATTCCAGCTCCTCGAGGAACTGGTTTGGCTGCTGGGAAAGTTGCAAGGACAGTTTTAAGTCTTGCAGGTATTGAGGATGCATGGACATCAACCAAGGGTGATACGAGAACAACTAGTAATTACGCCAAGGCAACATTCGAGGCTTTGAAAGCAACCTATAATGTGCTTCCTCCTCAGGAGTGGATGTGATAACAAATGGTAAAAATAATTGCTATTGTTAGATTGCGCGGTCGAACAGGTCGTAATTATCACATAGAGCACACACTAAAGCTCTTGAAATTACACAAACCAAATCATGCTGTTGTATATCATGAGTCTGAATCACTATACGGAATGCTACAAAAAGTGAAGGATACTGTCACATGGGGTGAAATCAATAGTGATACTCTTGAGCATTTAATTGTAAAACGAGGACAAATACAAGGTAAGATTAAAGTCAGTAACAAACATCTCAAAGATAACTCGCAATATAGCACTATCAAGCAGTTTACCAAAGCTGTCTTGAAGGGTGAAGCGCAGATCAAAGATGTTTCTGATATGAAACCTGTATTTAGACTTAGTCCACCACGAAAGGGTTTCAAATCCTTGAAAAATCCTGTCAATCGTAGAGGGGATCTAGGTTACAGAGGCGAAGCGATCAACGAATTGATTGCTCGTATGGCTTAGGTGAAAAATTATGGTAGTACGTAGATCAAAAAAGGTTAGAAGACAAAGAGCCAGCCGTAGTCACGGTTGGGGTGTCGTAAGAGATCACAAGGGAGCCGGTATGAGCGGTGGAAGAGGCAATGCTGGAGTCACTCAACATCACTGGATTCAAACTGTGAAGGCTGAAAAAGCAACAGGAAAGAAGATTATTGGAAAATATGGGTTCAAAAGACCTCAACAATATCTTGAAAAATACAACACAATCAATGTCAGCCATCTCAATGAATCGGTAGATGGTTTAGTGGATAAAGAAAAAGCTACGCTTAAGGGTAAAACCTACACAATAAATCTTGAAGATATTGGAATCTCGAAACTTCTTGCTCAAGGAAATGTGACCAAGAAATTGAATATTACAGTTTCTAAAGCCACAGACCGAGCAGTCTCCAAGATTAAAAAAGCTGGTGGAAAAGTAACATTAACCTCAGAAACCAAATAATAAAACACATTCAATAATAATTAATATAATAATAATTAATATCTATATCAAATATTATAATTTAATTACGATATCGCATCAACTGTATCTTGTAGACTAAAACTCATATCCTCAGATGTATCTTGTTTAGTTGGTAGTAATTGACTCAATAACCATTTTAATTCTGTGGGGAGGTCATACCCTGGTAAACCAAATTCGGTCGGCTTTAACATTGATGAAACTAGGATCAAATGGATTTTGTCAAGTATATTTCTGAAAGATTGATGAGGTCCAGTGGTTAATAACATAGAGAGGTACCCATTTGAAGTTTTGGCGTACAGTGATGATGCTTTAAATTTTATTTCCATGCTATCAACACTCTCATTAGCAAAATTTTCCAAAAGTTTTCTGATACTTGCAACAGAAGCACCTTCAAGCGTGAGAGGCGAATGGGTATCAATTGTCCAAGAAAATACCAACGTACCAAATTCGTCAATAAGTAACAACATAACTGGCTCAAACCCTTCCCGAGTCCATTCGAATGGTCGAGAACCTAAAGTGAGAATCGGGACAAGAAGTAAGATGAAAGGTATCACATATTTTAGAGGTCCAATATCCTCTGAGAACAATTGAACTACAATTATCCCAATAATCCATGTTTGCCATCCCAATAAATGTGTTAGAGCCACACTTTTACCATGGGATTTTGAATAACTAGTTTTACTAGCCTGATATAATAAATATGAATCTCGCGCAAGGATCAACGATACGCTCAATACAAAAAGAATACTGAGGAATAAATAAGATTGATTTGCAGAATTTGATTTTTCTATAAAATTATTCTGAATGATTGTAAGTTGTAGTATTGAACGATTGAAAATCCAAATATTGGTGATTAGGGCACCTAGTATGAGTGAAATTACTGCAAATCCTAGTAAATCAACTTGTTTTTTCCTAGCGATTATTTGAGAAACCCCAAATGTCCAGATTGCCAAAAATGAGTAAGATAACGCCAACGAAAAATAAATCTCCGCCAATTCTTCTCTCCCATTTTCAATTAACAATGAACTAACCAAATGAAAAACTAAAGACAGCGACACAACGAGGGTTCCTATACCCCACAAACCTATTGTTGTCTCTTCCCATCTTCTATACACTTGGATTAGATAGAAAAATATGCCTATATAAGTGACAAAAAGGAATATATCAATTGCTATTGCAAATATTAATGCTTCAGCCACGTTCAATACTAATTTACATTAGAGATGCCTTTAAGTGTTCTTATCATTAGATATTCTCTCAGATGGTTATGAAATATAAAGTGACGCTTTGACTTCAACATCATCACGTGAAAATATCTTGTCGCTAATTTTATCTTTTAAGTGAGTAACAAACCCTTCATAATCTTCCGGCCATCGGAAATGAATGGAAAGCTGTTCCGTATTTGTTAGAACTTGCAGTTCTTTGTGATCACTATGAGTAACTATACCTTGGATATCATGGTATGTAAAAAAGAAACTTCTTTCATCCTGCTCAACAGCTTCACTACGTTCGGTATCTGCCCTTTTCTTTCTTGTACGATAATCACCAATATGATATAATATAGGTATTCTGAAATCATTGGTTTGCCACATAGCATAACCTGCAACACCATCACCGTCTAAATGTAAATCATAAAACACTCTAGCCATCGGCATGAAGTCTCTCATTACATTTACTTGCTTGTACATGATTATTTGGGATTCGCTTACCGTAGTCATTCTTATTCTACTCCGGGATCTTCCAATTTAGCTTTAATGAATTTCATTCTAGAAAATTGTTCACGATCTTCTTCTTCTAGTGCCAAATCAATAAATCT
>JAAFKL010000038.1 GCA_021399405.1 Candidatus Heimdallarchaeota archaeon | reverse complement strand
TGCATAGGAATATACAATGAGGATTCTTCTATTGCATTGACTAATAAGAGAAAGATGAAAGAAAAATTGGTTGAGCAATCAACCTTACTCCTAGATAATGGTCACTATGTAGAATTTGCCACTCATGAAATTGAATTTTTGGAAATTATGCTAGAACTGGCGGATAAAAATAAGTGGACCAGTGACCATCTGGAATTCCAGCAGTTACTTGGTGTGCCTTTAAACAAAATTCAAACAAGGATCCTGAAATCCGGTTTCAAGATTCGTTTGTACATCCCCTTCGCAACTGACTGGGCATATGCCACACCTTATCTTAAGAGACGATTAATCAATAACCCAAAAATGGCAATTTACGTAATAAAGAACTTATTTACACGAAATTGAATATAAATAGTTTATAAAAGATACAAGAATATAATATTTGAGCGAGAATGGGTAGTTTTAACAAAAGTATTCTCAGTCAATTCATTGAAAATGAGTGTGATCGACAGCTGTTTATCCAAATGGGTAGAGATGACCCCAATTGGCTATCACCTGTTAGGGAGATTGCTCCTCTAGATTCAATCAGAAGGGGTCCAAAGAGTTTGGTTACTGATTTTGGTGTAAAATATGAGCAGCACATCTATATGATGCTTCGAAATGTTCCAAAGACGAGTTACCATCTCGGTCCTAAAAATGATGTAGCACATAAATTATTTGATTTTGATGAATTACAAGAGATATATAAGGAAATTATAGTTGATAAAGAAGATAGATTATTCTTGGAAAGAGGGTTCAATATTCCAGATTCTTTCTTTAGACAACTATTCGGTGTGGGAATCGATGCAGATATTCCCCTTCTTAATCATAAGAGTAAACCTATATATCCTGATGTATTAATTTTGGATCCAATTGCCACTGGTTTTGAATTGAATCTTGATGGAACAGTATCTGAAATCACAGATGGTAAATTGAGAATTGGCATCAATATTGTTGATATTAAGAAATCAAGTGAAGAGAATATTGGAAAGAAACAATTTATCGAAATAATTTACTATGGAATTGCATTGAGACACTATTTGAGACAACACAATTTGGATTCAATGTATTTTATCAAGGTTGATGGTAATGGTATATTCCCAGGATTTGATTATGTTAATATCAGTACTATCAATAATTTTAAAGAAAAAGTCGTTCCTGTTGTTTGGAGAGATATCTTTCGATTATTCAGTATAGCAATCTCAAAAATACAAAAATTATGGGGTCTCACTCCTACAAGTATTGAATCGACTGAAACTAATATTAGAACAATGTGTGGGAGATGTGATTTTTATGATGATTGTCATATTAGTGAAGGTGGGATGGGAGACCCAAATGATATGAGTGTTAAATTATTACCATACACTTCAATGTCAACCGCACAACAACTTAATACATATGGAATAAAGACGGTTGGTGATCTAGTAAATAAAATTGATGGAATATCAATTGGTAACGTACCCAAGCCAATCTACGCAGAATTACCTTTATTGCGCCTAAAGGCAGCTGCAATAACAAAGAATGTTAATCTACAGGCTCAAGCAGGAGAGCTACTTAGTGTGTCCATTCCCAAGTATAATGATATCAGCATTTATGTGAATCTAGAAGAGGATCCACTTCATGGAAGAGTATTTGGTGCATCTATTAGCATGGACCTAGCTGTATTTCCAACATCACCTTTCTACAAAAAATTCGAAGACTGGTGGTATTTGTGGCGTGATTTCCTAGAAGGAGGTTTAGATATAGTTGAATTTGCTGATGAATTGATTGTGGCAATAGAAACCCATGTGAAAATTTCTGAAGTGAAGGAGATAAATCGAATTCTCAAATCATTAAGACAGTATGGTGCAATATTGAGGTTGAAGGGGTCATCATATACGAACAAGGATGGTGAGGTTAAAAGTGCCAAATTCACAACATACAACTTAACCTACTCAACGGTTAATGAGAATTTATCTGATAAGAGTGAATTTGAGTTAACCAAGATGATTCTGATTATTATCCACAATATTATCCGTCTGTCTTCAATTATTGAGAAGCTAGTAGTACAAGAGACGAAAATTGAAGAGAAGACCTACACTAATAGACCCAGTACCGCAATTTATTACTGGTCTCAAGATATCATGGAAACTTTTGAAAATTTACTTCAGAGACAAATATCACAGATCATGTTGGAACCAGAATTGAACAATGTCATCTCCTTTCTGATATCTTGGTTTACTCCCAGTGAATCAATGGTAAAAGATTCTAATCAGTTCAGGAAAATATTTGATCTACGAAAATTTGTTGAGACTACTCAGGGTCTACCTTATACAATTAACTACACATGGCACGGTATTTATTCAGATATGACAAAAATTCAAGTCCATAAGAATTATTTTTCCCCCCATTTCAACTATATGGATCATAATGTATGGTATGCTTTTCTCATGCGTGAGGAATCTTCAGCCGCAATTCTTGAAGGGAAATTGAAGAGTAAATCTGATCTTCGTGAAGGAATTAAAAAACAACTTAATGTTAAAATCAGAGCAATTAGAACACTAAAACAGGAATTCCAGAAAAAGGGAAGAGAGCTAATTTCTCGTAGCTCCACAAGACCTATAGAAAGTGAATCCCTTATTTTACCAAAAGTATCACCCAACTATCATGATGTGGCTAGGATTTGGTATTTGTACTCTAGGTTAATGGGGGCATATTCAGAACAAGATGCCGATAATTTTAGGTATATGTATCCCCAGTATTCTATTGGAAAACTAGCTGCAGCAGAGGTAAGCATTTTGAAGTTAACCAGTGAGGAAGGATCGAGGGGGGGGAAAAAATATACTTATAACTTTGAACTTCAGGGTTTATCTAGTAATATGAAGTTAAAGGTGGGTGACAGAGTTTTACTCCTCCCTGAGGAATTGAGAGATTTTGTCGGTTACAGAAGAAATTGGGAGATCACCATAAAAACAATTGATTGGGATAATACAAATGATTCGGTCCAGGTAACGACTGAATTCATGTATAAAAATCTATTTTTGGAATATGAAAGTATCTTTGAAAAGAAAATTTCTGATACGACTTGGTATCTCTTTCCCACAGGTGGTGAGTTTTGGACTTCTAAACTTTCAAAAATATTTCAAGAGTTTAATCTGGGAAATTCTTGGTTGGGTAAACAATTATCCTATAAGTGGGGCATAACCCCAGAATTAAAGGATGATCCACCATCCCAAGTTAATCTTCAAGAGGTTTACATGTATATGCCCAAGCTATTGGACAAAATATTATTGAGGTCTGAAAAATCATTATTAACTAAGGTAAAATACCCACCCAATCGTTCCCAGGAAATTGCAATATTGAACTCGATGAGTTCAGTAATCTCTTCAATACAAGGTCCGCCTGGTACAGGAAAGAGTCAAACAATCGTTGCACTGATTGATGAGTTCATTAGGAGATCAAAGAAAAAAGTGAATATCCTTGTCACTTCATTTTCATATCAAGCATTGAATGTTCTAGTTGATAAAATTGATGAGAGTATTAATTCAGATGGAACCCTGTCAGAAGCAGCGAAGCTACCCCGAATTTATTTGAGAAGCGGTGCCAAATCCCCCCATTCCAAGGCGATTGATCTCATAAAAAGTACCTCGTGGAAATTAGATGGGGTGTCAGGCATTGCTAGAAAAGAAAATTCTCTCGAAACTTACTATCCAGATGGTATGATCCTTTTTGGAGTTGCACATCAGATTTTCAATCTAAGGGGGAAGAAGAAAAATGGAGAATATTATTGTTTAACTGAGGATTTCTCGTTTGATCTAATCATTGTTGATGAGGCATCCCAAATGCCTGTTGACCAATTACTGGCCAGTTTATTATTCATTAGGAGGATGCCAGTTAGACTTATCAACCTTCCTAAGGGAGAGAATATCAAAATATTAGGTGAACTTGAAAAGATAGGTGCAGTTGTGGATGGAGAGGTAAATGAACTCACCAAAGTTGTACTTGTAGGTGATTTCAACCAGCTTCCACCCGTGCAGACAATTCCCCCACCATTAAAACTAAATCAGATACTTGGTAGTCTATTTTCCTATTTTATTGAACATCATAAAATTCCAAATAAGCAATTGGAAATTAATTATCGCTCGCATGAGATAATTGTACAGTTTACAGAGAGATTAGGTTTTTACACAAATCTTGCTGCAAATATAACTAATGCAAATTCATTATTGCCCGGAAACATTTCACTCTTACAGGTGGATTGGGTGCGTGAGGTGATGGATCCCACCAAAGTGGTAGCCACGTTAATTCACGACCATGACTTCGAGACTGCAATTTCAATGATCGAGGCACAAATCACAGTTGATCTCATACTTGCATTCTACAAGATGTCTGCTCCTCAATCTAAGGAGGAGGAGAAGAAATTCTTTTTGGAGCAAATCGGTGTTGTTGCACCACATAATGCACATGGTCGATTAATCATACGATTGATATATGAAAAGATGAATACTGTGATGACACCCCACCTCGATGATTCTGATTTAATGGAAGCATTGCAAAAAACCATTTTCTCAGTGGAAAAGTTCCAAGGGTCTGATAGGAACTTCATCATTGGATCCATTGGTATTTCTTCAAAGGATCAATTGATGGCTGAAGAAGAATTTATCTATGA
>JAAFKL010000299.1 GCA_021399405.1 Candidatus Heimdallarchaeota archaeon | reverse complement strand
TTATATCGAATGTATTGCGGAGCATGTGGAGAGGAACTTTTTCCTAACAGCAAATTTTGTTCCAACTGCGGGTCTGTTGTCAATAAAATTGCAAACCCAATTACTTCAGTCGGTTTGGAATATCGCGAAACATCTAGTTATCAGAGACCAGCAGATTCATTTAGAAGCGATATACGGGGAACTTCAGGTTATCAGGTATCATCTACTCAAACCAAAATGTCAATTGATCAGAATAAAGAAAGGACTGGATGGTTAAATTTTGTCATTGCGATGAATTACATTGCTCTCATAGGCCTTAGCATAACTGCTCTTGTCTCATTTTTCATTTCTTTTCCCCTATTCTTATTGTTTATTTTGCTGGCAGGCTTTACTAGTTGGATGATATCAGGTTTAAAGCACTTTCATAATAGTAGGAGAATTTTATATATAGTACTGAGCTTAATTTCAATTATTATTGACCTCATCAATTTTGAGCCCTTAGGGGTAATATTACCATGTTTACAAGTATATGCTCTATTGCTCCATACGCCCACAGCCCGATTGTTCCAGAGTTGATATGTCAAGAAAAATACTAATCAATTCTGCTAGAGTCGTAATGCCTTAAATACTTGATTTCACCTGATAATATTGAATGTTTTGTGGAGCTTGTGGAGAGGATCTTTTACCTAATAGTAAGTTTTGTGCTAATTGTGGATCTGCAGCAGATGTAATCTCAAATCCAGTCACATCAGCCAATGTGGAAACTCGTGAGACATCCAGTTATCAGAGACCATCCACTCCTGCAAAAATGCCCTTGGATCAGTATAAGGAACGAACTGGTTGGTTGAGTTTTGTCATTGTGATGAATTATATTGGTCTCGTATTACTGATTATTCTAGGCATAATGTCCATATTCCTATCCTTCGTTTTGGGAGTCTTTCTCTTGCTTATGGCTTGGTTCAACTATTGGCTTATTCAGGGATTGAAGATTTATGACGGCACCAGGAGGGGAATTGTTGTTGTATTACTTATTATAGGCATTATTACTAGCCTAATTGATTTTGATTTTTTTGCATTAATTATCGGTGGTTTGGAAATATATGCTCTGGTCTTTCATGCACCTACTGTAAGATTGTTTGAATAATAAGATAAGGATTATTTTTAAAAAAAATTAAATATTTATGCTGCTTTTTCAGTGGCTTCTTTCTTGACAACTTGAGGAATAATTGAATCTTCACCCTCAACAAATCGTTTCTTGTCTGGTACAGCCTTGTGTGATATATTTGCATCAATTTTGGGTTGAATGTGTCTGTCCCACATATCAAACATCCTTTCTGGTGAATAATATACCTGTTCCCTACTATATCCAGAATCTTCAAACTGATCAGTGTGTCGTATGGCAAATTGCCTGTCACAGGCTTCACTACAAAGCCCACAGAACATACAACGGGCTGCGAAATAACCGGGGAAACGGAAAACCTTTCCATTCACTTCACGCTCATGCATCATGATGGTGTTGGTGGGGCAAGCACGCTCACATTTCTTACATCCAGTACATGCCTCTAGTGAGAGGGCAAGAAGACCACGGAAGCGGTTAGAAATGCTTGGATAATGGCTGTGGTTACGATGTACGGGGTGGTAGAGGTCTGTCATTGGCACACGTGCGGTGTTAAGAAGCGTTCTCATGAACGGCCTTAGATGAAAAGCACGTATAATTTTTCTTAAGGTAGTATCTTTTCTCTCTGGTGTTATTGAGATCGTTCTCGTTTCACTCATAATTCTACAATGCCCGTTGAGATGTTGGCATTAAATAGTATTTGATAATCTAAGTGTTAATTGATGATTTTTGATATCATTAAACATTTCATTAGATAATTATACTTCCAGTTACTCAAAATTAGTTAATTTCTTGGTTTTTTGAAATACCATACTGTATCAAGAATTGCACTTTTAGCCTCTTTAAAGTGTTTTTTGTGAAGGTTTTTCATTTCTTCCACCAATGGTAATCCATAGAAATCGGAAAATTGATTAAATAGTACATAGAGTGGGTGTGTAATCCTATTAGACAATGCAGTGAATTGAGTCATTAATACTACTCCATGTTTTTTCAAAAACATTCTAGTATATTGAAAAAATTGATCTCTTTCGCTCTCTGGAATATAATGAAGGATATTTGGTAGAAGAACTAGATCAATGCTGCCATCAGCAAGACCTGTTGGATTGCCTATAGATATCTGACTGAATTGTATTTGCACATCTAACCCCCTATCCCTTATGAAATTCTCTTTCTCACGCAAATGCATGTATATATTATTGCTGGATTTATTGATAGACATAGATTGCTCTTCAAAACAGTAAAACTTGAGTTTAATATTTTCATACTTATTAGATAAATAATCTATCAAAAGAATGCTTGTAATGCCAGAATCCATCGAGTAATCAACAATAGTCAAAGTATCAGCATTATCAATATTTACTAGTTTATCGATTAATTTTATACTCTCTCTTTTGAATGAAAAAATGTAGGGGTCATGTCTCAATGCCTCCCAAATGATAGCCATAGATCGACTCGATTTGTCGCATTTACTAGAACCCTTGATAATAATATCCATGATATTCTTGGTTAGATCTTCCATAACGTAGACCATATTACAATTGTATTTCTTAATGAACTCTATCTTGCTTTTATCCATTATTCTAGTATCTTTAAGGAATTTATAGCAGATATCATCATCATCTTTTCTGTATTCAAGAACCTCGAATTCAACAAATAAATCGAAAATAGCAGTTATTAGTTGCAGATTATCTGTATTCTCATCCCATTTCATTTTATTCAAGAAGTATCCTGGTGTCACCCAGCCATCACGTGAGATCATAAAAACAGCTTTCCCAAATTGATTATTGCTGTTTGGAACTGTAAAAATGGGGTCAAATAGAAGATTTAAGAGGTAAAGAAAAATTGAATTTATATTTTTTGCCTCTTCATTTTCAAAAAATTTGTGAGCCTGCGTATTGAATTTGTGGTTGTTAAAATATGGGGAATGTTCGATGTCAGTCGTGATTGCCATTTAATTCTTATTTTATTAGATCGAAACTGATTTTTATGTGTGATTGTTGACATATAGATTAAAATTAAACATAACATAAATAAAAGATAAAACCACAACAAACACCATGAAAAAAATTGCTATATTTAGTATATTTTCACTATTATTAATTGTGCCGAAAATGGTTTCTGGATTGACAGAAGTTAGTTTCCTCACTGACGATGTTGAATTTATTCTTGAAATCGTTATTGCAATAATCTCTTTTGTTGCCGCATTTGTTGCATTTCAGGTAAGAAAACAGGTTAAAGGTGGCCAATTGGAGAAATCATTCAATGCTCTTGTCATTTCAACAATATTTTTCTCAATACTTGAAATTTATCAGGTATTAAAGTCAGTAGTAATCAAAGTAAGTGGATTAGGAGACATAATTGAATTAGTGATTGTGATCTTCTTAGTGATTGGTTTTGTTAAGGCCAAACAAGCATTACAGTGATGTGACAGGATGCAGGTTAAGTACGCAGTACTATTTGATTCTGATAGAAAACCAGTAGGATCATATAATTTCCAAGATGCAGGTATTCCAATCAGGAATGAACAACTCGATCAATTTATTAACCAAATTGAACCCGAAATGAACGGAAACTTGGGTTCTGCCCAGATTAATGATGGGGCTGATCTTCTATATTATACTGGTGAGAATACCACTGTAGTTCTTATTGGGGATGAATTAAATCAGGACATTCTTAAGAAACTATCAAATACTGTGAATAATCTAGAAAAGAGGTTTTCTGATCAAGAGAATCTACCTGACCTGTTTACCACCATATTTTACCAAAATTTCCATGAGGAGATAATTAAGGAATATCATTTACCTAGCTTGGAAAGATCAGATACAATTGATCAAATATCAATGAACCCTGAGAAATGGAATTTTATCACTAAAGTGGATGGTTCTAGATCTCTGAGTGAAATATCTGAATTGTTAAATCTGCCATGGATGGAAGTAAGATCAATTGCCGCAGAGCTTTACTGCGATAAGTTTATTTCCTTTAGAGTTGAGGTACTTTATTCCTCAATTTATAAAGTAACGACAAAAGGAATTAATATTTTATCTGATAATAGTGCCCTGCCCTTTGATTTAAAGATGAAATGGAAAAAAATAGTGCGTCCGATCATGCAACTAATCGATGGTGAAACTAGCTTTTATGACATTATTACGATATTAAAGAAGAAAAAAATTGATGAGAATGAGTTAAGATTAATCTTCAAATTAATGCTATATGAAGGGTATATTTCATCAGTTCCAGTAACCTATCATCTAGCCTTATTCCTACAGAAATTGTATCTTCAATCTTACATATCTTTTAAGAATAGCATTGGATCAAAGATCGATAATTTACAAGATGAGATTTTGAAAGATCATCCGGATATTGTAATGATGTTGCCTAATTTCAAAGGTCAGAGATACAGCCTTGATCTCTTGTATCATATGATAAATGAGTTAACCAATACTCAGATTTTTGATTTTATCATCAGTTTCACAAAACCATTGCATATGATTTATACAAGGATGAGCGATATTATGGGTATAAATCTAGTCAATAATGTTAAGGAAAAATTATTCAAGGAAATACGTTTGAATAATGAAATATTGATCAGAAAATATAATTTAGACCAAATACTAATCTAATTAAGCAGGTTCTAGATTTGATAGGAAATAGTCAATAGAATCATGTAAAAATAACTGGTAATAATATTCCATTCCATTAAAATCTTCTTGAATATCATTTTTAATCATAGCATTTAATTCATTGATAACACTAATGAGCGCAACCTCCTCGTAATTGTGAAGATAGTCAACTATGATTTTTAGAATATCATTTGACAGATTTTGAAATTCAAGCATTCCCACATAACGCTTAAAGTTTCGAATGGTAGCACTATGAGGTCTGATTATTGCCGAATCATCCAGCATTGTCTTCAGGAAAGCAACATCTACTTGGTTTATCCTTCTATAAGAATTCCTGTCAATAAAGTGCAGAAGATCTGGTATGTTACGTTTCCACAATGAGGAGGCTGATTCTATGAAATTGATAAATATCGTAATCCATTCTTTGATATTTTCAATTATTCCTACTGATGCTGGATTGAGTGGTATTTGTATTTCACAACATACTGTCTGTAGCTCTGAAGTAATAATTATTTTTTTCTCCCCCAAACCTGCAATTTTTTCCTCTGTTGATAATTTAAATATTATTCCTTTTGTTTTTAAATCAAGGATTAAATCATTCCATGAGGACCACGAGGAAATAATTAATTGTTCTGTTTTCTTCTTTACTGGAGATGGGATAAGGCTCTTCTTTTCTGGCTCTTTAACCTTCATTATACTGAATCCTCGTACATGAAAATTTCCATCAATAACTAGTTCAGCTCCATGTTTATTCCTTCCCGTTGTATCAGAATGTATATCGATATAAGATGCTAAACCATTAATTTTTAATTCTCTTCTGTTTAGATGAACTGTTGCATTAACAGATAAATTCCGAGTTTCATTACATTCTGTACATAAATACTGTAGAGGTTGTAATTTGCTAACAGTTTTCGTCATTTAATACTTAAACAATTGTTGTCAGTATATATCTTAAAGTTTTTTTTTAATTCCCGCGACATATTCACAGAAATCAATATTATTGTGATTTCATGCCTTATTCATTGATTTTGCTAAATAATTCAGAATTAAGGGAATTTTACTCTGCATATCTTGAATTTGTTTCTAAGTAGGTCAAATAATATATTCTGTGGTCATATATCTCTAGGATAATTTAATTTCCATTTTTATATCTTTGATTTTAGATGCCATATCATAACTTGAATAATCAAGAAGAAAAAGAATTAGCTCCTGGATTTGCTGCTAAATTTATTCATTCAGATAAGATGACAATATCTTACATAACTATCAAGGCTGGTGCATCAGTACCTGACCATAATCATTTCCACGAACAGATTACGACCATAATCGAGGGTGAATTTGAATTCAATATTAATGGCGAGATGAAATTGATGAGTGCAGGGGAATGTAGTGGTGATTCCACCCGATGTGCCTCACTCCGGAACGGCTATCACTGATTGTGTAGCCATTGATGCCTTCACTCCAGTTAGAGAGGACTTCAAAAAATTATAGCAATTTAGTTTCACAAAAAAGATTTGATATTATAAAAAGGTGAAATAGCTTTCTTACTTGGCTCTCTAGTAATCAATGAGTTTGTTTTCACAACTCTTTGAAATTATCTAGAAATTGTTTCCTAAATTTGCTCACTATCGATTTATTTAATTATAAATACAATAATTATGAATTATAGATGACTAAATTTTTAGGAAAAAGCGGTAGAAAGATGTCCGGTGGAAGGTTAAAAACTTTTGCCGAGAAGAAAAAGAGAGAGCTAGGTAGACCCGCAGCACT
>JAAFKL010000298.1 GCA_021399405.1 Candidatus Heimdallarchaeota archaeon | reverse complement strand
GTCGCTATCATTTCAAAATTGTAATTGCCAATCCCCATGCCAAATGGAACCAACGATATAGTTTGTCCATCTACAAAGCTTCCTAAATCTACTATTTGATTATCTAGTTTGATTACATATGTTCCACCACGAGTTTCTGTCAATTGCCAAGAGATCGATAAGCTAACACTTCCCAATTCAATAGTTTTATCACCAGAGTTGATTATTTGGGGAGGTTGCGAATCTGGGGTTAATTCAAATGTTTGACCTGACCTACTGCCATCACTTCCCCCGAACATAATAAATTTACCTGCTTGAGTATTGAATACCATAGTATGTAACCATCTAGGAGAGGGTGTATACGATAATTCACTTAATTCCCATGTTGTTGCAGAATAATCAAACGCCCACGTCTCATTTGATAAGCTACCGTTATAACCTCCAAAAAATATTGATTTCTGGGTTATTAGATCATATCCCATTGGTCGACCATAAAATCTTCTATCTGAAGGGTCATCTAACGGGGCTAATAAGGTCCATTCATTGGAGAAATAATCATAAGCATAAGTCTCTCCATTGTTGACTACACTAGATGTTTGACCTCCGAAAATTATGATTTTGTCATTGGCCTGATCATAAGAAGCTGCAAAAGCATATAATGCAGGCTGAGGTGTAATGGGTGACAAATTTGTCCAGTTGTAGTTTGACGAATCCATTTCCCAAGTCTCAAATGCACCAGTGGTGCCTCCTATAAGCACAATTTTCTTGCGACTTGTATCGTAAATCATAGAATGATACCTCCTAGGTAATGGAGATACTTCAGGAACCTGTTTTTCCCACACATTTGTTAGATAATCGTACACCCAAATATCATTCAAAAGACTACTCCCATCGTACCCACCAAACATTACGACTTTTTGTAATTCAGGTTCATAAACCATCGCATGTCCGTACATTGATACAGGGGAAATACTAGGCTTCATTTCTTCCCAAGTGTTTGTCTTATAATCATATGCCCATGTATCTGCGAATCGATCTGTTGAAGTTCCGTTATTTCCACCAAATAAGATTAATTTATCATTAATTGAATCATAAGCCATGGCATGATGTTGTCTAGCACCGGGGTTTGGTGCAGGCGATCTTTCAACCCAATTTGGCTCAAAAGAGCTCGTTTGAATTGAATCAAAAGGTGTATCTCTATCATTCATAGTATAACTTTCAATTGATACTTGTCCCATATTAGATTGTTCTGAATTTTGAATTCCATGAGTAAATGTGGTAGAGGTGTTAACAGAATTACCATTACTACTTCCAACTATAATCAACAACGCAATTGCAAAAATTAATGAAAAATCTTTGTAATTAAGCTGTCTCAACGAATTATGCCTCTCCTCTCCAACTATCCATGTGTGTCGCACCAGTTGGTTCATATGTGATTGTTATGTCTTGAAAGACAAAAGAAACTTCCTCCATTACTTGAACATTCCCACCTCCAATATCTGATAGAGTGAAGGTTCTAAATAGGGCTACATATCCATTCTCAATGAGCACAGTCAAATAATGTTCCTCAGCACCACTTCCGGTCCGATCTGGTCTGAAGAATCTAAACTCCGCAGATGTTACGGGTTCATTCATTGCTAATGCTTTGAAAAGTAATGGTGATGACTTATCTACTCGCTTGGTAATAACTATGGGGCTATGTTGTCTTCTCCCAGCTAAAGCTCCAGATGCTTCTTGTCTTGGTGTACTGAGTTCATATCTATAAGACCAAACCTCAATGGTACCTTCTCTATCCATCGATGTTATTGTTGATTCTCCTTCAATATCACTTCCATCTATTTGTAATCTCAAATGGATTCCCGCATTGAGGATAATCCCGAGTTCTGATTGATTAAGATCAAGTCCATCATCTGATGTTGCAGATGTATAATTGTTTATTCCCATAAACAACATGGATAGTACTAAAGGGACTAATAGAATTAGTCCATATTTGTATTTTACATTTTTATTAGTCATGTTAATTCCTACTTAATTATTAGTGAACAATGCCCTTAACGTTGAAATATAAACATTTATCAGGAAGGAACCATAAAATCCATTTTTTATTAAAAACTATCAAGCTTATAGTAGATATAGGGTCATCTGTTCTATGCATAATTAAAAATGAAGCACAAAGCCTTTCAAGATGGCGATATATAATGTCAGCCCGCTTTTTACGGTGTAAGAATTATTAATATGACTTCAAATCCCAATCTTGATTGTTATTTCATTCATTAATTCCCCCCAACGAAAATACGCTTTTAAAAATAGGTCCAGATCCTCACAAGCATATATTATGGATACTATAATCAAAGGTGGGACCATTGTCACAGCCCACGAAAAATATGAAGCTGACATCGGAATAAAGGGAGGTAAGATTGCAGCAATCGGAGATAATATCAAGACTAATGGTGATACAAAAGTAATCGATGCAAAGGGTATGTTTGTCATGCCTGGAATGATTGATGCTCATGTTCATTTATCCTTACCATTTGGAGGTACTGTTAGTGCCGATACCTGGCAAACAGGTACTAGGGCAGCAGCAGCTGGTGGAATTACTACAGTCGTAGATTTTGCCATCCCTAAAGATCGAGCTGATTCACTAACAGAAACAGTCAATAACAGAAAAGCTGAAGCTGAAGATAACGTCTATGTTGATTTCGGATTGCATGGTGCCCTTACAAGATGGGATGATGAGGTAAGAGAAGAAATCGGACCTTTGTGTAAGGCAGGAATTACTACATTCAAGATGTTTATGATTTACCGTAACGAAGGATGGCTGGCAACTGACCCAATGATCATAGAGGCTTTAGAAGAAACACAAAAACATGGGGGCATGGTACAAGTTCATGCAGAATCAGTAGATCTAATTGATTCAATGCATGCAGAACACAGTTCTAAAGAGGAAATGGAGCAACAAGGTGCGTATCTACATACTCTTACAAGACCTAATGCTACGGAATACGAAGCAATTCAAAGGGCTATCACATGGGCGGAATACACTGGTGGAAGTTTATACATAGTTCACATGTCAACAAAAGAAGGTGCTGATATGGTTCGAGAAGCTCGCAAAAAAGGTATCAAGGTTGTTGGTGAAACCTGCCCACAATATCTCTTGCTTGATGATGAGCTCTTCAAAGGAGAAAATGGTCACTTCTATGCAACCTGTCCACAGCTTAAAAAGCCTGAAGATGGTGAAAAATTATGGGTTGGATTGAATGATGGATCACTATCAGTCATTGGTACAGATACTTGTACATTCAATTCAGAGCAAAAAGCGTTGTGGGAAGGAGATTACCGAAAGATCCCCATGGGGATGCCAGGTAGTGAATTAATGCTGCCAATATTGTATAACGACGGGGTTAGAGAAGGAAAATTAGATTTAAATAGAATGGTAGCAGTTGCAAGTACAAATCCTGCCAAAGTATTTGGTATGTATCCTGAGAAGGGTTCATTACATCCCGGAACTGATGCTGACATTGTTATCTTTGATCCAAATATGACAGTCACTGTCGATCATAATAATATGGAAACCAATTGTGATTGGAGTCCTTATCAAGGTAAAACATTCAAAGGTTATCCAAAAACTACTATTTTACGTGGAAAAGTCATAGCCCAAGATGGGAAATGTGTTGGCGAACAAGGATTTGGGACGTTCATCAAACGTGGTTCCTCTGGTGACTTTGGTCAATAAATTGCAAATACAATTTCAACAGCAACAGTTTCAGGATTTGTAAATGCATAAAACATTAAATCTTACAGAAAAATTCTCACAAGGATTATTGCAAAATGTGGAAAATAAATCAAATATTTTAATTTTATATCTCGATAGTAATAAATTATTTGAATTACCTAGTGAAATCAAAGATTTTAGAAATTTAGAAATGCTCAGTTTATACAATAATAAATTAGAATTAATTTCTGACCTGATTTGGCAACTTAAGGATCTTGAAATACTAAATATCTCGGTAAATCACCTAATTGAGATTTCTGATCAAATTGGAAGTTTGAACAAGTTAAAAATGCTTGACGCAGGTCATAATTCTCTTACTATTATTCCAGAAGCAGTTGGAAAACTGAAAAATTTGGAATTTTTGTATCTAAGCAATAATCTATTTGATTATCTACCAATTTCAATGAAATCTCTACACAGTCTAAAGTATCTAAATATAACGGATAATCAATTTAAACAATTACCAGAATGGATAGGTGTATTTGAGAATCTCATTGAATTCAGACTATACAACAACAAAATTTCTTTCCTTCCTGAAAGCGTAGGAAATTTGGTAAATCTAAAAGAATTGCATATCATGAATAATAGACTAACATCTCTTCCAGAAGGTATTGGAGGCTTATCAAATTTAATCAATTTGGATCTCCAAGGAAATGAGTTGACATCACTTCCTGAATCGATAGAGAATATGAGTCAACTCAAGGAACTAAATCTTAGATATAACAATCTTACAGCTTTACCTGAATCGATAAGTAAATTACAAAATCTTCAGTTTTTGGATCTAAGAGCCAATAAAATAGATCTATCAAATATTGATCTATCTCAGATACCTAAATTAGAGAAGTTAGATTTGAGGTGGAATAAAATATCAACATTACCCGATTGGGTTGATGATCTGGTTGATCGCGGTTGTGTTGTGCATAATCATTAATTAATTGCGAGTTTAATAAATAACTTTCAAATTCTATTTCAGATTTTCTTGCATAAAATATATTTTAAAGATTTATACTTCTAGTAGTTTTGTTAATATTATCAAAATTGAATCGAATTTCTTTATTATTTGATTTTTCAGATTTCAAAATAAGCGACTTAGTGATTTAGATTGGCAATAACAATAACACTTATGCTAATAATTCTAGCTCATTTTCTAATATATTCCTTTCCTCCTATCTTAGGTAGCTTCATGAAGCAAAATGAACAAATTAATCTTAATTATGTTTATTTAGGAGTTTTATTTACACTTGTTCAATTGTTCGACAATTTGTATTCCATAACCTTAACTTCAAAATATAGCCTTTTTGGAGGTGATATTGCGTATTCAGCTTTAATATTTGCAACCGTCTACTTAATTAGCTCTCAACCTGAACCAAAAGTAGTTAGGAACTTGATTTACATAATTATTATTAATGCTATTCTACTTTTCCTACTTTTTTATCTGATAAATCATATATTGGATTCTGAACACGTTGTGAACTATCTAGATATCTCTGACGTGTTATTAGAATTTACCCTTAGATCTCTTCTACTCTCACTTGTGCTATATTCTAGCGAAATATTAGTGATTTTATTTTTTATTAAAAAAGCCACTTTAAAATACCAATCTCAAATTTCAGTAACAATTCTTTTGGGAATCGGATATGTAATTGTCTTAGTAATTGACGGCATTCTTTATCCAATTGGAATTAATTTTCTATTTCCAGGAAGTAATCTTTCGATTCTTGATGGGATCTTTGCAAAATTAATATTTGGAGCTGGATTCGGTACCATTCTAATTATCCTCCTAATTATTAGACCACATAACCTATCTGAGTTTATTACTAACCGAACTCCAATTATAAGATATTTGCTTCCACCAAGAGCTGCTGCTTTGGAGAAACAACTAGCAAAAGCTGAGGATAAGATAGATAAATTAGAGAAACTAGCCCCAGTTTGTGCAAGATGTGGTAATATTCGTGATGATGAAGGATACTGGACTCAACTAGATCATGTTCGTCAGTCATTTGTTACCAATGGTGAAGAATTATCATTTTCAAGCAAATATTGTATCGAATGTGCTGAAATCATGAGAAATTAAAGATCTTTAGGGTATGAAAATCCGCGTTTGCATCCCTGTTGGTGTCTTGCAAAAAAGCAGTTGTGGATATTTAGAATAGTCAATGACAAGCAAGATTAACTTATTTAATAGGAAGTTATTCAGAAAAATACATAATTAGAGAAGATAACCATGGTTGATAAATTAAAAAATTACATTAATGGTGAATGGGTTGAACCCAGCACAACT
>JAAFKL010000037.1 GCA_021399405.1 Candidatus Heimdallarchaeota archaeon | reverse complement strand
TGGTGCCCAAAGTGATCAGCAAATGGATAATACAAACCAGTGAACGGATTGCCTCGCGGTATTAGGTGCATTACAGTTTTGATCCCAGATTCCACATCTGGATAGGTGAGCAACGGTATTCTAGGGATAACAAGATCCAAGAGGGAGGGATCACCAAGCTGCTCTGGAGCTATAAAAGGCTGGGAGTTATTGCTAAATGATGAGATGAGTGAATCTCCACTAATTAGCTGGGATATGTCAAAATCATCCAATACAAGACGATCCTCACCCTCTTTCTTGTACCTCATGGCAAGTGCAGACCATATATCCCCTATGTGTTCATTGAATAAATTGTAACCCACCACTCCATGTGAAGCAGGATACATACCTCGACTGATCGAGGACATGACAGTGGATGTCATTGATGGAAACATGGTAGAAGCCACTGTACCCTCAGTTTCCATATTATCAGCCAATGTTCCCCCTAATTTCTTCAGGTGTTGTGCACCTACACCATCCGCTATGATAACAATTGCTTGCTTGTACCCAGAAGGAAAGGATTCCTCTATCTGATTAGCCATATCCTTGTTCCTCACAATATTATCACCAAAATTTACCTCTGATGAAAGATGAGCCAACACTTCCGGTATAAAACCAGCAACTGATCTTTCATGGTGTGGTTTGTAGAGTTGATGTTCCTTAGATAAAAATTCTGATGATTGTATCAATTCATCAATTTTACTCATTGAATCCTCGTTTCCCTCATCGTTTGTAAATTGTTACAGAGTTGAATAATTAATAGCAAGATTTTACTAAATTCCCAAATTAGATCTTGATATATTGTTTTATTTCAATTCCATGTTTTGATAACCCCATCTCAGATGATTTACCAGATAATCCATTGTGAAGAATTTGCTCAATTTTATTCTGGTCATCCACAATAAATGTATCACGATTCGCATAGCTTGTGACTAACAGATTTTTATAAACACCAAATGATTTGCTTATCTCCTTGCTTTGATCACTGACAAAGATATATTCAAAATTGTACTTATTGCAAAATTTTTCTAATATTTCCTCTGTATCAACAGATATTCCAAATATCTCCGTAACACCCATATCCTTGAGTTCTTGGTAATTCTCCTGCATGGAAATTGATTGCCGAGTGCAGCCAGCGGTAAATGCCTTGGGAAAGAAAAAGATAACTTTTTTCCCTTTCAAATCATGGAATTTCATTGATTTGCCTGATCTGTCAACATATGAGAAATTAGGTGTGAGATCACCCTCTTTTAGTTTCATCTAGTTTGTTTATTTGATTGAATTATATATTACTTGTTACTTTTGAGAGGATTAGGCTATTTTTTGTCCCAGTGCACTTGCAATGAGACCAACGGCAAGCTTAGCTGTTTTGTTCCTGATATCCAGGGTGGGATTCACCTCCACCATTTCAAAAGAAGACAGTTTCCCACTATCGTGTACAAGTTCCATGAGTAAGTGAGCTTCCCTGTAAGTGAGGCCACCTTGTACTCTGGTGCCAGTTCCAGGTGCAGATTCTGGATCCAATGCATCTATATCAAATGATACATGAAGAAAATCGACATCCTTGGTAGCAATTTCTATGGCCTTGTGGGCGATTTTGTGCATACCCAACTTATCTACATCACTCATAGTAAAAACTGTAACGTCTGAAGCCTCAAATAGATCAACCTCTCCCGGATCAAGATCACGAGCACCTAGCTGGACAGAATTGTTCTCTATAACACTAGGTGAAGGTCCAACAGCTCTCAATCGCTCATCACCCCTATCTGTTATGACTGCAAAGGGCATACCGTGAATATTTCCTGATGAAGACGTCTGTGCTGTATTAAAATCACCATGTGCATCTATCCAGATTATTCCTGTCTTTCCACCATGAAGAGTTTTCATTCCCGCCATGGTTCCAATATTTATAGAGTGGTCACCGCCTAGAACCAAAGGGAAAAATCCACCACTCAAAGCCTTTACAACCATAACCTTTAGATGTTCGCAAGTATCAAGTATATGATCCAGGTAATTGAGGTTATCATCATTATTCACATTATCACTTTGTTCAATGTCGTGACAGTGAATATTACCAAAATCTATTATCTCATAACCAAGACTTTCTAATTTTTGGTGTAATCCTGCAATTCTCATAGCTGAGGCCCCCATATCAACACCTCTTCTAGAAGCACCCAGATCCTGAGGAACACCGATAATTGCAATTTTATTTATCATGAATTTTATAACTTTGAGCAAGTATTTCAAATATTTGAAAGTGGATCAAAAAATACTTCTCAGATCAACCCAATGAGCAACATCATTATTGGTCCAAGAGACACTGCAAGAGTTGCGATCCATTTGGTTTGCTGAGGGATGGAAAATTTTATCGAGAGTTCTCCAATTTCCTTAACTAGTTGAACAGCTGATTCTGGTACCTTGCCAGAACTGGCACCTTCTATTTCTTTCAATGATGTGTTAATTTCAAAATCTCTGAATTTTTCTTGAATAGCCTGCCTAATACTAGGTTGGTCCCTATCCACCAGGGCAATAATTCTGCTATTCACTCCCTCTTCGAATAGAATTTCCATCTTTCCCCTTTTAATTGACTTCAATCCTGAATCGCTAGATAGTTCTTGATCCACTGATGCAATAGCTGTAAAAAAGCCGGATATGAGTACATCATCTGTCTCAAATAATTTAATACGAGAACTTATAGGAATTCCATTATTCGAGACTAGCAATACATCATACACTTCTGTTGGCTCATATGTCAGTACAACGACGGAGAGTAATATTATGAGGAAGAAATTAAATGCATAGAGAGCTGGAATTACCCATGGATCCAATATTGTTTCATTGAACAGCAGCTCATTAATTATTCCAGGGAAAAGGAATGAAAGTAACATAAAGAGGAGAAAGAAGCCCACAAGCTTAATTTTTGAATAGTTGATCTGTCGTAAATGCTTCCATCCAAGTTTAATAGTTGAGAAATCATTGGGTTTTATAACAAACCAAACTACAATCAAAATCACAATTGAAACTGGGATGATGATCATTAAAATGTCCGATGAGTCAAAGATTATGGAATTTATTGATCGGACAACGGTTAACCCCACATTGAACACGAAATTCATGGTGAAGGGTAACACAATGGATTTGGTTTCAGCGAAACTAGAAAAATTGATGTATAAGACCAAAATGAGCGAGAATATCATTCCCCATTGAGCAATGAAATCCAGAGGATGGATTATCAGATCAACAAGTCTGGTTATCTTATCTCCTTCCTGGATAATGAAAAAAAAGACCAGATAAAAGACATAAAACAAGGTTGAGAGGATATTAGCCACTCCGGTGGGAAACCTCGCCTTAAGTGAATTGTAGGCATAGGCAAAGAAAAAGAAACCCGCAGAGAGAGGCCATATGAAACCCATTTCCACGACTCCAAAATAGTACTCAGCCTTTAGTGCATCAGAATTGAATAGTGTTCCGTCCTCTTTGGCATAGGCGAAGATAAGAAAACCGTTTTCACTACCGTTGAGATAAAAAGAGATAGGTGTCAGGACTGCAAAAAACAAGATGACCGCTATTAATCCCAAAAGAATTCCCCTTCTAACAAGACTCAAAAAGGAATAACCAGGAGTGTTGAGAGAATAGCCTAAATCTCCCCAGCTCCAACCATCTTTGGTACGCCTTATCCATAGACCAAAAATCAAGGAAAATGTAAAGAGGAGTAGATTAAAAATAAGCGTGATACGCACGATTTCCTCGTAGTTTCCCCCTCTTAGACTACCAACATTAACTTCACCCAGATAATTCTGAGCAATGCCCTGATACAAATCTAAACTGCTTAACACTGTATCTGCCAATGCGATCAGGGAGAAAGTGACTAGAAAAATAAAACTGATCTCGACAATCTGCACAAGTTGGTCTAGTTGAGTGGATTTTCTTTGATCTATATCTATTACAACGGGTGTATCTGGTTCTTCCATAGTTGTTTTATAATTAGATCAAGATATAAGAGTTATTCCACTCGAGAATTATAATGATCACCATCGACTAGATTTGAATATTATGTGCAAAATCTCTGTAGATATAATATTCTACACCTCTAAGAATTAATGTAAATTTTCAAAGAATTAATAAGATATATTCACGATTGATCACAAGTATAGCTAAATATACATTAGAATTAATTTAATTGTGGCTCGAATATCTATCCGAAATAGATTGCTTTTGATCAGTGTACTATTGTTGTTGACTTTTGGTTTTCAAACAACTCTTGTAAAGTTAACAAATGAGAGTTTAGATGCATTGGAGGATCGGGGTCAGCAATACATTAACCGAGATAATCAGGTTCTAGCCGATCTTTTGAATCTAGAGGTATCTGCAGAGAGATTAGTGAGAACACAACTAGATAACTATTACGAGACCATATTCAATTACAATGCTGAACCAAGCGGGGCTGAAAGAGATAATTATTTGGCAACCCTTGATGAAGTTAAAGCAACCTTAAATCAGAGATTGATTGAGAGATACAAATTTGGGGATGTCGAAATCAGTTCACTGGTGATGCTTACAAAGGAGGAAACTCAAATTCTAAGCGATGAAGGGTTGAACAGGATTATTGATGTCGAATTTGGTGTGATCAATGAGGTATACCAATTAGATGGATTCCTCAGATCAGAACTTGCTACTTTCGTTTTAGAAGCGGATAAATCAAAGGAAAATTTTGTGGGAAATTCCTCCCTTTATTATGATATCAACCTTGAGACACATGAGTTATTTGAAGGGATGATCCATTTGCAGCATCATCTTTTTAATGGGCTTCAAACAGCAAATGAAACTTATTTTAAAAATGTAACTCTAAGTTTTACAGATATTTTTGCATTTTTTCAACACTATGCCGTAGCATATTCCCATCTAGAGAGTGATTATATCACCCTGAATACCGGAGATATCAACCTCAACTTCACAGATAGTGTGGATAATTTTATTGAGGAGATTGATCAGGTTGAGGGCAATATCAGTCTAATCTTGGATCTTATCAAACCAATAAATCTTGATTTGCAGGAACAAGAAGTTTTGACAAACATATATGAGATATTCTCAAACAATGCAACCAACCTCAAGGATAATATGGATAACTCCATAGAGATCCTTACTGAATTAAAATTGAGTTTGGATGCCTTAGATGACCTTAGAAAAGGTACTTTAACTGACTTCACAAGCCTAGTTGATGTTAGAATCGGTGAGGCCAAATTTTTACTCCTGGACGAACTCTCCAGATTTGAGACCCAGTTTAATGATCTGAAGAATTCAATCAGAGAGAGGGTACAAGTTCGCGACCAGTGGTTAGCCATAGGATTGGCAATTATCGTGTCTGCCATCGCAGTGCTCACTGCAATAACCCTAAGAATTACTCTTTCTAGATTGTCCAAAAAACAGACACAGGTATCATTGGGAAATATTGATGTTGTTATGAGAAAAAGATACCCCAATGACGAGATAGGAGATGTTGAGAGGGGATTTGACGAGATGGCAACTAGTTTGAAATCTATCATCACAGGAGTACTTGATACCAGTTATAGACTTGCAGGCATATCTGAAATGCTTGCAGCAGGCACTCAGGAAGCCTCTGCATCAATAACTGATGTATCCAATACTGTTCAGGAGATTAGTGATGGGGCAACTAGGCAAAATATGCAGATTAATCAAATTAATGAGAAATTGATTGACCACCAAGCCCAAATTAGGAGAGCCTCTGTTGAAATTGCAAATGCTTCTTTCTTTGTCGTAAAAGTGGCACAGAGAACAAACACACTTGGTCTAAATGCAGCTATTGAAGCTGCCAAGGCCAAAGAATATGGTAAAGGTTTTGGGATTGTGGCAGATCAAGTAAGACTACTCTCCAATGATGCCAAAAAATCAGCAAATTCTATTTCTGAACAGGTTGAAGAGATTAATAC
>JAAFKL010000297.1 GCA_021399405.1 Candidatus Heimdallarchaeota archaeon | reverse complement strand
ATATGAAGGCAATAGCAATTATTAGATTACGAGGAAGAGTGAATGTGAGCTACAACGTGGAGCACACTCTCAAACTGTTACATTTGAACAAGCCAAACCATGCAGTGATTTATGAGGATACACCACAGCTGCAGGGTATGCTGTTCAAGATCAAGGATATCGCTACTTGGGGAGAAATTAATGAGAAAAGTATTGAACACTTGATTGTTAAACGTGGAGAACTCGCCGGAAAGGACAGAGTTACCAACAAACACCTCAAGGGAAATACTGAGTTCACAACGATCAAACAGTTCTCTAAAGCAATGGTTAAGGGTTCTGCAAAGATGAAAGATATCCCCAACATACAGCCTGTATTCAGGTTAAGTCCTCCAAGAAAGGGGTTTAAGTCCCTAAAATACCCAGTTAGCCTAAAAGGGGATCTAGGATACAGGGGAGAAGCAATTAATGATTTAATTGCAAGGATGGCATGAAGAGGTTATTAAAATGGTAGTAAGAAGAAAAAGAAAAGTCCGAAGACAAAGAGGTGGAAGATCTCATGGTTGGGGTATTCAAAAGGATCACAAGGGTTCTGGAATGCGTGGTGGAGTAGGAAATGCTGGTGTTTCACAGCACAACTGGATCCGAACCATTATTGAGGCCAAAAAGAACCGGGAAAAACCCCTGGGTAAGTTTGGATTCAAGAGGCCACAGGAATTCGCCAAAAAAGCCAATACCATCAATGTCAGTCATCTTGATCAGGGGATCGATACCCTTGTAAAGAGTGACATAGCCACACTTGATGGAGATCTCTATGCAATTAACTTGGAAAGCATTGGAGTTACAAAACTCCTGGCTCAGGGAGATGTCACTAGAAAAATAACAGTGACTGTCGAGAAAGCCAGTGGAAATGCAGTTTCAAAGATTGAAGCAGCTGGTGGATCAGTTATCCTCCCAGACCAAAAATAAATACTTAATAATAATTTTAACCAATAAAAATCAATAACTAACTATAATCATTGATTAAATAATACCAATGAATGATTACATACAGGGCAATTAGATGATTGATCCACCCACTGGATGAGATGATCCTTGTGATACCAGTATCCACAACCAAGACATTGTACCCCAAAGTTAAGTCCTTGTAAACAGATAGGACAGAATTCCTCCTCATGAGTATCAGTTTCCATCAGCAAGATGGTTTTGTAGAATATTCCAGCAGATTTCCCGATAAATGGAATTAGATCAATGTAGGGATTGTATCCTTCCACCTCTTCTACTCTAAGACTGATGCGAGATGCGATTAATTCAATATTACCATTGATTATCTTTTCTGAAGAGTAGTCTTTGATATCAGATGCATTGAGATAGGTTACCAAATTACGGTTCTTTGCATCATTGTGCAGACGATTGATGAGTGACAGACCCTGTTCCTGAGGATTGGATACCAATACAACCAGTTTTTTCTTGGCCCTTGTCAGTGCTACATTTAATCTTCGGGAATCACTTAGGATTGGTACATTAGCAGTGTTAATACTGGAAAAAATAATTATCTCCTTTTCAGATCCTTGATAGCGATCAATGGTATCTATGCTTATAAAAGGAAGGAAGGTCCTGAGTTCAGCAACCTGTGCTCGAAAAGGTGTGATTATTCCAATATCATTCAAAGATAAATCCGGTATATTCTCTATTATATCACGAATGAGGGCAATTATCACTACTACCTCAGATCCGTTCACTTGTATACCTTGGTTGATTTTACTATCAGAGAGGGAGATAATTTGGTATGGATCAGACGAGGTCAGACTGGTACTGAATTTAGCCAATTGTTGATTAGCAATTTCAGTATTTGCAGATTTCAATTTGCCATCATAAAATGTCCTGTTGGGAAAGGAGAGGATTTCATTGTTCATTCTATACTGGTGAGTGAGCAAAATATGTCTATTTGGAATCTCATCAACTAATCTTTCAAAGAGTGATTGCTGTAATTTCAATTGTTTTGCCTCATGTGAAAGTACAATAGGTTGAAGCTGCTGGTGATCTCCCACTAAAATAGCCTTCACCCCATGAAGCAGAGCCTTCAGATTTTCAGGTTCTGTCATCTGGGCTGCTTCGTCAAGAATCACGTAATCCATCATCAGATCTACATATTGGTCCTTGGCAATGGTAGATGTTGTAGAGAGAATAATTAAAGGGAGATCGTTCTCAATTGCTGTGATATATTCCTCTTGTCTCTTCTCAACGGTATACTCGAGGAGTTCGGGATTGATAGAATGTGGATTTCCAAATCTCACAAAAGGAATCTTGGATTCTTTTAGTGAGAGACCAAGATTATCTATGGCCATATTGGTGAATGCAGAGACGAGTATTCTTTTACCTAAATTGAATAACTGCTTAACAATCTCGACAATCACTGATGTTTTTCCAGTTCCTGCTGGTCCTTGTATTAGAAAAATGTCTGGCGTTAGCAGTGATTTTTGAATGGCTACTAGTTGCTCTGTGTTGTATTCCTTCAATGGTTCATATATATCCATTTTTCCTTCGATTAATTCGAAAGGCTTTTGACTATTTTTTTTCTTGAATATTTCAATAAGTGGAGAAGATGAGAGTATAGAGAAGTACAGAGCTCGTCTACTTCCCCGATAACTGGCAGATGAATCCGAAGAGACTATTACCACCTTGGATGGTAGTTTATTTGCGGTTATCATGTGTAGTTTTTCTGTGCTAATATCAGTTATCACAGCAGAGAAGTACATTGTGGAAATGTCATGTGTATCTGCCAGGTCATAGATTCTTACCAAATCCCCCCGCCTAAACCTGTTCATTCTTGAATTATGGGAGAAGACAATCTCATAATTACCTTTATTAAATTCTTCCGAAATTTTCCCGGTTGTTTGTAGAGCGTATCCACGCTTAACTAGAATATCTCGCTGATCTGAAGTCTCTAATCCTACTCTAGATAACCATTTTTGAGCTTTTATTACCTCTTGCTCTTCAGCCATTAAAGCCGTTACAAAATGTGTGAAATAATTAATCGTTTCACCAGTCCAGCTTTTCTTGTCACAAAAAACTGTTTGGGTACATCTTTCACAATCTCTTTGTGTATTTAGTCCTGCACACAATTTCATGCATCCATTCTTTACAAAACAGTATTCACATGCCTTGGCTTCATTTTCTCGCAACACAGGAGGGATGAATTCACCCTTTAGGACGAGCATGGCCCAGTTCCTAGCAGTTATCCATGTATGAAGAGGGATATCATATGGTTTTTTATTCACCATTTTATTGTCTCTAACATAGTAGATCATTCCATTATATTCTCCCCTATCTGCCATCATGGACTTGTAAATATTTATCTGAGAATTATGGTTGGGATATGGAATATTATTGGGAATTTTAGATGTCTTTAACTCCAGAATATTCTTTCTTACTAATCCATCAAATTTTCCGTGAACCCCAAGTTTCCAGTTCTGATTGTCAATTTCTGTCAATCCGTCTAGTTTCTGAAAGCGATTGAACACCCCTGCATTCTCTTTCAGATAATTAGTGATATCATCCTCATCAATAGCAAGGGTGACTAGGTTCGGTAAAATATTTTTCACCACTAAGGTAATCATCTCATCAATACCTAGTAAATCATTAGTTAGTTTCAAAGAGAAGACATCATGCAATGCATTTCCCTCCATCATTCTCAGGAGCAATGCTGGGTCAGGAACGTTTTTTGCACCTAGATTGTTGACATAAATTTTTCTCAAACAACTAATGGCATCAGTAATGGTAGTGACGGGGACCAAATAATTGGGTTCTAACACAAATAAATTTTCCTCTCCAATAACCATATCATCTATCTCAATATATACTTCCTGCAATTTTCTTAAATACGGCAAAAAATCAATCCAAGGTGCCTGTATTTCAAGGGATGATATATTACTATCTCTATCAATAACTTCGATCATCTTATTTGGGATATCCACAGAGTGAACAAGGAAAAAAACCATCAGATGACTTATCTATTAATATTATTTTAAGTACCCGTAGGGACTTAATTCAAAGTTATATTTCTTGATTGCGAGATTACTCCAACTCTATATCGTAGAGAATAATGGTGACTTCATCATTTAATTTTATTTCAAATGATTTCTGAAGGTTTCTATCGACAATAGCAATACCAGGTGGTTTGTGAAAGCAATGACCGATCCCGAATGAAACTTGCAAATTTAGATTATCATTCACTAATTTTCCAATTAATTTTTTGAACCTCTTGTAGATAAATTCATCTTTACATTCATCTATCATTTCCATCCCAGTTATCCGCCCGTTAAGGAATGATAATTTGAATCTGGCATTTTCAGCAACATTTCCATAATGATCTACTATATTGTTTTCCGAATCATAATATGGGAGAATTAATCCATAAACAACCATATCACCAATAAATGTACCTGGCACAACATCCACCTTAACTACCATTCCTGGAAATGAAATAGGACTATTTTCACCGTCATATATGATATTAGGGATCTCACAAATATCATTGGAAACAAATTGTAAATTAGTCCCCCAAAAAGACTTAATTTCCATTGTTCTATTCACTGATGCCTTTATAAGCATCTTCTCTAGTCTTTCGATAACTTCATAGTTATCAGTCCTTAGGAAATCAAGGATAAATGAATCAGGTAACTCCGGAGAGAAAATTATACAAATACCTGCAATTCCAGAAATTTTCCCGTTGTAAGGAAAAATGGAATTTAATTTGTCGAGATTTGGATTTGAAAAAGAGATTAATGAGATAATAAGCGTATCTTGTGCTAATGAAAGTAAACTAGTTTTAATATCATTCATATCACCCTCTTCAAAATCATCCGTGAAAGCCATGGATACTTTCCAATCCAGATCCATACCAAGATCTACCAGAGGATTGGCTATCCATTCCCTGTTTAAATCTGTATAAACTAAGAGTTTGTTTATGGTTTGTATGGGGATAATTCTATCAAGATAGCTCTCCCAAACCTTTGATAACATTTGTTACGAATCTCAATATATTGTACTTTTCATATAAATCTGTATAAATTTAAATGGAAAAATATACAATTCATTAATAAACTCGAAGAATTTACGCGTTAATTTATTATCTTTGAAACAAAAAGATCATAGCTATTGCAATAATATATTTAATGGACATTTCTTCCCAAAAAAGTAGATGAAAATCGTATCTTTACTAAAAAGTGTCCCAGACACTGAGACTAAGTTTCAGATAAACGCGGATGGTTCAGATGTGGAAGATGATGGCACAATTGAGTACATTATTGGCCCATATGACGAGTACGCGGTGGAGGAAGCAATTAAAATAAAGGAGAAACTTGGTGGAGAGGTAATATCTGTCACCATTGGAAAAGGCATAGAAGAGAAATCAATCAGAAAAGCCATGGCCATGGGTGTTGATTCTGGAATCCTCATAGAGAGCAAAGAGTTGTATGGAAGTGATCCATTATCCATCGCAAAGGCATTAAAAGCAGTTATTGAACCTATAGGTGCAGATATTATTCTCTGTGGTAAAATTGCAACAGATTCTTCTGATTCATTTATTGGTCCTGCACTTGCTGCACTTCTGAACATCCCTGTGATTACTGAGATTTCATCCTTGGAAGTTACAGAGAGTGGTATTGTGGCCACCAGAGATGCCTCTGGGAGAAAAGAAAAGTTTGAATCCGGTTTCCCTGTTCTTCTGACAGCAGATAAGGGCTTGAATGAGCCTCGGTATCCAAAATTACCCATGATTATGAAGGCTAAGAAAAAACCGCTGGATAAAAAAGATAGTGCTGGAACTGAAATAAGGAATTTTCTTACACAGGTAAAAGTTGAACTCCCACCAACAAAGGGTGCAGGTACGAAGATGACTGGCACAGCAGATGAGCTTGTATCAGAATTGGTTGACGGACTGGTCAACAAGGAGAAAATAATTTAGGAGCCTTTGAAATGAGTATAGCAATTTATCTAGAGAGTTATAATGGTGAGCTAGTAAAAGCTGCCAAAGAAGCTGTGACTGTTGCAAAAGCACTCGCAGATCAAACAGGAAAGGAAATTTTCGGGGTGGCAATTGATGATAACATCGATTCAGTGGTGGATATTGCTGGAAAGATGGGGCTTGGCACTGTTAAAGGAGCATCAGGTATTTCACTTTATCACCCTACAATGTATAGTCGCATAATCGTAAATGCAGCCAAGGAGGCAGATATTATCATATTCCCAGCAACTGTCTGGGGAAAGGAAATTTCACCACAAGTATGTGTGAAACTGGATGCCACCCCCTTATCTGATATCATTGAAGTGATTGATAGAAATACCTTCAAGAGATCTATACATGGCAATAAGATCCATTCCACCATCAAGACAGAGGGAAAACTGGTAATAACGGTTAGAGCTGCTGTATTTGATGTTCCTGAATTGGGAGATGGGACAGCAAATCTAGAGAATATCACCACAGATACAGTTGACGGAGATTCAGTGATGAAGTTAGCAGAAATACTGGCTTCAAGTGCAGAAACTATTGAACTGACAGAGGCAGATATCATCGTATCCGGTGGTAGAGGTATTGGCGGACCTGAGAACTTCCATCTTATTGAGGATCTAGCAAAAGAGTTGGGAGCTGCAGTAGGAGCCAGTAGGGCAGTAGT
>JAAFKL010000296.1 GCA_021399405.1 Candidatus Heimdallarchaeota archaeon | reverse complement strand
AGTTTTATATAATCCGAATTACTCCTGTAATAAAGTGGAATTGTAAATTGGTCTACTGATTCATAAAGTAGTACTATTTTGTGCTGTACAATATAGGATCAATTTTATTTTTCTCTTAAAATGGTGATGTGATTTGTGCGGAATTATAGGGATAACTCGAGCGCCTGAAATGAATGGGTCATCGGAAACAATTGGAAAGCAGATTTATGATGCACTAACAAGGCTCGAGTATAGGGGTTACGATTCTGTTGGACTTGCTATTGTCTCAGAAAATGGTATACAGGTCCGAAAAGATAAAGGGGCCATCAAATTAGTTGGCCAAAATCTTGACTTCCATACATATGAAGGGCATACAGCCATCGGACACTCCAGATGGGCAACTCATGGACCACCAAGTAAAATAAATGCACATCCTCACAAATCTATGAATGATGATGTAGTTGTTGTTCACAATGGTATTATTGAGAACTTTATCAAATTACGCAAGGAATTAATGGAGGATGGATATACATTCCAGTCTCAAACTGATACTGAAGTAATACCTCATTTTCTTTCGTCCCAACTAAAATCTGGAAAATCAATGGTTGAGGCAATTCAGGCATTGGTTAGTAAGATAAAAGGGACCTATGCCATTGTTGTTGCTCATACAGGCGAGCCCAATACCATCTATGCGCTAAAAAAAGACAATCCTTTGGTTATTGGTGTAACTGAAACAACTATGTACTGTGCCAGTGATATACCTGCATTTCTCCCCTGGACCAATGAACTGGTAACTTTACGGGATAATGAGATGGTAATATTAAATCCTGGTAAATATGAAATAATTAAGTTGGATTCTGGAAAATCGGTTGAAAGAAACCCACACAAGGTTACATGGTCAGCAGAGGCAGCTCAGAAAGGTGGATATCCTCATTTCATGCTCAAAGAGATTCATGAGCAACCAAAAATTATTTCCACCCAATTAAACACTCAAGCTGACACGTTTCAAACGATAGCAAAAGTAGTGAATGAAGCTTCAAAAGTGATTGTTGTCGCAGCTGGAACCGCACATTATGCTTCTCTAAATGCATATTACACCTTCTCACAATATGGTGGACCATTGGTAATTGCATGTATATCGGCAGAATGGGACGCTGTGAAACATCTGGTGGATGATCAGACTCTCGTGATGGCTGTCAGTCAGAGCGGTGAGACTCTTGATACAATTAAACCAATCAAAGATGCAAAATCACGTGGTGCAACAATTGTTTCTGTGGTAAATGTTGCAGGATCAAGTCTAACTCTGTCATCAGACTATGTAGCATACTTACATGCAGGTCCAGAGATCGGTGTAGCTGCTACGAAGACATTCACAGCACAATCCTTGGCCATGTGGAGAATTGCTTTTGAATTGGCCAAATTGAATAATTTCTTGGATAAAAATGAGGTAAAAGAATTTCAAAATGCTTTCGACAATTTATCGGATGTAGTTAACCAGATTATTAGGACTAGCGAAGCAAAAGCTCGAGATCTTGCTAAATGGTTCAGCACAAAGTCATCAGCTTTCTATCTTGGTCGAAATGTGGCTTTTATCAGTGCACTTGAAGGGGCATTGAAGATGAAGGAGATTGCCTATGTTCATTGCGAAGCATACCCAGCAGGAGAATCTAAACATGGACCAATTGCATTAGTTAAAGATGATTATCCTGTCGTCTTCACTATTCCAAATGATAAGACTCGGACAAAGATGACCGGATCGGTTATGGAAATGAGTGCAAGAGGTGCAAACACAATCGGAATCATTGAAGAGGGTGACACAGAAATGAAATCAATGCTTGACCAATATTTCGAGATTCCAAAAGGTTATAGTAAATATTTGAGTTCGATTGTTTATACGATTCCGCAGCAGTTAATGGCGTATTATACGTCTGTAAAATTGGGTAATGATCCAGATTACCCTGCCAATTTAGCAAAAGTTGTGACAGTGGAATAACGTTTATTTTAATAAATAATATTTTTATAAATCAATAATTACACATTATCACTTGTTTAAACATATATAAATTTATTAACAGTATAATAAAAAATTAGTTTTATATTTTTATTATATGTGTAATTTAATTTATTAAATCATTATCTAATTAAAACTAACCGTTAGTACAACAATATTATAACTGCCTATTTTTAAAGAAATTTGTTATTTCATCACTTTTAAGTTCGTTGGCTCTCGCTCGAGCAAAGCTTGATTGACTTCGTTCTCCCAACATATGTCTAACAGTACTTTGTACTGCCATTCTATCAAATAATCTTTCTGCTCGCTTTGGATAATATTGAAAGACATCATCCTTGATATCTTTAAAATTTTTCAGTATTTCAAACAAACCAAATTGAATTTGTACACCATCAGATCTACCACTATCTGAATCAAAAGTATCAGTCCTAAATTGAATGCCTAGTTTATCCAAGATATTTTGGATAAATTCGTAATTGTCTATATTGCACGAAATCCCCAATCCCAATCTTTTAGCGCCCCCAGCCACATATCCATCGCCCTCAAGAATCCCATGGACAAAATTCCATAGGAGTTTTTTATCATTAGAGTCGCCAATTATCTCCATAGTTTGATCTAACATTTTTTGGTGAAATTGCATAACTAATCCTTTGTCATTTCTTATTTCTAAAGATCCATATTTATTTCGATTTAACGCTGATTCAATCTGAGCATCAACAATATACACTTTATCTACAGTAAATGAATTATTAGTTTTCTCATTCCAATATTTTTTGATATCTTTATTTATTTCAGTATCAGATCTGATATCGGAAGGAACCTTGCTATAGGTAACTTTGTATTTAAATTTTTCATTAGGTAATATTTGATTATAGATTGAATTGTAATACATAGCCTGTTCAGGTGTTGAAGCACTCATTTTCCATGCATGACCACGTTTCGTTCCATCAGCGAAATATGCACCCATGTAATGCGTATTTCCATTCATATCAAATTTCAGGGGAATCTCAATTGGTGTATGATTCCCTTTGAACAATATACCTGTATCATCATCTAATTTACCCATGTGCCCATTCGGAAACAAATTGGGAGTGTAAATCATGTTCTCAGAGGAATGTAAAGGTTTGGGATCAAGCTTTTCCAATTTACCCTGAATCTTTGCATCCGCAGAACCTGCCTCTACATCATTATTTCGAAACACTGCAATAAATTCATCTTGCTTATTGCTACGATTGAGTTGTTTGACAATAACTGGTTCTTCGACTATCTGGCCATCTAGAGTTTCTACCCTTAATTTAATTATATCTCGATCAGTTATTTGAAATTCATCCAACTTTTTATAAGGAATAATAACCTGTTTATGGTGGGAGATCGAAGTTTTGAACCCCTCCTCCCTATGAGCAGAAAAATGGAATCGATTTCCAAGGAGATCATTATTTTGTGTAATTTCCTTAGGAATATAAAAACCACGAGACCTACTGCTAACACGGTAAAATGTGTCAACACTTAGGTTTTCATTATCAATTCCATTAGATATAATCAAAATGATCCTATCTCCATGATTGAAGCCTGATTTTTTTGAGATTTCCTTTGGGAGAGTGGCAAATCCATGACCTCTGCCTCCTCCTTTGACAACTTTTCCAGACCATGTGAATAAAGTATGAGTTGTAGTATTCATTAGTTTTAATATCTAAGTTGGGTATTTAAACACGGAATCAATAGCAGACCGAATGTATTGACCCTATTTTCCTGATTGGAACTTTCCGAGCAAGCCCTGTTTAGCTATTTTACAGTTCTAAATTTCATTGATTGATGGATCTCTATGTTTTGCATTTTTGATTCATTCAATCAATCTGATTATAAGTTGAAACAGAAATATATCAACTGAAAACCGATGATTGTGGAATTATTGTATATAAGCGCAGGATTAGTTGTGAGCTTATTGTTAATAGTCGTGATAAATATATTGCAAAATGGGAAAATAATCAAAGTGGATGCCAAATTACCACTAATCACGGATATTACAGGAAAAGATGCTGAAAAGCTGGTTCTGAAGGATCTATATAATCTATCCAAATCTCAGCTTATGAAAATATTCATGGCTTCTCCAGCTCCACAGATAGATGATCTTGAGGGAGAATATCAAGCAGGAAATTTTAATGCAGGGGTTCTAGCTGCTTTTGTGAATTTTTTTACCAATCATTTCTTCGGAAAAGGTAAGTGGGTTGGCAAGGGTTTTCAAGTATCTGGAGAGGTTGGTGAGGGTTATAATGTTTTTGATCACATTGAAGGATCCAATCGTCATCGAAGATTCAAAACACATGTAGGAATGTCAAATATTGACGGGAGACAGTCTTTTCATCTTGTTTATCGTGAATTCAATAAAGGTATACGGGTCTCTTCAATGCATGATGAAGTTCGTAAGGTAAATGATAAATTGTATATTGGTATGGGCAGTACAGCTTGGGGGCTTGGGTTTAGGAATCCTTCTCCATTTTATATTGTTGGTCCCTCAACCCCTTTAGAAGCTGATGCAAATTCAATGTATAATTAATCACGACTATAATATATACGGATTGGAACTTTCCGAGCGGTCGATCGATAGGATCTATCGAATGAATCTTAATGATTCCATTGACCGGTGATTGGTACGTCCATAATTAAGAAATCTGCCTGATCAGATATAGCTTTGATTTTAAACTCATTAATGTTGCTAATCTCGACTGCATCACCACCAACCAAACGATTTCCATTTACTTCTATTTCAGAATGATTTGTGAAATTTGCCATTTGGAGATAAACACCATTTTGAGGTCTTGTTATTTTATATGTGAATGAATTTCCTTTGTCCATATGACCTTGCCATATTTCTGCGTCTTGGTGTATGTATACTCCTTTGCTCGCTAATTTTTCATCACCAGAAGCCACAAGTGTCAAGGTATTCATTCGATCCTCGAGGGCTGTCTCAAATTCTTCATAATTTGCTTGAATCCCATTTTCTTTAGTATCGATCCAAATTTGATAAAAGTGTACGGGAATATCTCCTTTATTCATTTCAGAATGCCAAATACCTCTTCCGGCAGACATCCGTTGCAACAATCCAGCATATATCTCTCCAGAATTACCTTCTGTATCTGTATGACTTAATGATCCTAAATAGGGTACTGTAACAATTTCCATGTCTTTGTGGGGATGCATTTGAAATCCAGAATTTGCAGCTACCTTGTCTTCATTAATTACTCTCAAAGCTCCGAAACCCATTCGATTGGGATTATAATAATGAGCAAAGGAGAAAGCATGTTTAGTTTCAAGCCATCCGTGATTCGCACCACCTCTCGATTCAGATTTATGAATTACAAAATTTGGTTGTTGCATCTTACTTTTCTCTTAGTAGCACAATGCGACTTTAATATTTAAGCTGTTAGATAAACCAATTTGATTTTCAAGAGCTATCGAAGATCGATCGAATTTATAGGATAACTGAAAATTCCCAAGAATTTAATAGGGTGTAGGCTCAGTATGAAAATAATGGTTAGTAATTCGGGTTCCGAATTTGGATCTGTTATTAAGTCCAAGGCGAGAAAGTACTCAAAGAAGACAGTTAAGGAATTGCGAAGAGTCGTTATTCTAGTTATCGGATTAACAATTATGTTGATAGGTATATTGTTACTCGTATTACCTGGGCCGGGGGTAGTTACATTTATTTTTGGTCTTACTTTACTTGCATCGGAATTTTACTGGGCAAAAAATTGGTTGAAAAAAGTTGAGCATGGTGTTGACTCTGTAAAAAATAGAATAACTCCAGCAAATAAGGAATAGTAGATAGATCGATCCTAAGAAAACCATGATCCAATTACGGATTGGAACTTTCAGAGCAGGACCTGTTCACTCACCTTAATGGATGGATTAACTGATAAAAGTCAATATTTCTTGCTAAAAAAGAAATATAAAGAATAAATCAGGTCTCATTGTGAGTAAAGAAGAGGAAGAAGAAGAACAGTTTTGCCTGTGGTGCAAGTCCACGGAGGGATTTGATTTAGAAGAAGGAAAAATAGACTCAAAATGGGGAAAGACTGCTCATAAAACCCAACTTTATATTTGTAGAAACTGTGGGTATACTCACCTTTTTAGTTTAGGTAGGACCATATTCGATCGAGATTGAAATAATTGAGAGATTGATACATTCCAGATCGGAACTTTCCGACCAAGGCCAGCTTCGATCGATCGAGTTTTGACTGTGCATACACAGGATTCATATCAGAAGGGGGCGATAGGTTTATACCCTAAAATTCCAAAGAAATCATAGTGGATAACAAAGAACTGACACGCTGGTTCATCGAGGACCTACTTATGGAGAAGGATTTCACCTATTTTGATGAGCGCATTCATTCCGCTTACTACTCTCCCGTGGATGATATTCCTTTCTGGTTGACCAATCCCAGTACCTTGAATCTATCCGAGAGTGACCATGCCCAAATCACAAATGAGAAGGGGGCAGAAGCCATGCGAGAGCGATTCAAGATCTATCACCGCACCATTTTTCATAACGTGGAGATCAATAACCTCTTTATTCTCACCGGAGATAACGATGCGATGGCACAGGCACAAATGCGAAATCCGCTAGGAGACACAGAGCTGCTAACAACTTGGATGTGGAGGATCTCGTTTGCTGTGGAGGATGGTAAAACAAAGATCATTTCGGCGTTTGCGATTTACGACCTGATGCCACAGCTTGTTAAGAGAGGCTACCTTGAGCTGCATTCGGGTAAGACCGGGGAGAAGAAGAGTTTGGAACAGTACGTTGAGAAGCTGAGAAGTATGGGAGTTCTATATATCAAAGATGAATAGAATATGGAATGTCATTGAATCAGAATTGACTTGCCAAATGGGATTGGAGACTTAACGGAGCCGAAGAAAAAGCATGAAGAAAGATTCAGATTTTTATAATTGATTGATTGATCTGACTAATAATGTGGACCACAAAGTGTGGGTAAAGTTTTAAGTGATAATTACATTTGTGTACTTAGATTGAAGTAGTGAAACTTGTATGACATCATTAAAATATCTATGGTCCAAATTTGTGGAAGCGAAGAAGCGAGCTCACCAAAACAAAGAAGAAGCGGAGGATAGTTTCAGATCAGAACGTGAAAATCTTCACGCAAAATTAGCTGATCCTGATGATGAAGATATTGTTTGGCTGAATGATGCAATGCAAGATCAAAAGATACGCATGTCTTTTTTTTGGATGTTTGAGAGAGATCCTCATTTGAATGAGCGTCTCTTGGCTCCTCTGCTAGAGGGAGCTATTAGAGAAATTAATCCAAGTTTAAATCGGTACTTTATAGAACCAGCTGTATCAAACTTTGGAGCAAGAACAGTTCATGAATTTCTTTTTAACGTGATTGAAAACGGTGAACCATTTCGTCAGGCCGGTGCTGTCAACGCATTATATTGGGCACAACCACATCTAAAATGGGAAAATATTCAATCGCCGGATGATTTTAGAAATTTATCTTATGAGAATGCAACTGAAGAATCCAGAAGAGAATATGACACATTCGTGGATTTACGGGCAGAGAAACTTCTGTTGCTTCTTAAAGTTTTTATCGAAACCGATAATCTTGATGTTCAACGAAGTATTATACCATCTTTGAGTCTTAATCCAAAAATCTACCCTGAACATTTGCAAGAATCCGTTGAGAAAGCAATTAATATAGCAACTAATCATCCAGATAAATACATTTGGCATCGTTCAGGAGTTCAACTTGGAACTAGATCAACATTGATGGCTATACCGTACCGGGGGACTCCATTAATACCTCGAACAGATACAATAAGAGAAGAACCATTATCTGATGACAGTAGACCCACTCGATACTTATGGATCTTTTTTATTATAGATATTATCATAATTGCCCTATTATTAAATATGTTCAACATTCTTTAGAATCGATCGATTGAATCCTAATATCAACAATATTTTACGGATTAAGATATCAAAAGACCAAGAGTAGTGACCAAAAAACAGATGATATCGGTGTATCCTATTCGTTATGTTAGTGGTAGATGGGAGCACCTCATTATTAAACGCGCCACAGTAGCTTATAATTGGCAATGTGTAACCGGAGGAGTGGAGAGGGATGAATCTCTATTAGAGGCAGCGCATAGAGAATTATTGGAAGAAACTTCTTACAGAACCAAAACACTGATTCCATTTACCTATGACGAAAACTTCTTGATTGACGATGAACCATATGGTGACCATTTTGTCAAATTACTAGAGGATTTTTTGAAAACAATTGAGAACATAGTATACATTGCAATGATTGAGGAACACCAGGAACCAGTATTGGATCCCAAAGAGCATACTGATTGGCTATGGTGTGATTATCAAACAGCATATGAGAAAATTCTTTGGGTTATTGAGAAAAAATCATTCCGATTAATTATGGAATATTTAGTTAATAGGGGGTCCAAAATTGGGATTCAATATTTTGTTAAATAAGCTAACTACAATCGATGATCTATTCTGTGTTATTCCAGTTTGGAGAGCCATTATCATAAGTTTTCAGTATGCTATTAAAAATACCAATCAAGGTATAACCTTCCTTTTCGGTCATAACTGATCTTCCTAAGATATTTCGCAATACCTCTAAGGATTGCTGTTGAGTATTTTTTGGTATTCTGGAAGTCTCTATTACCTGTTTCAATAAAACATCATTTCTCCCTTTTGTTTCTCCTGACAATATTTGGAGATATGAATTTTCTCCATTCAACTGATTAATCTTGTCTCGCATAATTTCATACAGCACAATTCCTACTGCCTGAGATATATTTAGAATTTTGGAAGATCTAGTCTCTCCAAGAAGAGGTATTGTGGAGATTGTATCGCAAATTGATAAATGCTTATTTGACAAACCTACGTCTTCAGGACCAAAAATAAGAGCACATGTTCCACTCTCTTTTGAAGAAAGCTCATTAGCTAAAGCATGAATGGCAATTGGGCTTCTACTGAGTTTACTTTGATCAGACAAAACACCAGTAAATCCTACCATAAAATCACACATTTCCACTATACTCTCTAATGTATCATATCGTAGATGATTTT
>JAAFKL010000036.1 GCA_021399405.1 Candidatus Heimdallarchaeota archaeon | reverse complement strand
TTCCTGAAGCAAACGCTAGACTGATTAGCTGAATACTAGAAAAAATAAGGATTCATCGAAACTTGAGACAGCCTAGATCGATCCTATAAATTGACAATCTACTTAACACATGACACAATCCTTGTAAAAAATCTTGTCTGAATATAATTATCATCATTCTTGAGGCAACCTAATGATTATTTTTTTCACCGATACAGATCCAGAACTTGAAACACAAATGCTAAAGATCCTAAAGTTCCTTAAATCAAAGCCTGAAATTCCCAAAATCAATTTATTTTCAACCTCGTTTTTTGATTATGAAATATCTGATTCCACAGGAATAATGGATTTCACAGATTCATGGTTTGCTGCTAATAGTTATGATATAGAGGATATAATAGAAGGAATTCACGATCCTCCTGCACATCATGGTGACATCTATCAAATTTGTATCGAGGTCTGCCAAGATGACGATAAAAATCAGTTGTTCTATGGCCTCTCATTATTCTTTTGGGATGACATGGAAGATTCCAGTTACATCTATCTAATTCCAGATAATGGATCTATTGGTGATGAAGATTTTATCGATGATATGATGAATTTTATTTTTGCAATTATTGAGGGCGATCGTGGTACTGGGGATGAAGAAGAAATAGAAAGACTATTCACTTTTAATGACTATTCCCATGAGTTCGATTCTGAACCCGAAGAATCACAAGGAACAAAACCTAATTTATTATCTTCTACACATCCAATTCCTGATAATGAGTGGAATTCAGTAGATGAAAAACCACATATTTTCGTGTTCTACAATCGTTTAGATGGGAAAATTAAGGAAAGAAAAGTCAATATAGAGATCTCAAAAAAATTAATTGATACGCAACCCACCGAAGAGGAGTTATCTGATAACTTCATAGGTTTTGTAAGTTCAGAACCACCCTATTTCATTCAATTTATACGACTGGAATTTGATGAATGGTATATTGACATTCCAATCTTTAACGGAGATAAGTATACTCACAGTATTGGTGGAACCATCTCACATTCAAACATAGTGCCCATCATCTCTAATTTCGCAGAAAAAGGTGATTTATTTCAAGTATTGAAAGAAGGAATTGAAGGAGAGATCATTGATTTTTTTAAAACTACTTACCTAATTGATACAATCGCATAATGGCCGATCGATCAATATTCAAAATAGCTCCCCATCAATCATCAATTTGAGATTTTCTTCCAATTCAGTTTGGAAATACAAAGGATGGGGTAATTTTCCCATCTCAATTAAAAACCACATTCCTTGAGCAAATTTTGCGAAATCCATTTTCTCTTCATATTCTAATAGATTTGGACTGAGGACCCGACTCTGATATGGATTCACTACTTCATCTTGATATGCTAAGCAAATCATGTATTCCGCTTTTTTCTCCTTGTTTCGAAGTAATAGAAGTGGCAGTTCGGACAATCTCCCTATTAAATCATCATAATTTTCATGAGCAATGCCTGATTGCATCAAAAACAATTCCGAGGGTCCATACCAGGATAAATAATATTTTTTGGCGAACTCGCTACCGATCTGGCTTATGTCATTTCTCGCCCTTTCTATATGTTCTGTCCATTGATGGGCCATCTTTTCTTTGCTGTGCAAATCATCTACCGTAATGTGATTTGTCATATCGATAATTGTAACCTCAGGTCTACTATCAACAAAAAATCGCCAATAACCACTATTGCAATTTTCACAATGTATGATGGAACTATATGTCCTATCTTCAAAAATTGGTTTTAGTTCAACCTTGTTTTGTAGAACTCTTTTTACCATCGTCTTTCTATCGATATGGTGATCACATTTTTCACAAATAAAGATATCAGGACAATTTTTCAAATTATATTTCGCCATTAATAATCTTCCGAAACCCATGTTGTATTGATCACATAAGTCATAGGATTATTCCATCTGCCCGGTATAAAAACAATGACCTCACTTATATTGTTTCAATCAAACGATTTGGAAGAACATCATTCTTTTTCGTCGGCTAAGTCAAATATCAACCGCAAACAAATGATTTATTTATTTGTTCCACATATGTTGATTTGGACCTACGGGTCTGGACCGCTTGACCTGATCATTCAGTTTAAACTCACTGTCTATCAGTTTTAATATCTTTTCCGTATTTATAACTTAATTATGAAGCACAACAGATCTCAACTGTTAATTTTTATTATCACGATTGGATTTCTATTTATCTCAATTATCCCTTCAACTACAACAGCAGATACTCAAACACTAAATATAACAATACATTCTCTAAAGGTGTTAGACGATCATGATGGCCTAGCTAAGGGTTCGGGTGAAATATTTATTACTATTCAAATCAATGATGAAGACATTTATCGAATTCCGAATTCTGGTCATTATTCGATGGACAACTCTGATGAAATAGATATTGATCGAACAAACACATTAGATATGACCCATGGTGATATTCTCAAGATCGAAGTGAGAGAAGAGGATGATGAAGGGGATGACACACTTGGGTATATACAATTTGCAATTCCAATGTCTGCGATTTCCAACTCAAGGATGACCACGGTCAATCCAAATGACGCTGAGATAGTAATTAGTATCACGGTATCAGGGTCACTTGATTCACTTACTAATATTAAGACAGAACTTGATGAAAGATCGACCGATGATCAGATATTAATTCAGACTAAATTTTTCATTTTCACTTTTATAGCTCTATTTATTGTAGTCTCAAACTATCGATTGATGTATAAACCACCTCTGTAATCCCTCCCTCATAATTGATTTATTTTTTCTATACTTGTTATGTTTTCAATTTATTCTCTCAAGAAATCATTCCACACTAACTCAAACTCAATAGTTTCATATAAAGTAACATCCAAATTATTTAATATTTCCCACTCATTTTTTACCAGAGGTTGAATACGATACCCGTTATCAATTTTAACTAATTTCAATATATCTTGACGTTCAGTTTTGGGTGGAAATTTCAAATAAATTAAATCATCAACTTCGTGATAAACTGAAATCAAACTTGAACATTGAATCTTTTCTACAAAACCCTCAAGGTCCTCAGTATATAATCTCGGATGGATTCGTAAGGGTGAATCAATTAGAATTTTAAGAGATAAGCTATCTTTCCAAGATCCTGGTGTGATATTTTCCTCATCAATTTTGTCATAACCCAGATTCCAAAGCTTTTCAAAAAAATCTGATGTACTGGATATTATCGTTTGATTTTTTGTAAAAATGCTAATATCTAAATTCGGCTTATTCAAGTGTTTATCCATATTTCCTGTTGAAACTATTACTCTCACGCCATCAATTATTATTATTTTACAATGAGCTTCTAAACAGTATTTTAACTTAATTTTGTCTGACAATAGCTTGATGGCTTGATATTTATCATTCCTGAAGTAAGAAGATCTTGGTAATAATATTTTTACATCAATTCCATCATCTGCTTTTCTATTTAGCATATCGATTATATCTCGATTAGTTAGTTTATATGAGGTTAACCAGATACTCGCTTTGGAATTTCCCAATAAACCCATCAATTTATTTTTGTGTTTAATATTGTCATAGGTCGAGATTAATTCAAGTGCAGAACCATAGCTACTCAATATGCAAGAATGTTGAGATATTGTTGAGGGTAATTTATGGTTTGATGTATCTCTTCTCTCTTCATCAGTATGATATTTCCAAACATCAATAAACCACTTTTTTAAATTAATTGAATGAATTGGTGGAAGAGATAATCCAAATTCAGGATTGATACCGAATGCTGGTGCAGTTAGATTTGCTGATGTAACAATACTGCGATCTCCGACGACGACAAACTTCCAGTGCCCATTGGGATTATTTCTAACTCGAATTCCTGCATTAACTAACCTCTGCAATGATGTAAAATGTGCATTTTCTTCATTTGGTGATCGTACTACCGATCGAATGTCATTTCTGTTAAACACCGTTAATATGTAGATTTTACCTCGTAATTTATCACTAGTTGCAAGCAATTTCTCCACAACAGGCTCATAATTTAACACAAAAGAAGATAAGAAGATCGATTCATTGTTGTCGATTCCATGTTGAACTAATTTGAATATTTCTTCTAAATGATTCCCTGAATTTGGTAAAGTGTAAACTATATTTTCTGCTGAGTCTAATTCTAATACTTCAGAATCCTCATCATCAAAATTAATATCATTGTATAGTATCTTTGAATTCCAATAAAACGTATATCCTTTATATTGTCTATACTCTGAATTCAATTCAAAATAGCCCCCTCAACCATTTTGCCAGCGACTAGTTTGGCGATAGCCTTTTTTTGTGGAAACTTCCATAATAAATTAAATAGGACATCACGGTTCAAATGTAATGTTTCTGTAGTATCCGCCTCGATAAATTTTTCCCATTCAATTTCCAATCTATTGTTGAAGTCCAAATCATCTAACAAATCATCCAAATTATTATTCATAATATGGTGTGAAAACATTAAATGGAGTATTCTATTACTTGTCGATAATAGGGAGAATTCAAAGTCAACGAACCACCCATTAAACATCGATAATTCAATAACCCACTTCTCTTTATTATTGTTCCAAAGTCCCTCATTAAGCCAATTATTGAGTTTCAAGAGGTTTTCAATAGAAACGTTAGATCTTGAATTTATCACGACTTCAAATATTTCATCATCTCCTTGGTTTAACTCTAGCTGAAAGCCTGTGAGAGCCTCGATAGATTGTAAAGAAGAAGTAAGTGATACAATTCGATTTGTCCCAAGTAAGTTTGATAAATTACTCAAATCATGAATGACTTCCTCATCATTCGGACTAACATCAACTCGATAATTGTATTTATCAACTTTAGATTTTATTTTCAATTTTCCATTTGAATTATCATTTGAAATTTCATGTAATCCAATTTCGATTATCCCATCTTGCTCTTCAAAACAATAAACCTCTTTACCAATTTTGATGATACTTTTCAACAGTCCCGAAACCTCTCTTCTTTTCTCTATCAATTCCATTGTAATACCGGACTGATGATAATTTTCACTTGGATGATAAAATGAGTGTCTTAGAACAAAATGTGGAGAATCCGTTACGATTAATCTCAGTTCGATTATTTTATCCTCAAATATTTTATCCTTATCTAAATAATTCCTACCTCTGCTATTTAGCTCAATTGAGTTATTTTCTGATTTAATTAAGGACTTTAATTTTAATCGATTAATAATCCCATTGTTAATTAATTCAGTAAATCCAAGTTTCAATCTGATTTCATCGGGATTTATTTTTTGCTTCAATTTGATAAATTTCATTACCTCAAGCATTATTGCTTCTAGTTGATCTGTTACTCTAATTTCAGAAGCGGGAATAATTGCTTTCTCAATTTTGATATGTTTTTTAATTTTCAGAATGTCTACCCCCTTAGTTACATCACTATCTCAGGATGATCTGTGATATATTGAAATAAATATGACCATGGTCCTGTTTCTCTTCTTTGCATTCGATTTAAACGGTTTTTAATTGAACCCCAAGACGCTTTAAATCTAGGCATATCAAGACAGAACACTAGAGACTGTTTTGCTCTGCTGAAAATTGTAAACATATCTTTTTCATCTTTTAATTGACCTCCTATTCGTGATCTTGTACAACTCAAAATCATTATATCATATTCTCTATTTTTATGATTGTGTAATGAATTAACATGAATCTTTACGTTTCCACTTGTATCTTCAATAAATCGGTCATTTTCCGTAAAGTCTGGAAATTCTTCAACCAAACCTTGGATTATGTGATCAATTTGGATATTGAATGGAGAATAAATCCCGATAGTTATTTCTTCTTGTTCTCCAGAGTTATTATTTAACTTGTTAAGAAATTCAGTTAGCCAGTTAATTAATAAAGTGATCTCATGAGTATTAGTATATCCTCCTAAATCTCCTTCATTTACTTCTTCAGCTATTTTTGGCGAATATGAATCAATAATTTCAACTAAATTAACTGGAATATCTTTTGCAGCAGTATTGCTGAAATCGATATTACCCTTGAGAATTTCGAAGCAATTAACTATAAACTTGGATAGTTCAGGTGTTGATCTATGCCATTTTGTTAAATTTAAAACTTGATTTTCTAAATCAAAATAATTTTTATCTTTTAACATACTTAATGCTTGTGTCCCTAATAGATGATCAATCTGACCCAAACTGCGGTTAATGCTTAGAGTTCGCCTCTTTTCATTAATCAGGTCCGTAACTCGAGCAATGTTTTTTTCACCCTTTGGTAATATCCGATCTTGGTATTTGGGGACATTTTGCGATTTTGTTATTACTGGTGCAGATTGAAACATATCTCCAATAAACGCCCATCTATGGCTGAACTGGCATGAATGGATTAATGTTGGAAAATTAATGTCACTAGAATCTTCTATTATCGCCAAATCAAATTCAGCAGTCGGTGGATGAAATGTTTGGATTTCTTCTGAATTCTTATAAAATCGATAAGATTGACTTAACAAGCTATCTGCTGTGCAAATAACAATTTTTTTACTTAAGGTTATTAAAGAAGAAAATGTCTCGTCACTTTCAATTATTTCCGATATATTCTTTTGGATCTCTCTAATTTTCTCATTTGTTTCAATTTCTAAAGCCTTGTTGAGATTATCAACCATAATTTGTTTTTCAAGTGCTATTATATTTTCTGCTAAGAATTTTTTGTGGATCACCTTCCTGCGTGTATTTTTTGTAGTGATTCTTAATATATCTTCTTCAACTTTTTTATTAACAGCAATTAGCATTTCAATTATTGCTTCAAGAACTCTATGAGAATGAGCTATGATTAATATTCTTTTATCTTGTTGTATTAACTCAATTATCGCATTAACAACAGTTGTGGTTTTTCCTGTACCTGCAACACTGTCAACTATGATGAGAGGATCAGATATTAATCGATTAAGAATTTCTTCCTGATTTTTTGTCATTTCATGATCTGAACTGAATTTGAAATCATCTGCGTATTCTAGTACACCATTATAATCTGAAAGCAAGCTGCGAATTCGACCAAGTGGTGAACTCGGTATCTGAGGGTCATTTAAAACCTGTCTAAATTTTTTATATTTGAAAATATCGTATTCATAATTATTGGCTGGGTCGATGAAAGTCAGAATCCCTGTCTTAGGAATGTTTTGATTTTTCTTCAATTTCCAAATTTGATCATCAACCTTCACCAAATCTACTGAATGAGCCCCAATGTTCCCAGAGAGAGTATTAATTCCTATGATCACTTCATCCAACTCTATATTGTTTGGTGAATTTTGCTGATACGGTACTTGCCTTTGAATTCTTAATTTATTAACATGTATTTTTCTCGTTAAAGCGCTTCTAAATGAGTAAAACAGTTTTTCACTATCTGAAAATGGAACCTTTGGTATTTTTGAGAGTCTTAAATTAAATTCATTCACGCTTGTTGTTTTACCATGATCAGATCGAATTTCAAGGTCTGTAATCGAAATAATATTATCTAAGAATCCTTCATCAGCAATTTCATTAATTGTCAAAATATCGTTGAGTGGCTCTAGTTCATAAGAACCAGTTGTGTGTTTTAGTAGAAAACGACCTCTGCCTGATTTAACTATTTTTACATCAAATAGGATTACGTTATTGATGTGATTTGGTAACGATTTCTTATGGACTTTTAATAATCCAATATATTTTATCAAATTAATTTTAACTAGATCAGTATTGTTTCTCATCTTAATCCTCAAACCAAATACACCTTTGTGTAACAATTTTTTGTTCATATGGTTTTTTTATCGGAATTTTGATGTTTTCATTTTCGACTATATCGAGCCGAAACAGATGTATTTTGATAGTTTCTTGAAACCAGATTAAGGTAACCAATCTTTCTTTCTTTTGGATCATAAAATCTTACACAATTATTGTTAATTTTATCATATTCAAATTTTTCTACGGTCTTTTGTTTCAATAAATTAACACATTATTATCGATTGCAATAAGGTTAAGGTAGTTCTACCTTTCTTTGGACATTATTACACCATTATCCATTCTATTGTTTCGAGAAAACAATAAAATATCTGAGCAGATAAAATTAAATATATAATTATTTAATAATTTATTTGTGGAAGTAAAAAAGTGAAATTTAATTCAAAATCAATTGTTTTAGCAAGTTTTATAGGATTATTATTTATTTTTAAATTGTTAGATCTTTTGGGAATTTGGAAATATTTGTCCACCTACCCTTGGATTGATTTTTTTGTCACTATGATTGCAACGATGCTTTTTGGTTACATGGTATCAAACAGTAAACGCGTAGGTGATTTACGATTTTGGTTCAAAGTAAATCACAGTTTCAAATGGAGTGAAAAATTAACAGTCACCGCATTGAGAAACTTTCGTTGGGCAGATGAAATCGGCATTAAAGTCTACGCTGATCTATTTTCAGACATTTTCAAATCTTTAAATATTAAAAATTCGGATAAATTAGTTAATGAGACGAAAGAATTGCACAAATCAATTCTCTATAATTTCACTCTAGTAACAAACCGAGATTGTAAAATTGAATTTATCCCTATGTTAACTGAAAATAATGAAACTGTAATTTGCCATGGTGTTGAGATAATCATTGTGACCAAAGGCACTTTCAAAGAACTTAATCAAATGATTAATACTCTTAGTGAATTACTTTACCAAACTGGAATACTTTTTGATGAGAGGATAAAATCTATTAATTGGGGTTTACCTACCCTTGAAATAAGCCCAATGTCAGCTTTTACAGAAAATGTTTATTTTGTTAAGGAAATGGCAAAGGACTCAAAAATCTCTCTCGTTTTAAATGATGGCTTAAAAATTCTACTTAGTAAGCAGAAAATCAATATCATTGCTTCAGATACTGAAAATATGAAATTAGCAAGTTTTGATGAGCGTTTTAGTAAACGAATTCGAGAAGCTATGGCTTCCTTTTACAAAGGGACGCCCAATTGATCTACATTCTGTGAAATTTGAATTGGCAGGATTTCTTTATCGATTTTTGTAATTGGCAAAATATAAGACAGGGAAAACTTCACAATCTTCTTGATTGAAGTCTTATTCGCTACATAGAAACCTGCTTGATCCGTAATTTTTGCTCGCCATGCTTTAGTCTCACCTGGAACCAAAATTTCTCCTTGAGCAACTTCATCTGATAAAACTATATTAGCTAATTCTAAGATGACTTTCAACGGATCTGGATTATTTCCTTTCATAATCAATTGATTCGTTCCTTGAACACCATCAGTATTAAATTGTGTACGGTACCTTGTTGATTCAAATTGGCTTTCCAATGTTGAAATCGATTCTGCATCAATTGTTAAGGAATAAAGTGTTGAATCCCCTGCAAGTTCAGTAGCTGACTCTATGATTGATCTAGCTATCCGTTTTCCTAAACCGATTACCAAATCCTTTCTCGTAATGAAAAATATAATTTTATCTGGTATTTTCCCATTTTCTAGCTGAAAAGGCAACTGATGATTAACTGGCTGGGTTTCAATTAATATAAATTCCTGCTCATAAGGGATACGAAGGTTGATTCCCCTGAATGATCTTTTTTCGACATCATCGACTATTAAATTATACATTTTTATCGACCATTTTAACTCTACATTGTTTGATGATGTAGTAGAAATGACCATCGGCTTTTTAGTTATAGATCTAAAATGAGTTTCAAGCACTAAATTCCCTTCATCATTAGTGAATTCCTTGAATGTTCTCTCATCACTATGGACTTTTACTACTTGCTCCGTAGCGTCAAGATGAGGTATGTTAACTTCACCAAAAACTACAATTGGTATTATTGATGTATGACCCTTTTCATGGTCAATAGATACGATAGTTGTTTTTACTTTTTTTCTACTCATCACTCAATCTTTCCTTCTCATCTTTTGTTTCTAAAAGAGGACTCATCATTTATATGTTTTATTCTCAATCTCTGAAATCATATTGTACAGTAAAATTTCAGTTACCAAGCCTTAAGCGTGGTTGAAATCGTATTCCATCAAAGTTTGCTTCGCTTCTTTCTCACTTCGGGGTCAGTTGGCAGGAAGATACCTTCTTCCTGAATTACTTGTCGGGCTCTTCGAATTGATTCGCTATTTCTTAAAATAGTCGCAGCCTTACTTGGGTCAATACTCAGCCCTTGGTATTCTTTCCAATATTTAAAAATTAAATAGATATCATCATTCCGAGCAATAGGATCTGCTCTTAATAAATCTGTTACTCGCTCCCTTATAGTCCTTTCATCTCTCTCTTCGAATAAATCATCCATTGTATAAATTGACCTTCTTAGAGTAATTAAATGTATCCTGTATCCCTCGATTCCATTGTGTGATCATTAATCACTTCATTTTTCTCTCATCCAACGTAATGAATTCTTGATATTTATTTCTAAAATATAACCATTCATTCAAAACTAAGGCCAATGCAATGAGCAATACTGTAATTGAGATGGTCAATATAATTGCTATATGGATATTCAATATCAATAAAATCATACATATTACAATACCAGATAGTAGTAACCCCAACAGGTAGGAATTTTTTGGAACAAATTTACCCCACACATAATCTGCCGTTATCATCATCGGAAAACTAATACTATCAAACTCAATCCCTTCTTGGGTAATATAATATCTATCCGATGGACTTTTTTCTATAAGTCCTAAATCTGCCAATTTGTTAATATGTAGTGAAACAGTACTGGAGCTATTCATACCAAGAATTCGTTGAGTTTCCCTGGTCCCAAATTCTTTATCTGGATTATTTTTAAAATGCAGGAGAATTAACACTGAGGTTTGATTAGAAATTATAATTTTATTTTTTTCATTGACCAAACTTCTCACCCTCCAGAAGAAACAAAATTTTGGAGTAGCTTATCAATTGCTCCTTTATAATGATCAAAAGGCACATCAGAAAAAATACCACGGTAGGTTGATATAGAGAATTTTGCAGTCTCGACCAAAATTTCAAACCCATTTTCCAATTTGAAAAATCCTGAAGCAGTCATATCTTGAATAATTACAGTGTTCCCAAAACCACGAATCAAAATATATTTAGAATCAGAATACAGATGATGAATTTCCCAATAGAACTCTCCATTCATGAGTTCCAGATTCATAATTTCTTCAACAAATGTACTAGTAATATTATCATAATTTTGTAGAGTTCCTAAGTCATCGGTCAATGAACTTTGTAGATCGGAAAGAAACTGCGTATTTGAATTTATGCTGTTTCGTTCCACATCATCGGTTCCATCTGTAATAATTAACCATTTGGTATCTTGAAAATCAAAGTTACTAATATTTATGAATTCTCCCATGTTCACACTTTCAAGATCTCTCATGATCTGCAAACGATATACATTACCATCAAATATCGGTCTGTGTTGATATGAAAAAGAAATTTCCTCATTCTGAACAGTAGAGGTAATTACTCCAACTAGGACTTCAACATAAATAAGAGTCTCCAGATGGTTTTCCATAGCGGTTGTTAGGATTGTAGGTGATGAAAAACTCCAATTTGTTGATATATTTGGATCTAGATCAATTACATTAGGAACAGCATAGAAAGAGATCCCAGAAATGAGCAAGACAGTAAGAAACCCTGCGATCAAGGATCTCGGATCTAAACTATTTGATCTTAAGTAAGTTCCAATCACTTCTATATAATGCTAACATTGGTTCGATTTATAAATTTATCAACTGGCTGACCTATGTTCTTACTAATGGACAATCGATTTCGCAAATCATATATTATTATGTGTAAGTGTTCGATAGTTAGGACAACTTGTCCAATAGCTTGGACAGTTTGTGTGTTTATTTGCTTTATTTCGTGCAAGAAATAGAACATCCCGCCAAATTTTAAATAATTGACTATTATTTTTATTGTGATTGGGCAATATTGTGTGGAATTCTATTTTTCGTTTTAAAGCTTGAAATGAGGATACATCGCCTGTAGCACTAAAATATCCAATCAGTTATTTATATACTCAAAAATAAACAACTTAAACATGCCAATGGCTAGAAATGTGAGATTGTTAATCATTTTAATGCTATTTGCTGGTTTGAGTATCAACATTCAACCAGCAAAGGGTATTGTGGTATACACTGCTCATGTCAAATGGAAAGGCTACAATTTTCTTACTGATACAAATTGTGGCGATGGAACCGATCAAACTTGTGAAAACAAGTTAATGGTGAAGAGGACCACATCTAGTTCTTGTGGAAGTAGAAGTTGGATAGAAGGCTCATACAAAAATAATTCTCCTGAAGGAATTTATACCGGAGGGTATTATGAGTTGACTTGGGCACGATCAGGTGGTGCCCCCTGTTTGACCTTTGACGTTAAGATAAAGGAAAACTCGGCAGGTGATTCCACAACGCAACATACCTATACAATAGACTCGGGAGAATCTGTCACAGTATCAGACATGAATCTCGTATTAGGAACCGCTAATGGTGATTTTACAATTGAGTATAAATTAACTATAGTCGACTATCCATATAATGGACCGAGTCAGTAAAATTACTTTTGGTAAAAAAAATTGAATAAAAAATATTAATCTCGAATCTGAAGTATTGAGATCTTTAGCTTGTCAATTAATTTGAATTTACCTGTTGGATTTCCAAATCATAATTGCTATATAACTGGATTGATTAAATTATACATTAAAAGAAAACTTTGAATCTTTGACCAATTGTAGGTATATATTGGTATTTAATACCAATTAAAATTGGTTTCTGTTTTCCAATTATCCTTACTTGTTAATTTTAAGAGAGGTACTTCGACATTTACTATGATTAAAAGTATCTGGATTGACGTATCTAAGTGTTTACTCTGAAATGAGAACTCAATGGAATACTATTAAGCAATTAAATTTTGGTTTATTTTAAGAATATATTTTAAATCCTATACAGTTGAACTAACCCGGTCCTCCACCACCACCATCATCATAGTAAAGACGCACTAAATCTACGTCAACACCATCATCAAGAGAATATACCTCTACTTTGTTGATCCATTTATTGGAATCAAAACCACTATCTAGCTTGCATTGAATATAGGAACTTGATTCATCAGTACAAGTTTTGTAGTCACTACCAGAGGTAGAATAGTAAACTTTGATCCTTATTCGTCCATCTTTATACCAAGCTTCCATATATAATACATCATCAGAATCCACACTTACTGTAACCCAAATTATTTCTCCCTGATCAAAAGCATCTATATAGTGAGATCCATGTTTGGAAACACCGTTTTGTCTATTATCATCACCATTCCAATTACTGGCATTACCAATATCTCCATTTTCAAAACTATAGTTTGGAACTGCTTGAATTATCCCAGCATTGCTAGGTAACGGGAATGTAAATAACAGTAGAACAATCATTAAATTGAATATTTTCAATTGTTTTTTCATTTTTTTTCACCTATAAGGTATTATTAAACCAATCCTTTGACTGATTAAATTCAGATATCGGATTTAATATTTAAGCTTTATGTGTTTTATTCGATAAATATTTTGAGAAATTGAAGATGATAAAAAATCAAATACTGAGCTTATTTAACTAATTTGCACAAAATTTATATTTGTTAATTGAGATATGAATTTGTGTTGTTAAATTGTAAGTCCATGCGAAATATGTCGTGTCACTTTCGAATTTTCATATTCGTGGTTTTATTTTTTATTTCAGGGATAGGAAAATATAATACTTTAGATTCAATTGCAAGTCATTCGAATCAATGGTTGTTAACTGAAAATGAAGTATATCAGATTGCTATTACTAACGATGAAGTATCGGAATGGATTGCCAACCACAATGAAGTTTCATTTATTGCAAAGCTGACAGGTGAGTTCTGGGAGGTGGAATTTTCCAGTTCAAATAATATGGAGGACTTTAAAGATTATGAACTTCTTCTTTTAATTATTAGTGATAATGACCGTAAGATTAAAAGTATCAGGTATTGGTTTTTGGAAGCCTATTTTGAAGAGTCAAATTCTCTCTCTACAAATGCTCTCGATTACTTTGAAGCTCTCAATATAACAACTGAATTCTTAGATAATCATTTTGATTTTACAGCTAACTATTTGAACTTAAATTTTGTCCAATTAAATGCCATTAATAGCTCGGGGTTTTATATTAACGCTAAACTTGCATTTAATCTTACGCAGGATAATATATTCACCTATGATTTAATTTATATTAAGACAAATTTCGAATTTGGTCTAGCAGAGGTACCAATTTCTCAAATCAGAAATAATGTCAATGCAACTGCTGAAGTTCAAAATTACATGGTTACAAGATCTGAATATACTACACGTATTGAGGTTATTTATTACACTAATAGCAGTTACAATAATGATTATCAGGGATTCTTCTATGAAGTAGAATATGGTATACTGGAGTTTGATAAGTTTGAGTTCATTCAAGACAAATTTCTCCTAGAAGAAAAAAACAATTCAGGATATACGGGTTTGCCAAGTTCGAAATCAGTTGAGGTGAATATAACAGACAATCTTTTATTAATGTTTGACGCTACTGGAACAACGATTGATATTGAAGGCACCTTCGACAGAAAGGCTTCTTATCTTGAACTAGTAAATTATATATTGCAAGATGATGAAATTTTGAATTGGGTCAAATCTCTTGGGGGGTTTATTGGAAGCTTAGAATATAATCATCATCATAGTTATCTATTATCAATTGAAAGCCTTCAGTCAATTGATCATGGTGTTTTTGTAATTAATGAAACTACTTTTATGATAGAAAGAAGCTATATTGAGAAACACATCACTCCACAAATGGATGAGCTTGATGTGCTTAACCTCATCAATGAGAATGGAATCATTAATAATTGGCTGAAGAATATTGATAATTATCAGATAAACTTGCTATTTAATCAGATAGGTGACTGGTACGTTGTGATTTATGATCCAACAATTTCGCAAAACCAGGGGACTGTATTAATAAATGATACGAGCCAATCAATCACATCTATTGAACTGAACTCAATTGAATCTCGTCCGAGACAAAACAATTCAGACATAATCGAAACCATATTAAATAATACTAGTGGTGAAATCGAAAATTTTTATTATCAATTTCCAGATGCGAAATTGATATTTTACTACGACAATCAGAAATTTTGGATAAGTTATATATTTTCTGAGATTTTTGTCGACAATTACTACTACATACTTATTGATGATATTTCAGGCGCAATAATTGAGCAAAGAAATGTTAATGCAGACCAAATTATAATTTCCTCGTTTTCAGATGTGTTACTAAATATATTAAATGATAGTGTTTATTTAGAATATGGGGGCGAGTTAAATTTATCTTTCAATCACACATACTATCAAGATGGCCAATGGTACCATTATTTAGAGTATTTATCCGATACGAATTTCTTTAAGTCTCTGGACTATGAAATAACTGACACAAATTTAACTCAGAAATTAATCAAAACTTATTATGGCATTAGTACAGAACCTAAAGTTGTATTCAATGAAGAAGTGACTACAATTTTTAATTTTGAAGATGGGAATTATCATGATTTGGGAAGAATGTATTCGATAAGATTGGTAGATTATTTGGACTCCATCCCCTCAGCTGAACAAATTCCAATTAGATCAAGTGAGAACTTCTTTGACAAGCTAAATGAAGGCTTCGCCATTGGAGTTGTTATTTTGCTAGTTATCTTAATTTCTTACAAAATTAAACGAATATATCAAAGTCAGAACAGCCAAGAGAATGACCAATGAGTGAAATTGTATAGATCGATCTTTGAGTAGTAAGAATTCACGACTAACGATACGAGGTTCACCAATTGATCAATGACGACGCCGAGAATTCGGTTGAATACTTTCAATAAATTTCATAATAATTGCAAAGACTACAATTACCAATCCTAACAACAGAATATCTGGCACATTTGGCTGAGTAGAAGGATTCTTAAATTGACTATTGGTCTCGTCGAATGTTGAAATCCTTGGATTGTCAATTTTAATATTTAGTTTGTACTCTCTGGTATTATTTTTTTGATCAATCATGCGGATCCATATCTCCCCTTCATTTACGTGTTCATTCAATGAAATAAGCAAAAATGAGACATAATCAGATTGAAGAGTAGGGGTAATTCCTAAATTTGAGTTAATTGAAATATTCTGTATACCTGATTTCGAATCCTCAATCCTAAAAACACGTTCTAAATTCGATCTCTCGATATCGATTACCCAATTGTCTTCAAAATTAAAAATAAATGGGGCATCTACATCATAGTCGATATAATATGTTGGTAAGATTAATTTAACGCTATTTGATTTAATTTCAAATGATTTAGTAAATTCTCCGTTAATATTTGTAACTGTGAAATTATTATATTTGAGTGGGATCTTTATTGCTTTACCAAATGAATCTAGTCTCACATTCAATTGAGGTTGTATTCCTAGACCAAAATTTCCTACACCTGTCTCATTTACAAATGAGGAGATCTGATTATACTTAGTTCCATTTTGCATTCGAATAGTTGATTTTGACCATTCTGCATTTCTCAACAGAAAATCCTCATTATGAACGATTTCTCTAGATTGCAAATTGAGAACACTCGTTTGGTTATAAAATAAATGTGGAATCAGCTCTAATTCCAAACCAAAATTGGATAAAATCGAACTGATGTCAAAGTTGAATACAGTCAAATTTTGCATTAAAGGTATGAAGAATGATAATCGACTTTCCAAATCTCGACTTTCCTTTCCAACTGGTAGTTCTATTTCATAACCTGAAAAAAATGGATAGGAATAACTCGAATTAATTAGATTAGTGGTGCCGTGATTTATTTTGATTGTTGCAGAGATACCAGCAGATAAATTCAAGCTCATAGGAAGTGTGTGAATTAGAACATCGATGGTTTCATTTTGATTTGCTACTAGAGGGGCAATAATTTCATATTTGCGTTTAAAGTTAAAATCAGTCCATAAAGATGCATTGATTGTGGCTGTGACGTTATTAATTGCAAAATTATCAAGAATATTTGTTAATGATTTAAACAATGTTGAATTCAAGCTAAAGGAGGTATCGTTGAATACAATTTCGCTTTTTCTAAATTGATTTTTAGATGTATGGATAACATCCTCGGAAGTCACATTATATACAGAAATTGATTGAGTTGGAAATTTAAATTGTAATTGGCGAATACGATGTGAAAAACTGCTAAAATTACCATCTAATTTAGGATTACGAACGATTTGCTCAGGAATATTTGCCCAATTTTGAAATTTTTCTACATCACTAGAATCGAATGGTAATTGGAAATATGGGATCTTGTTTGCTGCCTCAATTACATTGTTTAAAATTGCTTCGATATCCATATTCAAAGTAAAATTCAGACCTCCTTTATAATCTGTTACGAATTGAATGGTAGAATCGTATGATAGGGATTCAGTTAAGTTAATATTTTCACCTGGAATTATTTCTTTATATTCTAAATCGTTAATTGTAAGGCCTTCTGGATTAATTACAAGTTCTTTGCAAAGAACTTCATTAACACAGGTATTTGAATTAATTGAACTTACGCCACCAATCCTAGGATTAAGATCTAAGTGACCTGAAAATTGCCCATTGAACTCACTTTGGCCTTCACTAAAGTTGAAACCGTAATGCATTAAATTATTGATATATTTACCAATTTTTGGAATCTTGATCAGGTCATAATTCCATTCTTTGTTTGGGAGCTTAAGGTTCCATGTTCCGTTAGTTTCTAATGCCTTGGAAATTGAAATTTCCAAATCACCTATTGTTCCTTCAAGAAAAAATCTTGATGAAATTTCTACTTTGCTATTAATGCTACTACTTATCGATCTTCCAATACTGAATATTGGGGTTGGCATAAGTGGGGAAGTGTAGATCATTGATAGATCGTTATTGAACTCCATTGTTAGATCAATGTTCAAAGAGGCACCAAAATTTAGATCAAAAAATTCTATTTCTGGAAGATCAATTGGCAATTTGTTTAATCTATCAAACCCAGGGATATCTTTACTTGACAATTGAAAATGTTGGATGAACTCAAGTGGCAGAGAAAATGTTCTTTTTGTCTTATTTTGCAATGTTTCAGTTTTCAGTTCAGAATTTGTCTTTATTGCAGAAGAGGGTATAACTGAATCACCCATTGTGGTATCATTAGAAATAGCGCTACCCTTCACTGCAATTGGATAAATTATAAATCCTATAATTAATAATACAGGATATAGTGTTCTAGATCTCAAACTTATGACAACCTCCAAACTGGATTTCAATATTATTGTTATTAATTAAATATGAAGGATAACCAAAATATAAATTGTTAGTAGGGAGGTAGCTGAAATTAATTCTCATTATAGCACATCTCCTTTTAACTTTGTATATCTCATTAAATCGTAACCCAAACCCTGTTTCGTAATGAAATTACACGTATAACAATCAGGGTTTTGACTTACCTCCCTTCGATTAATCCTCACTCGTTCTCCATAATATCTTAAATGCACAACAGGTTCCCGGATATTCGCAACTAAGGCTAAAAACTCCCCTATAGCCAAATTTGCAAGGATCCCATTTAAAAATGCAACTGATGGTGCTTTTCCTTCAACACCTAAACCATAGCCATGCTTTTCGCTAATATCTTGATATTCTTTCGGCAGTAAATCGTACTTTGCTCTTTCCAAATCAATCTCATTTGCACAAACTAAACAATATTCGCCAGGTATCGAGATAACCATCCTTCCACCATAGTCCAAATAATCTTCATCAATATGTATTTCAGTGCCGAGATCAAAATATATTAGATTGTTAGCTGCACTGAGTTCCATTAAAATTTGTCTAGCACCATCATTATCTACGCAGCCAAATATTATGGTACACTTAGATAATGCAATTATAGCATCCTTAGTTTGCAATTTGCTGATATGGCTACTAATATTTGCATCAGGAGAAACCGAATTTATTAATCGTGTGGCTATATTTACCTTGTAACTTCCTAGTTGTATATCCTGTATGGTCCCACCTATTAGACGATTGAGATTTGAAAGTTCAATGATGTCGTCATCAATCAACACAAAATCCTTCACTCCTAAATAGACCAACCCCTGAATGATATGCGAACCCAAGCCACCTAAGCCCACAATACCAACCGTTTGAGTTTCAACTTTCTTCTGCCCTTTTTCACTAAATAAACCAATATGTCTTGAAAATCGGTGATCACTCATTTTGCATACTCCAATAATTTAGATCTCTCCAACTTCTAGTTGGATGAATTATTTTTATTATTCCATTGGAAACCCTTATTTCATCCACCTGGTGAGCTTCATTGAATTCATCTTGAAATAGAACTGAATCTAATGATCCTTTACTCCATACCATTGCTGCAAAGGGCTTCCCGTTTAATTTCCATTTTACATATGATGCAAACTCAGTAATACCCGAAATATCAGAATATGAGAAGAATGCTTTATTGAAGATTCCAGTATGTGAATGACAATCTATTAGGCAAAGTCCTTTATCAATTGCCATTTTTAAAATCTTTGCTCTTTCAGAATCTTTCATTTGAAGATAAATATCTTGTTGCACCTCCCAGCCACTTTTGGGGACTAAATAATAATCTTGAACCTCGAGTATTAGATTTCCATTTTGCCATCTCTCTTGTGCAAATAAGGCTGCACCTTGTTCCAATTTACTTGAAAAGAAATATTTTTGAATAGTCTTTTGAATTTTTACTGGTAGAATAATTGTAAATTTCATTGTTTATCCCCCTCTAAGCCTAACTCCAATACTTCTTACAAACGATAGTAGGTTGTCTCCTTTTTCGAACTGAGCTGATGGTTGCCATTTATTTGGATGCCAAGAAAACCAACCCCACTCTCCAGGTGCTTTTGCTTCACCGGTATTGGATTTTGAGTTTGGATTGAAAGCAGGGGGCATTTGATTATTTGCAAGTCTTAAATCGACATGAACAAAAAAATTATCGGGGCCCGAATTTGGGAATCCTGACGGAATTGTGAAATGTATGTTGGTGAATTCCTTATTAAATCGTTTATCTGGTAATTTGAAATTTGGTATTAGTACCCAAGTTTTATTCTCATCGTGAATTAGATCAGGATATCTCTCTTTCAACAATTCGATCTCTTGTGATATCCTATCGTTCATAGATTATCCTCTTTTGTAGCGTGATGCACGACCATATCTGTGTCCTGGTTTTAATTCGACCACTTCATCTTCTCTTAATTCCCTTTCAGTCCCATCAGGCCTTTCACAGATAATGGGTTGATCTGCAGGAAGATTTCCAAGAGTTCGAATTTCACTTGTTGTAATGGTATTTTTATCCCATTCATATTCAGTTCCTTCAATATTTACGAAATATTGTTTAGGACCTTTTCCTTTATTCTTCACATGTTCATGTGATTGATCGCTGTTGATTGTGTTCATAATTTGTACTCACCTTTATGTTTAGTGGAGAAAAACTCCATAGTTTGCCATTGGTATCATTTTATAAAACGGTTTGATTCGCTAGTTTAAGTAAACTTGGTTAATCTAGCAACTCCAAACTAGCTAAAGGAATCTTCGCTAGTTTAGCCATGCGCAATCCTATTATATTTTAATGTGTTACTAAAATTAAGTGAATCTACTCGATCCTAATTTTCCAAAGGATGAATTACTGGATAGACTTGGAGATTTACTAGATCAAGCAGAAGCTGAATTTGGAACGAAGGATATGGAAATATCTCGTCAAAAATCAACTAGGAAACGAAGAATTCAAATTATTGGAGCTTTGCTTCTAGCTCATTATGAAGATGGTCCAAATACATTTTTTAAAAAATCACAAATCACAGAAAAATTTGGTGAATTCTGTGAAGATGGACTTAATAATAGCCAATATCAAAATGATAAGAAACACTTGGAGAAAATTAAAATGATTGAATTCCATCCGAATCACAATGGGTTAGTCAAGTTGAATTTAACCTATATTCGTGAGATATTTGAAACTGCCAAATCTACATTAGTAAACAAGAAACATGCTGATGATACAATACTTATTCCTATCTTTGAACACATAGGTGATGTGGTTACCCGGACAAATGTAGTAAATTTGTCTGTTGAGAGTGACCGAGACTCATTCTGAGGTTATTTGGTTGACATACCAATATTCCACCAGAGGCTCTCTTAATCTTGGAGAAAAGCTTGTTTTACAACTATTTGGCAAAATGCCAACCATTTATGGCAAAACGAGGATACAGAAACTTATATTCTTATTTCAAATTGAAAACCCACAATTTAATTTGTTTGAATTTAAAGCTCATTATTTTGGTCCTTATTGCAAAATCCTTGATTTAACATTGGAAGGATTGGTTCTTAATGGATTAATTGATGAAGAAGTTTCTGAGAATAGAATCAAAACAGATATCCTTTATTTAACAAAATATTCATTGACATCTTACGGTTGTTACGTAACAGAAGATGGGTATGGCGATTTTTTACACAGTTTTCATGATATATTGAATAGTTTTATTGATCGATATGGGTATTTGAAACAAAAAGAGTTATTGGAAGAGGCCTATAAATATAAAGAATACACTATTAATAGCGTTATCTTAAATGATTTTGATATCGATGAAGAAGATATTGTATCAGGAAATTTTAATTAAATCACTAAATGACAATTTCCAAACCCTGCCCGAGCCGTGTAACGAATGTTCGTAAAGAACAGATCATCTCAACATGATCATTTAGGCTATTTTTTGTTGAAAACTAAATAATAGTAATAATTTATTTTATTTGAATTTCATATTCTAATAATTTCTTTTTAAGATCCTCATAATTTTTGATTTTCACAACTGCTTCATCAGGTAAAATTAAACTAAAAGATCCTTTATTTTTCAAAGTCGATTTCATTAATTTTAATGTCAATTTATTGAAATCTTTGTTTTTCAAATTATTAGCTATGAAATTGTCGTAAGAAAAATCATCTATTGTCGTGATGTAATAAGCTTTTTTCAAACGCTTAGTGTTACCACTATTTTCCTCAACAACCTTTAATTCTTCTTCATCAACTAGTTCATTAAGAAGTTTAGGTAAAGAAGTTCTTGGGATTCCAATTTCTTTCGAGATATAATATATTGATTTACCAGGATTTTTTTTGATAAATAAAATTATTTTATCTTTTCTTTCTTCTCTTTCATCCTCCTTGTTTTTTTTGAATTGTTCGACGGCTGGAGAAGCCTTATATCTCATCATAATATAATATAATACTTAGTCATATATAATACTTTCTCAACATAATGTTTACATTATGTATATACTTTATATATTCTATTACACTTTTGACATATACCATCATCTTTAATTTTTTATTGATGTTTACTTTTGACATATACTACATACTTTGTAAACCCAATCTTTATATATTATTAAACGTATATTATCGTATGGAAGTAGAACTTACCCCATCAGAAGAAAAATTACTGAATGCAATCGGGGAAACAGTTAATTATTCCTTATCTGGTCGATATTCTAAACAAGAGATTTTCAAGAGACTCCACCAAGAAGATAAAAACAATCCAAAAGTTATGAGAAAAATAGAAAAAGCATTTACAAAACTTCGAACAAAAAAATTAATTCAAATGAATCCTAGTGGAGAAATGACTTGGAAGCTTACAAGTAATGGATTGCAATATCTCCTAAATAAAGCAAAATCAATTGAATGATACAATTACTTTAGATTACCTCTCTCTAAACATCAACTTCGAATCATCAATTCTTTGTTTTATACTCATAAAAATGGTTTTTCTTACTATAAATGACCACATAAGATACAATAGAAGATTTCATTTCTTAAAGTTGTATTCTCTCAGATCAAGCAAAAAAAAAGGAAATGATACTATTGTTAAAGGATATATATCCAATCCTAAAGAGTTATTGATTATTAACATGAAGAATTAGATCACCTTCCTTTCCTACCAACTTATCAGACATGTTTCATTATGACATCCTGAATACTCCCCTGGAGCTTGCACACACCGCCCGTCGCTTGAGGCGAGAAGGGTATTGATGAGG
>JAAFKL010000295.1 GCA_021399405.1 Candidatus Heimdallarchaeota archaeon | reverse complement strand
TACTTTCGTAATATCCCTTCTCGAAGGTAGCCGGACTTTCCTAGGAACCCTTAGGCCCTTTTGCTACTCGTCTACTCCGCAAACAAATTATATTTACACAAAATAAGAACTAATTGATTTTGTTAATCCATTTTTCTACAATATAATCGATTGAAATATTATACCTCCACTTTAATTTAGGATAGTGGAAAACGATAACTGGTTAATTGCAGGTATAGATACGGGGGGCACATTTACTGATACGATTGCAATTTCAAAAGATCAGATCAGAGTTATTAAAGTTCCTTCAACCCCCTCAAATCCACTTTTAGCAGTTATTGAATCATTGAGACGATTAGGTTTTGTAAAGGAAGTGTTACACGGTACCACTGTAGCAACAAACGCAGTCATCGAGAGAAAGGGGGGCAAAGTGGTGCTCATAACTACTAAGGGATTCAAAGATATAATTGAAATTGGTCGGCAGAATCGAGATGATATCTATGCTTTGTATCCAACAAGACCTGAACCTCTAGTAAGTAAGAATCTTAGACTGGAAATCAATGAAAGAATCATATCTGATGGCAGTATAGAGAAAGAACTTGAAAAACAAGATTTGGAAGAATTACTAAACAATATCAAAACATTAGATTTCGACAGCATTGCAATTTGTACACTTTTTTCTTTTCTTAATCCGATTCATGAAAATCAGTTAGCAGAAGCTCTGCAGGATTATATCGTGTCTGTATCCTCAATATTATTGCCCGAATACAGAGAATATGAGCGGATGAGTACAACGGTAATGGATGCATATGTGAAACCTCTAATGCGAGACTATCTTAAAAATTTGGACCAACAAATTCGAGATGACAATCTCTCAGATCTATTTGCGGTAATGAAATCTTCTAAAGGCCTAGCGAGGGGTCAAACTATAGCTGAGTTTCCGGTTCATACTCTTTTTTCAGGACTTGCGGGTGGGATCCAAGCAGCTGAGTTCACTTCAAGATTAATTGGAACCCCTAATCTACTAACGCTGGACATTGGGGGAACAAGCACTGATGTAGCATCTATTGTAAACGGTAAAAATTCATTTCATCAAACATTAAAAGTTGGTGGGTTACCAGTGTCAGCCCCAGCAATAGATATTGAAACAATTGGTGCGGGAGGTGGTAGTTTAATTCAAATTACTTCAGGATTAATCCAAGTGGGACCTGAGAGTGCAGGGGCGTCTCCTGGACCGGTTGCCTATAATCAAGGTGGAACAATTCCGACCGTTACTGATGCGGATTTATCTTACGGTGTACTATCTGAACAGCTTGCAGGTGGTGAACTGGTATTGAATAGAGATATGGCAGAGAAATCTATGGAAGTACTTGCTTCGCAAATGAAAATAGATAAATTTGACGCCATAGCAGGCGCACGAAGAATATTTCATGAAAACATCTCAGCGGCTCTTCGATCGGTTACTACCCAACGAGGTTTAGATCCAAGAAAATTTTATCTTTTAGCATTCGGAGGTGCTGGACCAGTACATGGATGCGAATTAGCAGAATTGATGCATATTGATCAAGTAATCATTCCGCCTATACCTGGTGCATGGGCAGCAATGGGATTAATAGGAGCAGATTATAGTTATGATACTTCTCAGGGATTAGTTACAAGCTGGGACCTGATAAACAAAAAAACATTAGAGGATAAATACGAACTATTAGAGACTGAAGCCTTGAATCTGGCCAAAAAGGATAATCTTGATTTAGAAAATTACAGTTTAGAAAGGTCATTATCAATGAGATTTAAGGGTCAATCTTATGAGCTTACTGTGAATTTTGATCCAGATGAAGAAAAGATAAAACAGGGATTTTTGGATCTACACGAAGAGAGATATGGATTTGTTGCAAAAAATGAGCCAATTGAACTAGTAGCCATTAGGGTAACTCTGATTATACCTCATGATGACCCGATAATTCCAAAATTAGAATTTAAAGAAAAACCTGTTCCCTTGCATTACAAAACCGTGCTTGATTATGAAAATGAAGTCCCAGTTTATAATAAATACGAACTAGGCTCGAATTGGAAAGAGAATGGACCCCTCATTATTAATCAATTAGATACTACTACATGGATCCCAAAGAATTGGGTTGCAGAAGTGAACCAATATGGATTTATTATAGCAAATAAAATTAAATAGATTAATTTCTTAATATTAATGTAATACTGGATTTATAGCATTCAATATTATCTCTGACGTATGGATATTGAACCGAAAATGAAAGTAATTGCTGAACTCACTTACTCAGTCATCGGACCCGAAGGTACTAGTGTTTCTAAATATATTAAGAAGGCAGTTAAAGTAATTGACAGTTTTAGTGAGATCACAACTTTACATCATCCAATGGGCACTATTATTGAAGCTGATGACATCGATACAATATTCAAAGTTGTAAAAGCTGGACATGAGAGTTTGTTTGATGAGGGAATTCAAAGAGTTATGACTCGTTTGACGATAGACGATCGTAGGGACAAAGTACGTAAAATGGAAGACAAAGTTTCCGCAATAAAATGATAAAAACAAATTGATAAATTTTAAAGATGCTACAAAGGTTCCACCGACATACTAGGGCTCGTACCCTCAATTATTACTTCAGTTCCTCGATTTGAAACATTAGTGATAAAACCAGTTGTAGTGATTTTTATCTTATTAGACCTAATCCTACTGATTTCCGCAGATATCGGCTCATCATTCATAATATTCCAAGTAATCTTTGTCCCATCCTTATCTCGGGTTGTTGAGATAAGATTTGCTGCTTTCATTATAGCCTTCACATCGTATACCCTCCGCTTAGGGACGTTTAGCCTTTTCGCTAATTCTGCAGTGGTTACCCCTTCACTGCCACTGGCTTTAATGATTTCAATAGATTTTCTCGCGATTTCTTCTAACTTCATTAATTACCACGGAATAGGTTTTCCTATTAGAGATTACATGTTGCTATTAATTAATTATCTGTAGCCCTTGGGTGAAATTATAAATAAAGATCAATCTCATTCGACATTTTGATAGAAACAACTTTAGAACAAAAAATTATCAATTATTAGTAAAGGAATGTATTTTGACTATATTAGAAAAAGAAATTAGACACTTCCAATTTATTTTTTAATGCATTGACTAGTTATTATATTGATTTACTGAGAATATAATTCAGTACTTTAAATAACCGAGTACTAAATGATCAATTGAGAACTAGGTTTTGCGAAACCAAAAACTATGAAGGTATTGATAAAAAAATATCCGAGGAAGTTCTTATCTGTCACACAGGAACGCCGTTTCTAATGATCAAGCGGTGGATAAAAATCACGGTAAACCATCTTCACTGATCTTATTAATCGAGTCATCGAGTGAGGGAGAAGATGACAGAAGCACGGATTTTGTAAATAAATCGAAAACATTATTAGCCTCGCAAGAGGTGGTGGCGACACCTGATAGTGTTTGTGGAACGTGAAAAACCATTATTTAGTTAGATCATAATGTCACTTCTAAATAGTAATAACATAGGAGGATGTTTGAATACAATGTCCAATAAAGAAAATATTGGATAACATTAAGTAAAAAATAATCACCTACATGTAAATAGACAAAAAATTATCTACTACTCTTAACCAAATATATTTTGGTTTTAATAGAAAAAGAAATTAGACGCATCCAACTTATTTTTTAATGGATGATATCAATCATAGATTGCAATAGAGAAGGAGGTTAATTGGATCAAATTACTGATGACAGGATTCCCCACAATGGGTGGGTCAGGACTGATAGCAACTCGTCTAGGAATAGAGTTGGCAAATTTGGGTCACGATATACATTTTCTATTCTACAAAAAACCATTTTTCCTGAAAGACTTCGATAAATTTGATAATATAACCTTTCATTTAGTCGATCAGCCCTCTTATGCTCTTTTTAAAGATATAGGGGCACCATATACCATCCAGGCTGCAGCCAAAATCTCCCAAATCGTTAGAGACTTTGGAGTAGAAATAATGCATTCACACTATGCTATCCCCCATTCTGTGGCCTCATATTTAGCAAAGCAGATGAGTGGATTGAAAACCGTAGTAACAACTCACGGATCTGATACACATACTTTGGGAAAAGATATAAGTTATAATGAAACCATACAATTAGCTTTGAGAGAAACCGATGCAGTTACATCAGTATCTAAATTCTTAGCTCGGGAGACAGAATCGGTATTTTCATTACCCACTCACTCAGTTCAAACAGTATATGATTTTATTAATATCTCTGAATTCTATCCCAAAGATGAGAAGAGGAAACTCAATATTATTCATGCATCAAATTTCAGACCTGTCAAACAAGTCCCTTACATGATACAAATTTTCGCAGAGCTCGTTAAAGAATTTCCAAATTGGACTCTAGATTTAGTTGGTAATGGCCCAGACTGGCCAGTCTGTCAACGTGAGGCAAGAAAATTCAAAATTCAAAATAATGTTAATTTCTTAGGTGTCCGCAAAGATGTACCATCATTGCTATCCTCTGCATCTATTTTAGCATCTACTAGTAAAATTGAATCATTCGGCCTTACCATTGCGGAGGCTATGGCATCAGAAACACCTGTTTGGGCTTCAAATGTGGGTGGAGTACCAGAAGTTTGTCAAAACAATGTAACAGGGTTGTTATATGATATTGAATCTAAAGATGATGCGATTGAAAAGTTAGCCAAGTTAATGGCTGATGAAGAATTACGATCAAGATTTGGTAAAAACGGTAGAAGACAAGTAACTGATAAATTTTCTACTGTAAAAATCGTGAAACAATATGAGGAAATCTACAATTCCGTTCTATCAATTGAAAAACAGACAACAGAACAATTTACTAATTAAATTGAAGTATTGATATAATACATTGATCCAACAATTGAATCTTTATGATACATACGATAATAAGTTTGAAGATAATCTCTTGCCCCTGTTTGTAAAGCTAAATCAATCCAAGACCAGGAAACTTCTTGACCAAACTTGAATTGATCAAATTTTCCATATTGCCAACCAAGATATTTTTGAATGTCCATGCTCTTTTTACTCGACATAAGTTTCTCATATTGTGAATTAATGAACTCCTGCATGGATAATTCTGCATCTTGGATAACTTTTGTCTCACCTGCTTTTATCCCTTGAAATCGGGTTCTCAAGATGTTGAAAAGTGCGCTTTGGTGCAAGCTAGGTTGATTCCGAGAATGTAGCATTTGGCCTAACTTTTCAATCCAGTTAGTATTGTAGAATGCTCGTTTATATTTGATAAAAATTGGTAAGTCAAAACCAATTGTGTTTACTGCAGGAGCTGCTTGTGCATAATAAGCAATTTCTCCAGGACCAGATATTCGAATTTTGATATCCATTAAGCCTTGAAAGATTGCTTGAGAGGTATCGACTCTTGGTCCAATATTTGTTGCGATTTTTTCAAGATCTTTTTCAGTAGTTACCTTAATTGAGAAAGTATCCTCACAACAAGGACAGGTTCCTTCCGCCCATCTATCACCCTCTCTTTCTACAATTGTGGTGGCTACTCTTGTCCCATCATCTTCACATTCCATCATAAATGGAGCATAATCTGAATGCCTATGCGGAAGCGAAGGTTTATACCCTTTTTCTGTTAGAGAATTAGTAGCCTCCTGAAATCTTTTGGCATATAATTCTCCATTATCAATATATTTGTGGTATTCTGACGCTACTAATTTTCTCACTTCTGGATGAGAGGTTGGAAGGAATACAACACCCAAATCGGCAACTATGTTTGCAAGATATCCCCAAATTCTTGTTGCCCATTCAGATAGAGTATTTGACTGTTGATAACTTGTTTTAAGAATTGTAGACAAATGATCCCAACGTTCTTCGAAAATAAATTTCGCAGGGCCCTTGACTTGCTTTTGAAATCCTCTCAATTGATTAGCGAGATTTTCAATTTCACTATTTAACCAAGATAGAGGTGGAATTTTGGCAAGATGGACGGCAATATTGCTATCCTCAGACAGATGTTCACTTCCATCAATTATCACTGCCCCTTGGGAAATGGGATTCGGAAAATAAGTTCTAGTCAATTCTTTTTGTAACCCATCATAATCACCTATGAAAAAGATGGGTGCTAGGGCGAGATCCTCTTTTTTAGCTAATTTTTCAAGGAAAGATAAACATCCAAATTTATTACCAATAAAGCCAGGACCTCCGAAAACAATTGGCTGTTGACCCATTAGTATTGATCCATTATCTAAATTCTCAATATTTTCTAATACTTTATCAGACATGATACCCATATCATTGTGGAACTTGATAAGAAACTTTTTTAGGATTGCAAGCTTTTCCAAATGTATTTCTGAGCGCTTAGTACCTGTATTCCTTTTTTTAACAAGATCTATAGCATCTCCATAACTCCTTGGAATCTCACCCCAAAAATCATCAATTTGTGCTTGAGATCTTAAAATATCATCATAGAGATAGTTTGGGTTTAACAAATCGCTCAATATAATTGTTGGAACACGAATGTAATATTAACATTAATTATAGAAGCCAAATGAAAAAGTTCCCTTAGCATATAAAATTTAAATACAAAATGCGATAGGTTTATCATTCAAAAAATATACTTTTTCTTGTAACTATCCTAGGATGCTACATTAGGGATAATGACGGGAGCCCCACTCAAAAAGCCTTTAGCCTTAAGAGC
>JAAFKL010000294.1 GCA_021399405.1 Candidatus Heimdallarchaeota archaeon | reverse complement strand
GGCAATTTTACCCTTGAGTACAAAATGAACAAATCCCACCTTCTTTCTGAAAATTGTCCTCGTTATGTTTTTGATAATTCTGAACATACTTCAAGAGTATTGGAAAGACAGTAAAAAGATTATGTGATTAGCAGTCAAATAAGATAATTATTAAATTACTCTGTATCTAATTTCTTTGCAGACATTGCCAGTAAACCCCAACCCAATACAAACGCAACCCCACCGATGGGAGTGATGGCACCAAACCATCTTAGTTGTGTAAGAACAAGTATGTACAGACTACCGCTGAAGAATATGATGCCCAGCAGGAAAGACCACTGAATCTGATTAAATCTTTTCAGATTGAAATTCTTTTGTAGTACAGCAGTTATGAATATGGCCAAGGTATGCCACATCTGATATCTGACACCAGTTCTGAAGATATCATAATCCTTGGTGTCCAGTATACCCTCAAGCAGATGTGAACCAAATGCACCAAGTGCAACTGATATTCCACCTAGAATCGCAGCTATGAAGATCCAATCTTTGATTTTGTATTCTTTCATGATTTTAATCTCTGGATATTTTTTAAGAAAGTTAGTATTGATGAAAATATTTCATTATTCCGAATTAGGAATATGATTTATTCTCTGACCATTTGCATACCTGTTTGGAAAGTGCAAAATAGTTATTAAATACTTGATATCAATAAAGTCTTGTGTTAAAACTTCATTAATGACAATTTGAGCATTGATTCATTATAGACTTAAATAATATATCAAATTCATTTTATTATGGAATACATGGATAAAAAACACAATACAGGTGAAGTTATCCTCAATTATTATGAAAATAAGAATGCAAATCCACCTTTTCTCTATCTTCATGGAGCAGGAAATATCTGGCAAACAATCAATCCCATACTTCCCGACTTATTAGAAAGCTGGAGTGTATTTGCCTATGATCTCAGAGGAAGGGGAAAATCAGAGTGGACTGGAACCTGGGATAAATTCGAGGATCATCTTAAGGACACTGTATCATTTGTTGGTGAAAGAATTGATGAGCCCTTGGTGCTATTTGGATGGTCAATGGGAGGTGTCATAGGATCAATATTTGCAGCTGAACAACCTGAAAGTGTCAGAGCACTTATACTGGGAGATTCACCTTTTCACGCCTATACTTCACAAGAGAGATGGAATTCGATCAGAAATGAGCAAATGAAACTCTTTTTGAAATTATCTGGCGAATTACGTGCCAAGGTTAATTCTTTTGAGGAATATATCAAAGAAAGTGAGAATATGATGGTAGATTGGCCAACTCTTGATGATCCAATCTCTATGAAGGCACTACTGGGAGGTGATATGGAAGATGAAAAGATTTTTCTCACAATGGCTGAGTGTTGGTATCGAGTAGATCAAAATGTAGTTGATGGTTGGTTTAGTTCCAATTACCTGGAAAAATTAACTGAAGGATATGAAATAATACTTGATGATTTCTTACCCAGAATTAAATGCCCAACACTGATAATTCAGGCTGATACCAGTCTTGGAGGTCTGGTTACAGATGATGATGTGGAAAAAATGATGTCACTTATGCCTAATGCAACTCATGTGAAATTGGAGGGCATAGGACATGGATTGCAAATTATGGATAGAGAAACTGTGTTTCGTGTAATAAATGAATTTCTTTCAAAGATAGATACTTAATAATTCACCCCACATTAGTAGAGAATATCACATTTTTATGAAATTGTGGGGAGAATATTTATCAATTCAATATTTTTAGTTTATTCCACTAAATTTAGTTCAATACGAATTTTTCCAGGTGGTTAAGGGCCTTTGGAATAACTCCATTGGTGATTCTCTCTTTTAGCTGGACCTGGTTGGTCACGTCTCCGTTATATATTCAATTCTAAACAACAAGAAAATCAGAACCGAGGTTATCGTTCGTGGATGGCCGAAATTCAGTCTTGGTAGAAAGATGCAATTAAAAGTTGGAGATTCTAACCATTTAATGGCTATGAATCTTCGAGAGCTTGGTTTAGATAATAAAAAACCATTAATCATATTACATACTAAAAAATTCCAATCAAGACTTCACGATGGTACGGAAATTTAACAAAAAGTTCGATGATGATAATTGTAATGCTTCAATGTGAGACATAGATAGATGCAAAATACGTATCATGAATATAATCCACAAATACAAGAATACCTGACTTTGTAACGACCAAATATTAATAAAAAATAAATAATTCTATAAATTTCATCTCAGTTCTAATGCAATTAACTTGTTCAAATCACTGTTCTTCTTTGCTTTCATTCAGATCAAGGCCAAGTCTCTTCATTCTATTTTCCCAGACTTGACGAGCTAATACCTACATATCCTCGATCTCATCGTCCTCATCGATGATTTCAATTCCAAGAAGTGTTTCCAGAACATCCTCAACAGTAATCAATCCTTTAAATCCAAACTCGTCTACAACCATTGCTATATGTTTTCTATCTTGCTTAGATACTCAAGTTAGTTGACAGATTTTGTAAATTATTTCATCGTCCGCAGTTTACAGTTACATTATTTCTTAAAACCAACTTAATTCTACTTAAATCATCATCGAGTATCGAACTAATAATTTTTTCCTTCAAACATCCAATTATCAATAAATAGGCTTTAGTTAGTAATTTTTCACCCAACAATGATTAACCTCCGATTAAATTAACCTCTGATAGTATTATTTCTATACTATCTTGGGAAGTAAACCAGTTAACAGATTCATTCCCTTCTCACGATTAGAAGAAATCATCAAGAGTAGTTCTTTTAATTCTCTTTCGAGCAATTTTATGTGTGTTATTATCATCCACAGGAGTTGAATCTCCTTCTTTATCAACTTTGAGTGATTTTGAGTGATTTTCAACTTTTGTTGATATTTCCTGTTTTTCCACCTGATATTCGCTACGCAAAGTAATTTTAGATTCCTCAACCTCATTGATTTTTCTCTTGATGTGTTTACAATTCTGTTTTCTGAATTTGAAACTAGGACAGGTACATAGCCATTTTTCTCCCGTCAATGTGACAGTATAGATATTATCCTTACTACCTTTTACCTGCCATGTGTTTTTCATTCCTATATTTTGCTGTTTATCAGTTTTTTTGGTAATCCGGTATTGTTTTCTGGGATATTTCGGTTCAAGAAGTTCATCCAACACCCTATCACGAATTCTGTAGTAATTTCTTGAAGAGGGTGAGGTGGGTAGACGACGCTCTTTCATTACTCGATGCAATTCCTTTTTAGAGACCCATCGTGGTACATATGCATTTGTTCTACTTACCAGATTCTTTACAGGTTCAGAAGTGAAAGATTGCAGTGACATGTTTTTTTTACTGGTAATTTTATCAATTACCACCACTCTCACAGAACGATCAAGCTCAACAAATATATCTTTCATCTTTCCTTTAAGAAGGCTAGAATCCACATCTATTCTCTTTAATGAGCTTGGCTTATTTTTGTCATACTCAATAATCTCAATAGGATTACCATCTAAAAAAAGAAATTCCAAACCATTTTTCGTATGCAAGTACCTACTTGGCAACCTCTTGATAATATTGTCACTCAGATCTAGGGACTTTATAGAGTTGTTTTGGAGTGGATTGTTCAGAACCTTCAAGCCATTTTCTGCTAGAGAAAGAAATGATAGAGAACTCAATCCATTTAGGACATTACAACTCTCAAAACTTATAATTTTATTTCTCCTCAACACTAGTTTCTTCAGATATTTCAGTTTAGAGATCTCCTCTGGAATATCTGTCAGTTGATTATCTGATATATCAAATGTATTGATTTTTAATTTACTAATATTATGAAAACATTTCAAATGGTTTGTAGTGAGTACAAGTGTTTGAAGTGAGTTCAATTTGCAAATGAAGTCAGGTATTTCTTTTAAACCCTGATTGGATAAATCCAGTATTTTTAGATGTTGAAGACCTTCTATCCCTTCTGGAACTCCTTTATCTTTAATGTACAGTTCAGTAATCCTATAATTTTCAGTAACAAAGACATTTGATTTAATCTTACGTCTCGTTTTGATTGAATTTACTACATTAATTTGGGGATCACTTGATTTTTTGGGTTCTATGATCAAACTAATATTCAGTCCAGATTTTATCATCCCATTGATAAATTCCTGCCCTTCACAATATAAAAGGGGAAATCTCGCGGATTTATTTTCTTTTACACCATTCATTCTCTGAGAATAGGCAATCTCGTTTTTTCTAATTGATTGTATCAATTCATCATTGAAAATATCCTCTAATGATTTCTTTATACCCTCAGTAATTTCAGTTTTCAATGAAAAATATGTTAGGGGTAATCTAGATACATTTGCAGAAATTCCTCCAAATTTATCAGTTCTAAGGGACAGAAAGTTCAATTTTTTGAGATTTTCAATGGTATCATTGATGACAATAGATTTACATGATATTTTGAGTTCTCTAAGAGTGGTAAATTGATATATGCTGCTCGGAATTATGGATACCTTTCTCACAACTTCCAATTTCTCGATTTCATCACCATAGTACTCGAAAATTATTTGATTTTCATTCACCCGCAATAATTTCAACTCTAATCGTAATGCCATTATCCTCTCATCATCAGTATCATGGGGTATTTCATTCAATTTTATTTTCCTAATCAATCCAACACCTCTAAATACTTGACTATGTGGTTTGGTTCGGGATAAATAACCTCACGTTTCCGATCTCCGACACCTATTCCTACTATATCACTTCCTTTTCTAATAAAATTCACTTTGATACAGATATAACCCTCTGATATCCTAAGTCTGTAAAATTCACGATCCTCCATCATGTAATCCATTATAGGTAAATCATATCCCTCTCTCTCCAATTCTAAAAGAGTACTATATTTAGTAGTCTCCGCTTCCGTTGCAGATTTCATGTACTTCAGGTATTCACCCTCATCCAATACCTCAGCAACGTCTTTCAAACTCACACTATGAAAACCTGATGGGTATTTATTCGAAAGGTCACTCATCAAATATCCAATAAATATTTTATCATTAATAGAATCTTTGGGGAAAAAAGCTATGAATTCTTCCTGAGGTGGCTCTCTTCTCCTCATTTATTGCAATTTATATTTATATTTTAAAAATGTGCTATTATGAAATTAGAAATATGCCAGCTAGTTCATCAAGTAACTGTTTCAATTGATCAGATCGATCTACACATCATGAATATAATATGTCTTTCCCAGAATTTTGCATTTTATTAGGCTAATCAATTATTAACCCGGGGTGGTTTATAGGTAGGGTAAGAAATCTTGTCTCAGTTAAGTACAAATTTTTCTAGGTGGTTAAGGGCCTTTGGAATAACTCCATTGGTGATCCT
>JAAFKL010000293.1 GCA_021399405.1 Candidatus Heimdallarchaeota archaeon | reverse complement strand
GACTGCAGAATATTCATTGCATTAGTAAATTCATTGTCTGTCGCAGGTCTTAACTCAAAAGTTTGGGTATCATTGTTGTATTCTAGTCCGTTTATGGTGTTGACCATAATTCCGATCTCGAAAACAGTACCCTTGAAATCAGCAGGGGCTCCAACTGGTACATCTGTTATCCACTCAGTGGCCACAGATCCGGTAAGGAGTGGAAATAAGAAACCAAGAGCCAATCCAGCGATTGCTAATAATTTAAACAAAAATGAAATATTTTTATTCATCAAATTATATAACCCGAAGTTACTTGTAAATATTTATGAAAATTAAGGAATAAATAGTATTTTTATAATATTATTTTACAAATCATCAGTTTTTTATTTGATAGATAGTTAATCCTTGAACGCCGTAAATTATTTAAAAATTACTAGTAGATTATGCTTCTTCCCACCAAACCATACAAATTTAAATGTAAAACAATTTTCTGATTTAATTTGAATAGAATCTCAACATTAGCTGTATTTTTTCTTATATTGCTACATCCTATGTCCATAGGAAAAGCTCAAGATGCAAAAGAAGATATTGAAATTCCAAGAATTCTACCACCTAGACCTTCAAATACCTCAATAAATATTGTATTGGATCCAAGGGTATTCTCTAATTCTACCTATTTGATTGATGATCTGACTAGGTTCTTCTACTCTTCGTTTTTCCCAGGTAAGATAGCTTATGGGGGATTTTATTCCTATGATATTAAGGTTGATTTTCTATCTGATCACCAAATTCAAGATCTTAGCTCCTACCTTAATTCAATAGAGGTGAGGGGTGAGAACAATGGCTATCAGATAAATCAATCAAATCCCAAATTATTTGAAGAAATAAGAGGCAATTCCTACGATGCTCAATTTACTCTGGATTGGTTAGAAAATAATTTGTGGGATGGTGATATGGGAACATACACCTTATTTCTACTCAATCTTGATGAATTGAATAAGCATTGGTTCACCATAAAACCATTAGATCTTGACACTGGATTCTATTCGGAAAAATTCATTGCTAACACAGAAGGCTTAGAATTGGGAAAGCAGGTATCTGCCTGGGGTGGAGTGGATAATCTCCCTCTCCACTACATAGATATATCAGCCTCTGTATGGTATGGAGAATTCATTAATTCAATTCTAAGTAGTCTTTATCAGGAAAATCCACTCCTCAAAAATGCAAATTATTTCGAAAATAAATCGTCCCCAGATTATCTAATCTGGTTAAAAGACCTCCTGGGTTCATTTTTTGAAACGATATTTACCAATTCACTCTTTACAGACAGAGTAATAGAGAATTCTAATTTGGAGTTAAATGGTATTCTTGAAGTACCTATCACCATTCTCACAGATATTGTTGACTATGAGAAACATAATTGGATGGTAAGTGAGAAAAAATTAAACGATACTCTAAACAAAGCTTTTCCATTTATTGATTTCAAGGTTGATTTAGATTGGGTGATGATGGATCAAATCCCTGATCTTGAATCCCAAATCAGTTTGTACATGAAGGATGAGGGTAATAATTCATATGTAGAGTTAAACTCGGGGTTTTTTAACTATGTTGAACAGAATTTAATTAGCTATTTGTATGGTGAAATATCTGAAAATATGCTTCCTGTAACAGTGTTTTTTAAGGATAAATTTGAGTTAAGACAAGATAATGATACTGTTGAGGGATTCAACTTTATTGACTGGCAACTCTTATCAAGCAACCCGGATCAGATATATTCTGACAACAAGAGATCTAGAGGAATATCAAGTCTGATTCTTGACAAAATCGGTCATGCGATGGGGTTCTTTCATCCCTTCTATTACAAAGATAAATGGGTTACTGATTTTACTGCCACCGTTATGGGGTATTTTACGAATTACCCGGATTTCTCAGTTTATGACAAAGATTCTCTTGCAAGATTGTATGCAGATTATTACATCATACAGGCACTCTACCTGCTTGATAATACCGGAGATGATCGGGATAGAGCAACTGGTAGTGATAAGTTACAAAAGGCACTTACTAAGTACAATGTAAGAGAGTATGCCTCGGCAGTGATTGAGGCAAGGGAATCTCTTATAGCCTTCCAATCCATTAAAATGGAAAAATCTCCCCCGTATTACCTGTTATTCTTTCCAATAATATTAATAGCATTAATTGTAATTCTTCGAAGATCTCGAAAAAATATTAACAGGCTTCCCTCTCAATAATTCAACACAATTATATTTCGCTGGGGAATTGATTTAATTTACTTTAATTGAAATAATAATAGTTCAGTAATTCTTTATTGATGCTGTTGATTTATTCGATAAATACTCTAAATCCTAATAAACCTGATTCAAAAATTAACCACCACGCCAGATCCAATAGTTGGAAAACGATAAAGAGAGCACCACCAAAACCGATGATAAATCGTCCCCTATTAACCCGAACTAAAGGATTAATTCCCATGCCTAGATAGAAGATCATCCCCCAAATAAATAAATTTATTGGAGCGGTGATTATTAGTATAAAACCAAGTGAATTGATACTTGTTGCCCACTGCACTGCATCATTTGGATTGTAACCCATAAGCTCGGTTAACACACTTCCAGCCAGAAGGTGCCCTGGAAGAAGAGCAACACCAGCAAGACTTGTCACTATCATGGCAGATTTGAGAAAGTTTTTATTGAGGTTTCCTGTGACTAATCCGACTATTACAGGAAAGAGAACCAACCAGATCAAGAAGTACAGTACAAAATATATCGCAATATATCTCCAGAAGAGTTGGAACTGGAAAACTCCATCAATATACACTGGTCTTGCATTAACAAAAGATTCGTTGAACCTCTGTACTGAGAATGCGTAAACTATACCTTTACCAGCAATCATCAAAGACGTCATTCCAGCCATCAACATTAAAGGAATTACCAAAAACCAAGTGGGTAACATCTCTGCGTAACCTCCTCTTGTCGGTCTCTTGAAGAATTCTTTAAAGTAACGAAAGGGTAGCTTGAGAGTAGGGAATTTACCGAGTAAAAAGATATTGATGGCCAAAGGTGCTACTGTACCCAATAAAACTAGCAGTGCTGCCAGAATGAAGCCCAAAAATCCCTCATTCAGACCGTTGAAAATCGGATCCATTATAGTTGTTCTGGCATTAAGTAGCCAATACGGGTACCAGATAACCGAGAATAAAATAGTTAGCAAGACAAGATATTCGAGTACTTTTAATCTAGGAGGAGTGGTATTGTACCATAACCTCTTGGCAACAATCTCATCGACAGGTCCTTCAAAGTCATTAAGGATCATACCATCTGGTTGTATATCCCCATATTTGTCAAAAAAGCCATCAATGATGTCTGCAAGTAATTCATTTGCATCATTGTTGTCCATGCGGTTCTCGACTGTTAGGATGAAGAGCCTATCCCCGGGTAACTCCCTAAATACACTCTTGGTATCTTCAAGCTCAATCTCGGTGATTTTTTGCTTCTGTGTCTCCTCTGTCATGGAGTAAATAGCTGAAATCAGACCAGCAGTGAGAGAAATATCTGAATCACCTGCCTCTGAACCAAAAAAGGTTTCCTTCGAGAAGAAGATCTGACCGAAGGTGGTCTGAAGAATTAGTGTTTTAATCATTGTACGTACGTACTCTTTTTTGTGAATATTACATAAAAACCT
>JAAFKL010000292.1 GCA_021399405.1 Candidatus Heimdallarchaeota archaeon | reverse complement strand
ATCAATACAATAGTTCCAAATGACGATCCGACTTTGTCAATTCCATTCTCAGCTACATTTGTTTTTGCTTTGCTTCTAATCCCCATAATCTCAAGAAAAATTCGTAAATAGAACTTGTTTATTTTAACTTTTGTTGAAAATTTTATGAATTAATAAGGGTCTACATTTGCACCAAGCAGTCTTTGCTTTAGTCGATTGGTTTTTTAATTACAGTCAGATGAATAATTTAGAATGACCGTGCAGGACTTAGACAGAGATTCAACCGTTCAAGAAGCAGAGGATATATTAACAGTTGAGGATTTTGATGCAGTTGAATTTTGGGTCGGGAATGCCTATCAGGCTGCCTATTACTATAAACACGCTCTAGGATTCGACATAGTTGGATCAAGTACATTAAAAACAGGTAATAGAAAATCTGCATCATATGTGATGCAACAGGGAAACGCCAAAATTATTCTTTCTGCTCCTTACAATGGCTCATCAGAAATGGGTGCTCATCAATCGATGCATGGTGATGGTGTCAAAGTGGTAGGTTTGAAAGTACGAGATGCAGAGATTGCATGGACAAATGCAATTGATCGTGGTGCTATAGGAATTACACCTCCCACTGAAATAAAAGATGATTATGGGACTGCAAGAATCTCGGTAATTGGGACTTATGGTGACGTGGTGCATAAGTTTATTGAAAGAGATGGTTATGACGGAGTATACCTCCCTGGTTATCAACCTTTTACTAGTGATATTGAAACCAAACAAAAAGGAGTTGTTAGAATTGATCACATTGTTGGAAATGTAAATTGGAACCAGATGGATCCAACGGTCCAATTTTATCATGAAGTATTTGGTTTTTCTAAATTCATCGAATTCAGCTCCGACGATATCGCAACTCAATACTCAACATTAAGATCCAAGGTTGTAAAAAGTTACAATAATCGGGTAAAAATGCCTATCAATGAACCCGCACCTGGGTTAAAAATGTCTCAAATTGAGGAATACGTGAATTATTATCATGCTGCAGGTGTTCAGCATGTTGCATTATCAACTAATGATATTGTTTCAACAGTTTCACAAATGAAGGAAAAAGGAGTAGAATTTATTCAAGTTCCTAAAACATATTATGATAATATTATAGACAGAGTCGGAGAAATAAAAGAAGATGTTTCTACACTGGCTAAATATGGTATTCTCATTGATCGTGATGAATATGGATATCTCTTGCAATTATTTACAAAGCCTATTCAAGATCGCCCAACTTTCTTTTATGAAGTGATACAGAGAAGAGGTTGCAAAGGATTTGGAAAAGGCAATTTTCAAGCACTCTTCGAGTCAATTGAAAGAGAACAAGCAGAACGAGGAAATCTTTAGAATTAATAATTAGTAATCAAGGTAATAAGCTAGAATCTTTCACTAACTTAACCAAATTAACCTGTTCAAGCAATTCTGATAAATTCACATATTGTGAGTCATCTCTCTCAAATTCCAATTCTCCCATTTCATCTATTATTTTCTGATATTCATCAATCCAAGTTAAGAAATCTCGATATGGGATTCTGTATGTTAATGGGCAAGCAATATCAAGAAAATATTGTAAATCATTTGAATCCTCTGGCTCTTGCCACAAAATGGGATAAGTTCTGCATATGGTTGGTCGAATATCATAGATTGTGCATTGCTTATCTTCACCTAGATACATGCAAGGTTCACCTTTTGAATTATATTCATATATTTCACCCTCCTCATCATGGACATCCAATCTGTGATTTTTCGGGGCTGTTCCATCATCGAATCTTTGTTTAAAGAACTGGTATTCTCTTTCAAATAAAGCGAATGTGACATTTTCACAACATCCACCTGTTAGTTCTATACACTTTTGGCAAACAGAAAGCATAATTACTGTTCCAAGATTTAATACTTGATTTAATTTTTTATTGAATAATAGTAAGTTGATTTTTCGATTTGAATATCATACAAAATATAAATTTTGCATTTGCATTAATCTCCAAAAATGAAATTATATTGCATTCCTGTTCCGTCAAAATCTTGAATGCTGATCGATATTTCATAAATTTCTGAGAAATATAATGATATAATTTTGCTTTTAAATGGTGTTTTAGAGGATATTACAGGGAATTAGAAATACTCTCTTCATAGATTTATATATAACAAGGTTCTAGATTAATATGGTATGTATTATCATTTGTGTATTGAAAAAATGGAATCGGTGATTAATTTCAAAACACATTATTTCTTCTTTATGAGTTTTAGTATTGAATTAAAAAATACATATCGATCACAGATTTATATATAATGAGGTCTTGCTTAAATGACTCAAAGAAACCAAATAACAACGTCAGTTAAAGTATTGATTAATACTATTTTACTTGGTCAAAAAAACAAGCAAAGACTGCGTCAAATACTGGGAAGGGATTCTCGTATTATATCGCGTTATATTGGTGTCATAGAAGATAACCGAAAAGATTTGGTTGAGTATAAGGAGAAGAAAAATGGGAAGATTTCCATTAAGATTGATAAAGGTAAATTGGATCAATTAACCTGTACAACTTCAGATCGTAATATAGTAAATCATGATTTGAAAACACAGTTTCCCCGTATCAGTTTGAATGAAATGAAAGAATGTAGAGATACTGCAGTTGGTATGTATTTATCCTATCTCGAATTGAAAGCGAAAGGTAATGCTTCAATACCCACAGCTAAATCATCTGTTCCAAGATCGATTGGGTATCGCAGGTTTAAATTACGCTATCAAGAGAGAACTCTAACTATCATGGATAGTATGGATACCAATCCTTCTATGATTAATAATGGAAATAAGAAAATTCACCATGATAAATTGACCTTAAATTTAGATCTTAAGAATTATGATATCTGTAAAATCATGGAAGGTTCACTCCAAGCAGTACGAATAATCAGATCTCGAAGAAATTACTACGCAGTCTTTGCTATTCGACATGAAGTAAAACAATTAACCAGCAAATATTACCCTAAAAAATCAAATAAGGAGTTAGCAATTGCGGGAATTGATCTGGGTATAAATCGAGATGCGGTAATATCAATTATTACTTCACATGGTGTATCTCGTCACAAATTTATCAAGCTGGAAAGAATAGAAAATACAAAGCAATCCATCTTTAAATTAGATAAGAGGATTGCAGAAATACAACACAAGGCAGCAAAACGATCAACAGATAAAGAACAGACCGATGGTCTATATACTCTGTTGAGAGAATTACGGTCCGAAAGATCAGAATTAAAATATGAGATTAGTCATCAACTTTCAGCTGAGATCAATAAATATCTATTAAGTTTGACTAATCAATATGATCTGTGGATTGGTATTGGAAAGTTAAAAGGAATCCGTAGAAGACAGAGAAGAGGTAATGGAAATAAGCAACATCGAAAGAGAATGCATCGATGGGCATATGGACAACTTACCTGGATGTTAGAATATAAATTATCCAAATCTGGCTATAAACGTAGATTCTTAACTAT
>JAAFKL010000291.1 GCA_021399405.1 Candidatus Heimdallarchaeota archaeon | reverse complement strand
GGTACATCAATCCATGAAGTTTGGCCAGGTCATCACTTGCATATGCTTCACATGAAGCAACAAAAATCCAAAATTATTAGACAAATTGGATTTGCGATAACAACAGTTGAAGGTTGGGCACATTATACTGAGGAATTGGCATATGAACTCGATTATAACCTCTACGATCATACTAAATTTAGAGTTGGTCAACTACAAGCAGCGTTGATGCGAAATTGTAGGTTCGTAGCCTCATTGGCTATGCATACTGGAAATATGACAGTCGAAGAAGCACAAAATCTATTTGAAGAAAAAGCAACTATGGGGCCTGATTCTGCTGCAATGGAGGCAAGGAGGGGAACGATCGATCCCATGTACCTAAATTATACACTTGGGAAGCTTATGATTTTGAAACTGCGTGAAGACTACAAAGCTCAATGTAAAGCAAGTAATATACAATTTAATTTGAAAACATTCCATGACGAGTTCCTAAGCTACGGCGGAACACCTATTCCATTAATACGCGAGATGATGTTGGAAAATCCAGGATCCTCCAAAGATTACTTTTAATCTTCTCCGAAATAAATTATTTTTTGAATCTGAATAAGTTATAATCTTCAATCAAATAATTTAATGAGAGATTAACAATTTTGGAAATTGTATACATTAGATCCAGTAAGATTCGGTCATCAAGAGTCATATTATTGTGGTACATTGGTCCTACATAGGAAACAGTCTGAACCATTCTATGCCAAAATCCATGCCCAAATTTGTGATCAAGATAAAATCTTATAGTGCGCATTGTTCTGCGTTGCCTATCATCCACATTCTCAAAATGTGTGTGATCATAATTCGAAAGTTGTAATTCCGCAATCATAATCTATAGTCATGACTTGGAGTATATAAAGGAAAAAGTTATTCTCTTTTGGAGAATCAGGAATAAAATTACAAATTAGTGTTGTAATTTGAATCAAATATTGAAACATAACTGTCTGTCTTTGTAAATTGCTCAAATGATTGGAAATAGAAAGAATTCAATCAGACAAATCAAATTTATGGAAACAATTTATTTTATGAAAGTAGGAATTAATTTTGCTGACCATAAATATGAATAATATATTCAAAATAATTATCCTAGGTGATCCTAGAGTGGGTAAAACAACTTTAAGGCTAAGATATATAGGGGAAGGATTCAGAAAAGAGTATATTACCACAATGGGGGCTGACTTTGCATTAGCGACACATGGTGAATACGTATTGCAAATTTGGGATCTAGCAGGTCAAGAAACCTTTGAATTACTTACAAAGCGGTTCTACAAGGGCGCACAAGGAGTGATAATCGTGTTTGATATAACTTATAGGGAGTCAATGAATCATATCGAAAATTGGATTGATAAATTCATAGAAAATGAGGGTAGGTTGGTCCCATTAGTGATATTCGGTAACAAAATAGATTTGCGTGCCAGTACTGAAAATCACATAACGCAGGAAGAAGGTATGAATCATTTGAATAATTTATCGAAGAAGTATGAGACCGATATAATTTATATAGAAACTTCAGCCCTTACGGGGGAAAATATTGATTTTGCATTTGAGAATCTAGTGAATTTGATTGCTGATAATTAAAATAACTTGATTAAACCCTTGATAAAAAACTATGGTTTCACAAACCAATTGGTATATTCAAGACTAGAACCATTTTTATTAAATTAGTGTGAAGTTATATGTGTGGAGGGGATTGAGTTTCTAGAAGATGATGTCATCAGTTTATTGGAAACTAAGGGTATCCATACAATTGAGGATCTGGGAGATTATATTGGAGAAGATAATCTAGTTCTCGAATTACAATTCTTAGTAAAAAACAGATTAGAAAAGTTAAAAAATAAATTGAACAAGGTGAAAAGCAAACCTGTACTAACTGAAGCAAGTAGACGGGTAACAATTGAGGATCAAATTTCTACAGGTACTAAAAATTCTGTTAACAAAACTCTGAAACAGATAAAACAGGATTTTGAGCAAAACACCATTGAGAAAGAACATTCAGTAATCTCAGGGAATAACTTTCGATTGAAAGAGAACACATTAAATGCGATAGCCGATCTATGTAAAAAATATCAATCTCGATCAACAGAAAATAATTCTAAAACATTATTGGAATGTGTTCTGAATGTTATTATCCAAGATGTGGTTCAAATCGACAGCGAGTTTGATGATATGGATTTGTCAATAATTTTTCAGGAAACAGCGGAATTGTCAGGTATACCTAGCTCAGTTGGGTTTATTTATAGTTTGGAAAATATTGATAATCACTGGGGTAAGAAAAAGGGGATACAATCCACTATTTTGGATAAGCATTTACAACAGTTACAGGTAACAGTAGAAGGTTTTGTCTATAATGAATTATTTTCCCGCCTATTAGAACGTAAAATAAGTCGTGGAAAACAGCGTAGAAGGGTCTAATTACCACTATAACAATTTGTTCCTTACTATCAGAAGTGTTTTCAAAGTAATCAGGAACTAAAATATTCTTCGTACTTACGGTTAAAATACAATTGAGTTAAAGAGATCTTGAGAGCATGGCAGATACTGAAAATAAAACTGTGGGAGGACAAACACCTCGAGAGATTATCAACATATTTAATGAAAATCTAGCTCGATCAGGTGAAGCCCCAGGACTAGATATAGGAGAAAGAGCCCCTAATTTTGTATTAAAAAATCAAGCTGGTCAAACTGTTACACTATCTGATAATCTGCAAAATGGTTCTGTAATTCTATCATTCTACCGAGGTGAATGGTGTGGACACTGTAATAGGGAACTACAGCAAATCGAAGCAATTGGAGAGGAATTACAATCGAGAAATGTAACTGTCCTTGCCATAGCACCACAAAATATCCAAGATGCTGCTAAGATGCACGAGAAGAATAATTTGCATTTTGACCTCCTCAGTGATCCGGATTTTGAGGTAATAGATAGTTACAAATTAAAATTTACGTTGTCGTCAGATGTACAAAATGTTTATCAAAATAAATTTAATTTGAATCTGCCTGATTTAACAGCTAACAATACTTGGCAATTACCAATACCTGCAACTTTCATTATTAGTCAAGACGGTGTAATTGTAGAGCGCTATGTAGAAACTGACTACACCAAAAGGCTAAACAGTGAAGAATTGCTTACACTCCTAAACAAGATGTAAATTGGTTTTCTTATTAGTAAATATTATTTCCAAATGAATTCAAATGAGCTATTTCAGATAAAGGTTTTCTCATCTTCTTACCTCGAGGCTTATCATCTTCGTGCACATATCCAAAAGGAATAACTGTAATTAATTTGTAGTTAGGGGTCATTGGGACGTTAATTATTTGTTTGGCCTTCTCCCAGAAATTTGTGATCCAACATGAACCAATACCATATTTCCAAGCTACTAACATCATATTCTGGACACACCGACCAACATCGCTCTCAAGTTTCCCATTTTCCATAATCACAGCAATAGCCAATGGTGCATCAGGTATAAAATCACCCGAATAAGTATTTACAGCCAACGCTTTCAAAATTTCTTTATCTTTGACCACAATAAAATGCCATGGTTGTGAGTTTTTGGAACTTTGTGAAAACCTGCCTGCCTCAAGAATTTTTAATAGAATTTCATCATCAATTTGTTTTTCAGAGAATTTTCTTAGATCTCTCTTTTTACGAATAACTACCTCAATATCCATTTCATCACTCATGGTGCAAGAAAATTGTTTAATTTCTAAATAATTAGTCATTCGGAAATGTGTTTTTGAAAGATCATTGCTTAAATTTGACTATTATATTTCTTGAATATTAATATCAATTACTCATTGGATAAAACTATGACTAGACGATCATCCCATAATTTTAATTTATCATTTAAAATTTCAATGTCTTCATTTTTCAAATTCTTTCTACTTTGACGCATCAATGAAAATTTTTGTTTGATACCACCAATAATTCTCTGGCCACGGGGCAAGGTCTGATCATATTTCAATTCACCATAGATTGAAACTATACGTTCTAGCTCATCTGAAACATCTATCAAAGTGGGATTAGATAGCCCAGTACTTTCAAGATTATCGAATATTTCGATCAAATTCTCCATTACAAATGCATAATGCACTTTCCAAGCATCCGGATCATCCTTCTTTTTCATCTTAAGAGAAGTATTTAATATTAATTGCATTGATCCTATTGCCTTTCCTAGAGGATAAACAAGGTGCAAGCTCATTATGAATTCCTCTTTTTAACAACTTCAAAACAGTGGCGAAGTGTACCCTCTTTGCGTTGTATCATCTCACCGGGATCATAGAAATCAATATTACTTAGTGTTTCATACGCGGTGTCGATATCTGTGTTTTCTAGTAACATTTTTTCGCTTGACTCAATAATCTTTGAGAAATAGGTTTTGAATTTCTCTGTTTCTTTTTGATCATAAAGGACCCCACCATGTCCAGGGATAATAATTTTGGGACTAAGTTCCTTAATTTTTTCCATTGCTTGAATCCAATCGTATGGAGATGCAGATGGATCTCCACCCCAAGGATACATATTTGCAAATAGATTATCACCAGCAAAAACCACCTCTTCCTCTTTGTAATAAATCAACGTACTCCCATCTGTATGTCCACCCACCTGATATAACACAATAGACTTATTCTCATCTAGATGATATGGACTGCTTTCAAATAATTTTGTCGGAGGGGTCATTTCCAATCCTTCCAACATTTTCCGTCGTTCTTCTGTTTGATTTGCAAGCATCTCTTCTGCTCGATCAGGACTGTATTGAACCTTAAAATTAAGTGCTGCAGCTTTGTGTGCATAGATTGGAGAGTCATTGAAGGCTTGAGAACCAAAAGAATGATCTCCGTGATAGTGGGTCCATATGGCAGCTGAAAGCTTTCCTGTTTTTATCTTCCCCACTTGAATTCTAATATCTCTTGCCATTGCTGGGAACATAGAAGTATCTATGACAAAATTACCATTATCAGTAGCAATTAAGCCTACATTACCAATTGTTTTCCCTTCGGTATGAGCATATATAGAATCTGTAATCTTATCTAGCATATTGAAATTCAAATTTACGGCTTTTTGAACCTATCTCTCAAAAAATGATCCGATTTCCTACTAATCGAGTGATCGAATATAAGTAGAATTTCTAAGTACTGTAAAAATACCTATTACTAGTATTAATACACCAATTAATTCTCCTAACAATAATAATATCCCTGCAAACAATCCCATTATGAATGCAAGCAAGAATTCTATTCTGAAATTAGCATTACCCTGTCTGTGATGAACAATAGCAAGGATTAGTGCAATTGGAAAGATAATAACAGAAATTATGAGCGTGGCAGCTTTAACCCCCTGAATAGGGATCTGCTTTTGGTCGTTTCTGAGGTCTTGCATTGTTAATTTCTAGTTAGAAGATTTAAAAGTATATTCCACAACATCCCGAATGAGTGAAAGCAATGAATATTTAATTAGGAATTTTTGGATTATTTTGTTTCCAAATTCCAAATCAACTTTCAATAATACTCTCCTTTTTAGAATCTCCTTGGACTTTAAATGCGAAACGAGCTAAATAAAACCAACCTGTAAGAAATGATACTCCACCTATTGGTGTAATTGCTCCAAGAATCGATATGTCGGTAAGTAATAGAATGTATAGACTACCAGAAAATAAAATAACTCCAAGGAGAAAACTCCATCCGATAATTTTACTTTCCTTTTCAGACATCTTATTTGAAAATGTAGACAATAATAAAAGAGCCAACGCGTGATACATCTGATAACGAACTGCAGTTTCATAAGTAGACAATTCATCTACAGTCAGCCTTGATTCAAGCGCATGAGCACCAAATGCACCCATAGCGACACTTAACCCTGCTATGAAAGCACCCCAAAAAAGCCAATTTGAATTTCGATTCATTAAATTAAATTATCAAAATTTGATATATATCTTGATTGTTGGAATAATATTATTTCAGATATTCTACAATTAACTTGTGGCAATCTTTTCCAATTTTGACTCAGTTAAAAATGGTGAAATTTTGATAATAGCAAAAATGAAGAAGGGAATTAGTAGGAGTTCAACTGATATTGAAAAAATAAAGGGTGCTCGAAATCCATATGCATCCCAAAGAATACCACCTAAAATAGGACCCATGATTGCTCCAAGGTCCATAAAAAGGGTTTGTAGTCCAAATACTTTTCCTCGATGAGAGATACTAATTCTACTCATAAAACTTTGAATAACTAACCCAGTAGTTATTGATATGGTCAGATCCACAACTAATAGAAGTGAGAATATCCATAAGGTTGTGGTATGAATTAATATCCAAGTTGTTAATGCCCCACCTGAAGCACCTACAGCAATTACTAACTTAGCATTTAGTCTGTCAGCAACCCCTCCTAATTTAGGAGCTAATAACATAGCAGTAACTCCAGCTGGAATATATGCCATAGCAGCTAATGTCGGATCACTTTCAACTTGTTGAGTGAGATAAACCAAGATGAATGGCTTGGCAATCTCTGAGTTAGTAGTACCTAAAGTTAAAGCAAAAAGTATTAAGAGTAAACCCAATCTCAAACCTCGGGGTAGGGTTTTGATAAATTCCCTATAGCCAATCTTGGAGTTAATTTGATTTTCTAGTTTTTCGTCAGGATCAAATACTAAGTCTTCATCTATTGTTATATAGAATTTAAAGCCAGCATAGAGATTGCCTATACCGAACAACACTAAACCAAAATAAAGCAAATACAAATTCCCAGGATAATATTCATCGGCAAAACCCATTATACTGAAACCAATTAATGCCCCAATTAATGTGCCTTGACCCATTTTGGAAGCTCTCATACCAAATGCTCTAGACCTATGATTTTTACTAGATTTCTCGGATATTAGTACGTCTAACGGAATCCAGAAAAAGCCTGCAAAGAAACCAAGCATAAAATTTCCCAGAATCATAAATTCTAATGAGCTAAATATAATGGATATATACAATAATCCATAGGCAATACCCCTACCCATCGAACCAATCAGAATCAAAAATTTCTTTGAAGTTCTATCGGCTAACCCACCTACAATGGGTGCCATGATAAAATACCCCATAGTACGGACTGAAAAGATGATTCCCATCTCTGTTCCGCTAGCTTCAATTTCTATACTAGCAACAAATGGAATTAGGAAATCAAGAAAAAAGAAACCAAGACTATTCCAAATGGTTAGACCAATCATTGTTCGGAAATCCGAGGTAAATCTATTTTCCATCTAACGTGTTTCTCATGGTTTGAGAACATAAAAAGTTGAAGATTGATAGCATGTTTTCTAAGTTATCAGCTTCCAATAATGTGATTAATTATCTTGACTCATTTCTCGAAGATCTGAAGGTATAAACTTGTAAATATTTGATAAGTAGTCCTCAATCTCTAAATGCTTTAGCCGTTCTTCATATCCAAGATTTTGTTTCGCAAACTTCTTCCACTGATTTAGTTGATTAAGAAAATCTTTTTGGATTGCATTAACTACAGTTAATGCTTTTTCGTTGCCTTGAATCGTCACCATTTTAATCGCTTTTTGCAATAAATTTTGAGCAACATCGAAATTAAAATCTAATAACGCAAGCTTGAATTGTAAAATGAAACCTTCAATAATGAGATTTGAAGCATTTTTCTCACTCGCCAATTTGAATAGTTTAGAACTGATTCTTTTAATTTCTTCCATAACCTCAGCTTCACCAAATGATTTCAATTCAGCTATAAGTAACTCACTGAGATCAATTAGAGCAATTACTGTAATATCAAATAATATTACGTCTTCTTCAATAATATCCTGATAAATATCTTGAGCCTGTGATTTTTCTCGCATACGAGGGCTGTTTTTGAGCATAATTGCTTTCGAGATTCGATAGTACATCCTAATGTGTGGATGATTTTGTGAACGTGAATAACTTTCTAATTCCTTAAGATATTCACTTGCAGAATTAATATCATCACTTTCAATCATCAAGCTAATAAGATGATACAAGATCTTGGATATAATCACTTGATCATTCGTTTCTCTGAAGTATTCTAGGCTTCTTTTGAGATATTCTTCACTTTTGTCAAATTCTTTTTCATGTTGATGAATCTTACCCATCGATAAGAGAGCAAGTGACCAGTTTTTACGATTTGAAGGAAATATTGTTGCGTCCATATTTTCATACATTTCAATACTTTTTGCAAAACTGTCAAGAGCTAAACTTAATTGACCATTTCCCAGATAGTTCTCACCAATTAGGAGATGAACTTCTCCAATCTTCCATTGATCTCCTATTTCATTTAGGTATTTTAGGCTTTGATTCAAGAAATTAATTGATACTTCGAGATTTCCAAATTGATAATTTGATTTTCCAAGCAGAAATAATGTTTCACTGATTAAATCTATGCGATCGTATTTTATGCTAATTTGGAGAGCATTGTTATAGTGTTTAAATGCACTCTCGAACTTTCCTTTTTCACCATACAGATTCGCAATTCTCTGATAAGACCAAACTTGATCAAGTTCATGCCCTATAATCCTTTCCAAAGTGATCTTATCATTATACTGTTGAATTGCAAGATCGATCTCGCCTAGAGAAACATGAATGGAAGCGATTCTGGGTAAAATTGCCAATTGACCCCATTTAAAATCCATATCACTATATTGTTTCATCTTTTCAGTGAAATACAGTAGAACCTGGCTAATTTTACCAATTTTTCGGTAATGTTCCCATAACCAGTAGGATGCGAAAATCACCCCCCAAAAATTTTCTTCCTTCTCACTCATTTCTAGGCTGAGAACAGAATAATTAATTGCTTCAGAGAGGTTATTATTTTTATTTGATAAGATGCTCGATATATTAGTGGCAAAGCTTTCCCATGTTTTATTGCCTAATTGTTGGAAAAGGCCTATAGAGAGATCTAGGCTATTTTTTGCTTGATCAAGATTGTTATTAAATATATGAATCCAAGTTTGATAATAATATGAGACAGCGATAAACCATTTATTTCCAACATTCTTGGTAATTTCTAGACCTTTGAGAACTCGTTCAACACTGGTCTTATGATCTCCCATGAAATTAGCACAGAATCCTCGAACAAAATTTAATACTCCAAACCATAACAGCAATTCATCATCTTGGATTTTGTTGGCATCAGAATTATTATCTGATTCTTCAGATTGCATCAGAGTCCATAGATTTTCTGTTTCTGCTAACAAAATTGAAGCGTTTCGGAATCTACCCTGAAATGAAATTAACCAAGCATAGGCTACAGAAGCAATGAAAATAATCTCTTTGTTATTCGCCTCTCGCGCCTCCTTAAGGGCGATTTCTGATAATTCAAAAGCCGAATTTATTGATCCAAATTGAAATAAAATTAAACTTTTTATTATTTTTCCTTCTAATTGATCTTGTGGAGTAAGAGAATCTAGAAGTTTCAACGCTTCTCGATTATTACCATGATACCAAAGCTCTTTGACCTCCCCAAGCTCCATGAAATATAATATGCTTAAATGATTTAAATAGGTTGTGAGAGATATTCGACATAAACAAGGCTTCAAAGGAAACATCTAGTATCTTTAACTCAATTTGTACCTTCCGAGTTTATATGGTTAATTTCACAAATTTGAATGATAAAGTGTTGTTAACCTCGACTACCTTAAGTTACGATCCTGATACTGATAAAAAATTATTGTACCAATGGGTAAAAATTCTGTTTGAATATTGTAATTTTCAGTATATAGAAGACCCTAAATATCTAGAACCGCTAGTTAAAGTAGCTAAAATACTGTCAATGTACCATTCACATCGGAACCCAGAGAAATTGTTTGAGATAAAAAGTTTAAAAATGAATCTTACTTTAGATCAAATTCTTGATATTATAAGAACATTAGAAAAAAACAATAAATATTATCAGGAATTATTGGACATTTAATTGATCAAATTTCACTATTATAATTATAATATTATGAAGATTTAGTGAAATAGATTTTCAAATACCATAATAACAATCAAACATGGGCAACAATCAAGCATTTTACTTCATTGTAAATCCAGCTTCAAATACTGGAAGATTAAAGAAAAAATGGCCAAAACTTGAACCACAGTTGAACGAGTTAAGTGATGGAAGAGATTTTGAATATGAATGGAAATATACAGATGCCCCACTTCATGCTATGAAATTGACAGAACAGGCAGAAGATCAAGGTTATAATAATATCGTCGCAGTGGGAGGAGACGGGGTTGCTAATGAGATCGGGAATTACATACTTCAAAACCATAGAAATCTTACAATGGGATTGATGCCAATGGGTACTTCGAATGATTTGCATACAACAGTGGATTTACCCGAAGATGAAACAAAATGCTTTGATATCATTTTGGATAGGAATACCGATATTGTTCCAGTGGGTAAGGCAACAGGTGATTTTGGTGACAATCCGCATTATTTTCTTAACCATTCTGATTGTGGATTGAGTTCGTTAGCTGCAATTGGTGCCCGGGATGGTTGGAAATTTTTGAAAGGGGAGATGAAATATACATTTCATGCTTTGAAAAAACTTGTTAGGTTTAAACGAAACCAAGCAGAGATAACCATTGATGGAGAAACAAGGAATTTAGATGTAACTGTTATTGCAGCAAGTTTTGGTGAATGGATGGCTGGATATAAATTATGGCCAGGAAATAGTCTTAAACAATCAGTTGAAGAAGGGAATTTTGGATTAGCTCTAGCCTATGATCAAAGTCGCCTAAGGCTAATGAAACTCATGATTGATGCAGAAAAAGGAAAACACATTGGTAAAAAAGGAGTTGAATATATGAGGGCTAAAAAAATAGATATACATCTCGAGAGACCCTGGCCATTTGAAGCGGAAGGAGAGATATTTGCTGAGGAATCCAAAGAGATTAGTTTTGAATACGTTCCCAATGCCCTAGAATTAATAATTCCAAAAAAAATACCTGATAATATCGATATTAATGAGTGAGACATTCCTACTTCGAGATGTTTTTAATAAAGATGTAGTTAAACAAATTTCTTCATATATTAAAAAAACCTACACATCATTTGAAGACCAAAAATTTTGCAATTTCATTTTATCAAAACTCGAAAAATTGAGCTTTGGTGAAAGATCTTTATTAATTACACAAGCATTGGAAACATACCTCCCAAGGGATTACGAGCAAGCAGCAGATATATTATTAAGATCACTTGGTCCGGAAATTAAGTCACCAGAATTAACAGGATATGATGGCTTCTATATTATGCCAATGGGTAGCTTTGTCTCAAGAAACGGAAAGAATTATTTTGATATTTCAATGAAATTACTTTATGAAATGACCAAGCGTTTTACGTCTGAGGGACCAATTAGGACCTTTATAGAACTTTATCCAAATGAGGCTTATAAATTACTTCATCAATGGACTGGTGACGAAAATGTTCATGTTAGAAGATTGGTTTCTGAGGGTACTAGGCCACGATTACCTCTCAGTTCACCTCTGCGAGACTTTATTGAAGATCCATCGCCAGTTATTACTCTCTTAACCAAGTTGAACACAAGCAAAGAATTATTGATTAGACGATCTATTGCAAACAATTTGAATGATATTGCCAAGGATAACCCTGATGTAGTGACAGACACGCTAAAGCTTTGGCAAATAAGTGATGATTCGAAAAATATGCAATGGCTAATTAAACATGCATTACGGACCTTGTTGAAACAAGGTAATCCTGAAGCATTAGATTTACTTGGATATTCCAAAGACCCATCTATTGATGTTATTAATTTTACACTACATTCTTCACTTATTAAAATCGGGGAGAAATTATCTTTTGAGTTTGAGATACAAAATCGATCAAAAGAGAAGGTCAATCTTATGATCGATTATCTCATCCATTTCATGAAACATTCCGGTAAAACTAAATCTAAAGTGTTCAAGCTTAGTAAGAAAAAACTCAGAGGTGGAGAAAAAATAAAGTTTAGTAAGAATCATACAATTACTCAATTATCAACCCGTAAAATCTATCCAGGAGAACATCAAATACAATTACAAATTAACGGTAAACAAAGTGATTCATATACCTTTCTAGTCTCTGAATAATTGTTATTTCATAAATTGGGATAGTAATTTGTGGAAATGATGAACCCCTTGTTCACGTGTCGGGGAGAAACGACCGGTATTATAAAATCTTGATTTCACTCCCCGTTGGACTAGTTCAACCACTTCTTCATCCTCGCGTTCAACCCGATCCAAACCAGATCCTGCACCTTTATCATATAAATCAGGTTTCCATACATAAGTAAGAAAACGTATTTTTGTTCTTTCAGACCCTAATGGACTAATCACATTAATGGATAGACCCCAAGGATAGAAATTGAACATCGTATTTGGGAATAACCAATAATAATAGGCAGCAATCTGTCGACCGTGATCGGGGTGATCCTTGGGGAGATTAAAAATATCTTCCGCTCCCTCTGCGATACCTAATTGTAGATTGCAATATTCATACACTTCAGTTTCATAATCACCATAATTTAGAACTTCGTTCAATGAAGGATGTACGTATGGAATATGAAATCCCTCTAAATAATTATCACAATATAATGCCCAATTTGCTTTCACCAAATAATCTCTTGATCTAGATGCATCAAATTTGAATTCATGCAAAGGTAACCAACCTACTCTCTCTTCCATTTGTTTAGTGAATATATCAAAATTGTATTTAGGGTTAATTGAAGCAAAAATAAATTTACCCCAAATATTGAAATTCACTTTGGTAAGATTATCTGCTTCGGTGGGGAAATTCTTTGTTGTTTCAAATTCAGGCATGGATTCGAAAGCCCCATTGAGTTTGAATTTTCGTCCATGATATCGACATCTCATCTGCCGCATATTACCCTCGTGCTCTATGAGTAAGAAACCTCGATGTGTGCAAGTATTGGAGACACAATGCATTTCATCATCAAAGTCCCTACTTAACAAAATAGGTTCGTCTAAACAACCTTCAAGTAGAATATGTGGATAAACCTGACCTGGAACCCTTACATTATCGGTATCGGTTATGAATTGCCATGTTTGCGAGAAGATTTTCTCCTTACTTTGATTGTATATATCCGTATCAAAATAAAATTCAGATGGGATGGTAGACGCTTCAGTGATGTCCTTTTTTACCGATAGGGATTCTTTTTCCATTCAATTCATTCATAATATTATGTTTTAAAAGCCCTCCACTCAATGAAATCAAAATAAGAAATTTTCATTATCCTAGCTTGCAGTGACTAGATTGACTTTAATTTATATATCACAAACTTGATGGCAATATTCAAAATATCGCTCAGTTGATTTCTTATCCTCTATAATGATCTCAGGTACATCGTAGGAATGATTCTTTTCGATAAATTCGATAACTCGTTGTTTATTTTCATATGGTAATTTGAATAAAATTGAGAATTCGGGTACGTTATCAATCTCCCCCTTCCACCAATAACTTGATTGTATATTGCTTACTTGAGCACAAGCAACTAATTTTTCTTCTAACAAACCATTTACTAGTTGATTAACTTCTAATTGATCATTGACAGTGGTTTGTATTACTGTAAGCGTTCTCATTGAATAAATTTTTAGGGGGAAAATAAAATAACTTGAGATTGTCCATTGCGGTTAGAATCAAAAATTCTGATTATTTAATACATTATTCAAAATATTACTATGCTTTTATTGTAAATAGGACTTTTCAAATTCATATTTTTCAATTTATATTGTAAAACTCTATTCTGAGACCATTTGTTGCTTGATTATTTTTTTCCATAAAATATGCAAGATAATTTTATAAATCAAGAAAGATTTATGGATTTACTTCAATAGGAGGAGAGACTATGTATCGAATAGCATATGGAAAATTGAAACCTAGCAAAATTCATGATTTTGTTGATTGGTTTACAAATGAAGAAAAACTGAATAAACTCAAAGCTGTATTACCAGCTGGAGTGACGTATTTAGGAACTAAATTGGTTGATATGGGAGATGCAGACCACGATTTTGAATTTTGGTATGAGATCCCAAATTATGGTGCTCTAGATTCAATGGATACGAAAAATCCAGCGATGAAAGGATATCTAGAGGAGTTAATATCTACGCTAGGATTTTTTGGTGATAGTTTCAAAGTAAAGTTCTTACGGGATGTAAACGATGTAGTTCTATTGGATCGTTCCGTGATCGAGGGAGCAATAAAGAAAGAAAAAGAAGCATAATATATAATAAAATGAGTCTAAAATTCATAAGGTGATTTATGGGATCTTTAGACTCAAATACTATTTAGAATTATTTGATCTATAGGAAGTAGAAAATGAAATTAGCTGTTTTTTCTGATCCACATATTGATATACAGGAAAACCGAGGATTTCCAAGATTTCTAGAAAAACTCAATCAATATCTAAATAACATAGAACCAGACGTAATAATGGTTACAGGAGATGTCGGTGGAAATACTAAGACGATACAAAAATTCCTTCAGGGAATTGATGTAGATGCAAAGAAAATATTTTGTCCTGGAAATCATGATATATGGGTTAACAATAAAGCACATGATGCAAGTTGGGCAAAATATTATCAAATTCTTCCTGAATTATGTGAGCTCTATAATTGGCATTATTTACCCAACCAGCCCTTTACAATGAACAATGTTGCTTTCGTAGGCACTATGGGATGGTATGATTATTCTAGTCGGAACCGGATATGGGATAAGACTGTTAGTTTAGATGATTATGAGACCAAAATTAATAAGAAAACAGGTGGGATGTGGATGGATCGTGAATTCGCACGTTTTGGTGATTACAATGATAAGATAATCGCAGATCACTTTTCTTTCGAATTAATAACCAATTTAAATTGGATATCTCAAGATTTATTGTCAGACCCCATCAATGTAAGATCCCAAATTACCGATTATTTATCAAAATGGACACTAAAAAGGAAATCTAATACGAATTACACGAACGATCTAGACACAATTATCATTGGGACCCATATTGTTCCTTTTCTTGAATTTGTTAAATTCACAGGAAAATTAGATTGGGATTTCTTCAGTGCTTTTATTGGAAACTCCACTTTGGGGGATATTATTGATAGAATTTCACAGGATTTAAGGAAAATTTCAGTATTTGGACACACTCATTTCCCACAAAGACGATTAATGAAATCAAATCTTGATGCAATTTGTTGCCCAATTGGATATCCAAATGAATGGAACATGCAGCATTCTGAGCTTGACGAGCTCTTCCATAAAAGAATAATTGAACTTGATATTTAGATTTTTGATTTTACTTTTTCAAGGAAAGATGGAATTGCTATTATTGCAAGTAAAACTACGATCAACAGGATTAAAGCGATTATAAGAGTAGTTAATGAGCCTATTGGTTGGTTGATGACTTGAAAAGTCACTACAGAAACACTGTTTGACAGTATTGTACCATTTGCGGTTAATGCCGCTGTTAGAGTGTATTGACCATAATTGCCTAGAAATGACAAAGTATGGGCACTAGTTGATTCTGCAGATATGATTCCTAAGCTTTTGTTATATACATCTGGATGTGGTGTGGGTCCATGTTGAACAATAACAATCTCTTCAATTTCAAGCATTAGTTCAAAACCGATATATGAATCATTATCTTCATTAATAATATTCAAATCAACATTCACCATATCCCCATGTTCAGGGAGTTTATTTTCATTAATTACAATATCTTTTACAAATAAATGTGGTTGCTGAAATTCAATTTGATTTGTTTCAAAGACAGAGGAAGTGGGTTCAAAGATACTGGGTCCTGCGAATGTCGGAGATACTAGATGACTAACAAAAATCAATGTCATCAAACATGTCAATAATCGATTTGAAAATATATATATCATCGTTATACCTCCCTCTGTATCTCTAATCTCACTGCAGTTGAAATAAACAAGATTAAAGAGATTAAACACACAATTATTCCTTCAGCAAAATCAGGTGTCAAATTTGTATCAGTTTGGACACCAGACAATGAAAGTTCGGATGGAAAGCGAAAAATCATGGTTATCAAACTCGAATAATTTGTAAATATCCATGAAGTTCGAATATCTGCCAAAACAAAAACCATTATGATAATTGGAAATAATAAGAGAATGGAAAAAAACATTAGTACGACACTAATTGCAGGTGATTTAACTAATGTACTTACTAAGAAAGCAAATGCTAGAAGTGTACCCATATACAACCATGAAAACAACAATGACTTAAAAAAATCTGAAGTTATTGACTCTGTCCCATAAATTGTCATTACTTCAATACCTACAAATAGGTAGTAGATTGAAATTCCTAGACAGGCAGTAAAAAGTTGAGAAATATATTTAGCTATGATTACTGTCAATCTTCTCTGAGGTAAGGGATAAATCAGTAATACGGTTTTACTATAGTGCTCACCATTTAAAGCATCGGAACCAAATAAGATAGCATTCATAATTAATATAAGATTTACAAAGATCATGCTATTTGCCAAATATTCATAATAAGCGTCTGGATAATCCGTACTGGTTAATGCAGGAACTAAGTAGAAAGGAAGCGCGATAACAACAATAATCACAAAAGCAATAATACTCCGATTTCTCTTCCAATTTTTCAATAATTCGAACTTAATATTTAGCCATAGATCCTCATAATCTGTTTTAACTTGGTTCGCAAAACTCATCTTAGGGTTTCCTCCTTTTCATATAATTGTAAATATAAATCCTCAAGTGTCATTGTTTGGGGAGTAAACGACGTAATTGATAAGCCCATATTGATCATTTCTTTCAAAATTGATTCAGGATCTTGTTTCACTTCAGAAAATTCAATGTAAGATGTTTTGCCTATTTGTACATCTATGACACCATCAAGAGAATTTATTTGATTTGTGAGGACATCAGAAGGATTAACTTTGAATTTTACTTCGATTCTCCTAGATTGAATTCGGTCATGTAATGCATCCATATTAGTATCTTCAATTATTTCTCCCTTATTCAAAAATAGCACTCTATCAGCAATTTCAGAAACCTCAGTAAGATTGTGTGATGAAATGAATATTGTTTTACCACTTTTGTGTAAATTTTTTATTATATCTCTCACCTCTCTTACTCCCTTGGGATCTAATCCTATTGTTGGTTCATCAAGTAAGATTAAATCTGGACCGTGAACAAGGACTTGGGCAATTGCTAATCGTCGTCTCATGCCAGTGCTAAAAGATGATATTTTTTCAAACCGGACTTCTGTTAATTTCATAGTAGCAAGTGTATTTGCGATTTGAACATCAATTTTAGATTTTTCTACTCTGTATATTTTACAAATGTGTTTGAGTATCTGGTCGGGGGAAAGAAAATCATAAAAACCGGGGATCTCAACTAGTGCTCCTATCCTTTTCAAATTTTCCTTTGAATAGCCATTCATTTTTTTGCCAAATAGTGTTACTTCACCACTTGAGGGCCGGATAAGATTTAGTAAAATTTGAATTGTAGTGGTTTTTCCTGCTCCGTTTGGACCAACATAACCAACAGATTCTCCAGTAAATATTTTAAGATTTAAGGATTTGAGAGCCTCTATGTTTCCTTTATATGTTTTGGAAAGATTTGAAGTTTCAATAATTATCTGGCTCATAATTGAGTACCTATAAAATTAATTCCTGTATGATTGAGTCTAAAAGGCATACAAAAATTTTCCAATATAGTAACTTAATCTGATTCAATTATTGCAAAAATACTTCAAAAAAGTAAGTAAATGTATCAGATTTCCAGTAATAATTATTTGTACAACATTATTTAGTCGAATTTGTTAGTTTTGAAGATTCAAAAAGCAAAACAAAGAAGTAGGAGGAGGGATAATTAGCTAGTGAAACTACAATGTTACCCAAAAAATGTGAGAAATGTAGTGTCAATATTGCAACTAAGCAATGCACCCAGTGTTTCAAAGAGTATTGTCAGTTCTGCGCAGGTTTCAAACAAAGTATTTGTCAGGCCTGTATGCGAATTATTTCGAAAGGTAAACCAAATCCGAGACAAGTGGGATCGCTTCCAAAAAATATCGACGATTATTTGAACTATTGAGGATTTGAAGTATCAGAATTAACTATACAATTAAATTATTATAGATATTCATACTGCTGTTGAAGATTAATATCCCATTTGAAACTGAATTAGAAGGAGATTATACTGAAGCTCGTGGTGAATGGGGGATAATTTTAGCCTCAGCCGATAAGATTTCAATGGATGAGGGAATCTTACCACATTTATCAAAAAAACTTAGAGCAAAAGATATTTCCTCAGTGAGATTTAATTTCCCTTTTCAGATGAACAAGGAAAATCGAATTGACTCAAATCAAACTCTGGATGAAGCTTACGTAGCGGTTTGGAATTATGTCTCAACTCAATATCCTGATACAAATTGGTGTGTAGGTGGTTTGGGAATAGGGGGATTAACTGCATTGCGAGTCGCTAGTATAACTTATGCTGATTTTGGTATCCCACCAGTGATTTGCTTAAGCTATCCAATGTACCCTCCACACAAGCCAGAGTTTGTTGATACATCCGCTCTGAGTGCATTGATAGGTGATGGGCTGTTCTGTCAGGGAGACAAATCAATCCGAGGGACTTTTGATAGGTTAAAAAATCAGGCTAATATGATGGCGCGACATGCAAAAATCAGCTTAATTCGTGGAGCAAATCACTATATGGAAGTAGATAAGAAAGATTCATCAACAGTTGCATATTGGATTTCTGCAGATATTGGAAGATTCTTAAAAGAGCTGAATTACTGAAATTAGAGATTTTAGAAATTGTATTGATATAATATGAACTAAAACCCTCAAAAGAAGGAATTATATTTTAATATACATTATATATTGAAAAACAATGCCAATTTCATCCAGTAAGTTTGAAATCAAAAGAGACCTCAGACGAGCTCAAGAATTTCTCTTTAATGTTTTCAGAAATACAAATACTGCACAAGATTGGTTCCCTGATAGACTAGAGAATAATTTGGAAGAATTGGAAGAAGCGGCTTGGATTTGGGAATATTATAATGAAAAAACCTCTGAAACTAAAATTGTTGCCATGACAACTATTGATGGACCACTATCCTATTATCTCCACGTTCACCCGGATTTCTATGATTTAGAAAGGGAAATTTTGAAAAATATAGAAAAACAAGTTTCCAAAAATAAAGGAAAGGAGAAAGAAAAAATAAAGCTAAAAATTCTGATACCTAGAGGATTAAATCATCGAGAAGCTCTTGTAGAAAAAATGGGTTATATTAACGATGGACATTACAGTAATATTCGGATGCGGCGGGTTGGGACTGAAATAGCTGAAGTTGAACTTCCTTCTGGTTTTCAGATAAGGGGAATTCATGATAATTCTGATTATGAACATATAGCAAAATTAATTCAAATTGTTTTTGGGCATGGAGATTGGTTCACAGCAGACATTTTACTGGATATGACAAAACGATCATTTTACAAGAAAGATTTGGATCTGGTTGTAGAGAACAAAGAAGGAATTATAGTGGCCTTTGCCACATTCAGAATGGATCTGATAAGTAAAATTACTCAACTTGAACCTGTAGGTACCCACCCAGATTACAGAAAGTTAGGGTTGGCAAAAGCATTAATATTTGAAGGGCTGAGGAGATCAATGATCTACGGAGCAAGTCTATTTTATATCGGAGGAGCTGCGATTTCACCAGCTGCTAATAAAATTTATGAATCAACTGGATTTACAGAAGTTATGAAAGAGTATGCTTGGAGCAAAGAAATATAATTTTGAATAGTTAAGGTGTAAGTAGATCAGGAGTTCTTGGGAACATAATTGCTTCTCGGATATGGGACACACCGGTGATCCAGCGAGTTATCCTTTCGAAGCCTAACCCAAAGCCCGCATGGGGGGCTCCACCAAATTTAAACATATCAATGTACCATCTGAACATTTCAGGATCCATTTCTTTTTTCAAGATACGCTCTACTAATGTATCAGCATCATTTACTCTCACTCCACCCGATGATAATTCACCAATTCCTTCCGGTGCCACCAAATCTATTGATAGGGTGATGTCATCATTTTCTGGATCTGAACCATAATACATTCCTCGAAGCTCGGTTGGCCAATGTGTAATAAAGAATGGCTCTCCAACATGCTTAGACATTGCTGTCTCTTCAGGAGTACTTAAATCGGCATCTGGCCCGCTTCTATCCTTTTCGTCCATTTCTAGTGTGGCGACCATGACTTTTGCTTCTGCAAATGTAAAACGCTTGAATGGCAGTGATGGCACCTTCAACCCGTCTCGGCCTAGAAATTTGAGATCTTCTTGACAATTTTCAACTACTGATTTTAGAATATGTTGTACTAATTGTTCCTGCACCTGCATGATAGTTTCATCACTCCCAAAAGCAATTTCAGTTTCGATCTGATGAAATTCATTAACATGTTTAGGAGTTCGTGATTTTTCAGCTCTCCATGAAGGAATTATCCCAAACACACGTTCTAAACTGAATGTTGATGCTTGCTTATAGAACTGACAGCTCTGCGCTAATACAGCTTCTTCGCCGAAGTAATCAACTTTAAACATTTCAGCACCTCCCTCAGTAGATGCGCCCAATACATAAGGAGTCCAAATTTCATAAAAACCAGCGCTATTATAGAACTCACGGACAGCTTGTCCAATTTGGTGTTTTATTCTGAAAACAGCAATTGCTTCGGGTCTTCTGATAGAAAGCTGTCTGTACTCAAAAATTGTATCGATCAGAGTATCTGTCTTCTTTCCAGTTAAATCAATTGGTAATGTTTCAGAATCAGCCAATACATTAATTTCCAATGGTTTTAATTCAGCACCAGTTAAAGACCTGCTATCAGCAACAATTGTTCCTTTGACACTTATTGCACTCTCGAGGTTGAGGTTTTCAGCAATCTCCCATAGTTCAGCAGAGTCCTGTCCTTGCTTAAGAACAATCTGAGCAATACCTTTACTATCACGTATCTTGACAAATATAATTTTGCCTTTATGTCGGTGCACGGTTACCCATCCAGCAATAAGAGCTTCATCACCGGCATTTTCAGCAGTGATGTCTATTGTGCGATGTGTTTTGTATCGGGGATCAAATCCTAACTTGATATCAACCATTGGTATCATTTCTAATAGTATGTTTAGACGTTATAAATTCAATAGTACAGACAATAATTAATTCATAATAGAAAAAAGTATACTTATTTCAAATCTATTTCAAATAGTTTACAGTAATTCGCTTATTTACTTTCGGTCTACTCTATGTTTCTGCGCTTATATACTAGAATCCTGTAATTAGATATTGTGAGTATTCAAATCAGAACTTTACGTGTTCAAGTATTTCCTGATATTAAATCTAAGGAACTACTAGAAACAACTTTTGAAGAGTACTCTAAAGCTGCACAAACTGCATATGACTACGCCAATACCAATAATACCTCAAATCGCATCAAGGTGCATCATGGATTTTACAAAGCATTTCGCAAACAATCCTCACTCAATTCTCAATTAATAATTAACGCCAAGAACAAGGCTATGGATGTAATTAGAAGCTTGAAGGTAAAGAAAAAGAAAAGAAATGTAAAATTCATCAATAAAATTCCAATCAGATATGATTATAGATCCTCTACAATCCATCAAGAAAAACAATCAGTATCTCTATCTACTACTGGAAAACGAGTGAACCTTGAATATTTCCTACCAGAATGTTATCAAAAATATTCAGACTGGGAATTTAGAAGCTTTGAATTACTAAAAAAAGGAGAAAAATATTTTCTACATTTTGTAGT
>JAAFKL010000035.1 GCA_021399405.1 Candidatus Heimdallarchaeota archaeon | reverse complement strand
CATTAAATCTATGTCAAAAGCTCCTAAAATAGATATCGATGGTCAGGACATAGCTGCTAATTTTGTATCTGAGTTCCACTGTCTGCATACGCCTCACGATTTCATCCTCTCAATGATTGAGGTTATCCCACAAATGAAATACACAGAGCAAGATGGATTAAACCCGGTCACAAAAGAAGCCATTAAGGTGGCCAAACTCCAAAATGCGGGGATCATTCAGAAAATAGTGGGTCGTTATGGAATGTCTCCAGCAAGTTTTAAGAAATTGGTAACAGTACTCAATCAAAACCTCAAGAAATTTGAGGAAAAATACGGAGAGATTGCTATCCGTCCTCCTGAGTATTTACATTAATTCCAGCAGATTGAAATCCTTGAACCTAGCCTTTTTAACATCAAAAATTATCCAACAGTATGTCAATTGATTATAGCATATTTGTGACACCTGGACTTGGAGATAATTCCTACCTGATCAAATCTGGAGATGAGGCAGCTGTTATTGATCCTCAAAGAGATGCATGGAGATTTATTACCGCTGCAGAGGAACAAAATGTTGGTATCAAATATGTGCTGGAAACACATGTCCACAATGATTATATCACCGGTGCTCTTGAGATACATGACAAGACTGGGGCGGAATTAGCTATTCCGGCTGATGGGCATTATGAATTCCAGCACAAACCCATGCAAGAGGGGGATAGCATAAAAATTGGGGATTTGGAAATAAAAGCCTGGGCGACACCAGGACATACACTAGAACATATGAGTTGGTTAGTCTCCGATCAGGACAATATTCCCCAGGCAATTTTTACAGGTGGATCCCTGCTAGTGGGAAGCGCTGGGAGAACGGATTTATTAGGAGAAGATTATACTGATCAGTTGACTAGATCTCAATTCTCTACCGTTCATAGGATCTCAAAATTACCAGATAGTGTGACAGTGTTACCCACACATGGTGGAGGTAGTTTCTGTACTGCATCTAATACATCTACTGAAAGGATAACAACCATTGGTAATGAAAGAATGTATAATCAGGCCATGCTCTGCAGGTCTGTGGATGATTTCATCAGTACCCAACTCACTGGATTGTTACGATATCCCAGCTACTATCCCTATATGGCACCTATGAACAGAGCTGGTCCCAAGGTATACGGGAAACTTGAATTGCCACCCCAACTATCTGAGAGTGAATATGATGATGAGATAGAGAGAAAAACACATGTCATAGATATCAGAAAAAGAGCAGATTTTGCCAAAGGGTATCTGGAAGGAAGTCTGAATGTAGAATTGACCCCTTCATTCGGAACCTATATTGGTTGGATATTACCATACAATGATCCCATACTACTTATTGTAGATGAACCACTGCAGGAAAACTTGGTAGAAGCAACAACACAACTGTTTAGGATTGGCATAGATAATATCAAGGGTTATATTTCCACCGAAACAAATTTCTTTAAATCAAGGAGCACTGGAAAATTTCAGTTATCCACCTTCAAGGAACTTAAAGACCTGATAGATATGGGACAAGAACCCATGATATTAGATGTGAGGGATCCCCAAGAATGGGAAACAACCGGTGTGTTGCCAAATACTAAAAAAGTATTTTTACCTGAGATTAGTGCCAACCTAGAAGAAATGCGAAGGGAATATGGAGAAGGTGAAGTATATACAATCTGCGTGTCTGGTGAGAGAGCATCGGTTTCCACATCATTGCTAAGAACAGTTGGCATAAAGGCCAAAACCATTTATGATGGCGGTATAAACGATCTTATTGGAAAATAGATATCGATTCCAATTCTTAACTAAGTTCTCAAACTAATACAAGAAAATCAAGTCTTGAATCTAAAATAAATCAATAAGCTTGATTAATGAGTTTTAATACATCAAAATATAAAATGCAGGAAATTAAGAGTGTGATCATTGAAGATGGATCATCCATCTCATACAGACTTGAGGGATCAGTTAATAACCCAGTAATAGTTTTACTTAGTGGATCAATATTCAACTTCAAACATTATGATCCGGTTTTACTGCCAAGTCTGAAGAAAAAATTGGGAAACAATTATTCATT
>JAAFKL010000034.1 GCA_021399405.1 Candidatus Heimdallarchaeota archaeon | reverse complement strand
TATGTAGATTTAAGTATCGAGTAATGAAATCGATAGTTAGATTTGTATTTGTTCTAAATAAAATAGAATGTGATTGTATTGAGAAAGCGAGTTTCTTTATGTTCATAATGCATTTGATCTATGTTTCTTTGATTTGATATCGGAGGGGTGGATCCGTAAGATTTCCCAACCTGTCTACCCATGTATGGATCGATCTTTTTTTACAATCCCTACATCTGAATCTTGATACTTTATATCCGATCCTTCTAAAATACATTCTATATCCACATTCAGGGCATTCCAGGATAACACGCTTATGACCATATTTACCTTCCAATGGTTTTGCTACTAATTCAATCAGTATTTGTAACGGTATGGCCAATATAATACCAACTATTACCATCGTAACAAAAAACAGGAATAAACTAAATTGGCCAGTATCTGAATCAGTAGGCCAAGTTCCATAGATTCTGAATGCAATATACAACATAACAATTGAATATATCCAAATCCCAACCGCAGTTGGAATCTTATCCTTATCCTTGTATGGTTCGTAGAAACCGTATTTACCTAAAAAAACAAGCCCAAAACCCACACCTATTATCACTGATATGAATATCCCTATAGCTAGCACAGCTACGAAGGCACCAGTACCAAACAAAATGATGAATAGCATAATGGTCAGACGCGCCTGTGCTCGATCAGATAACTTGTCCCACATTTTAGTTATCCCTCTTGAAGTATCTATGTTTCAATTTTCTGTCATCATTTGTGTGATTTGTTTTATGAGTGTAGCCCAATTGTGATATTTGCACTTATTAAGCATAGAATTCGATTCTTATATAAATAATACCCGTTTTTTGCTTTCGTTCGATACAATTAATGGCTATGTAGATTAGTTATCCTCTAACTGATTCAATAATTTTCTAAATTCTGATCTATACAATCAATCAGTCATTGAGCCGTAAAACACCTCCAATCAATAGGGTATTTTTAGGGATTAATCCAATTTTTACAATCATTGAATGTATAGTGGATAAAATACAGTGTCGTTCCTAATTCTCGGACTTGGATGGGAAATACACAGATAAGTCTCTACCCAAAATTCAATAAATGAAGGTGGGGTTAATTCCTCACCCACTATAATTTTAATTTAGCAATATAATCTGAAATATCTTAATTTAGAATACTCGATAATTTCTCTATAACTAGATCTACCTCATCATATGAAATTACTAGAGGAGGTAATAATCTAATCACATTAGATCCAGCTGAATTTACTAATAATCCAATGTTTTGTAATTGAATAATATAGGGACCTACTTTTTTCTTACATTCTATACCTATTAGTAACCCAGCTTGTCTAATTTTTCTAATTACTGGTGAATTAATTGATCTTAATTTTTCAATTAGGTATGCACCCTTCTCATGGGCTTGTTTACTCAAATCGTTATCGATCATATAATTAATCGTTGCTATTGAGGCTGCACAAGCCAAGGGATTACCACCAAAAGTCGAACCGTGTTTTGCTGGTCCAATCTGGATTTTTGAACTGCAAATTGTTGCCCCAATAGGAATCCCACCCCCCATTGCTTTAGCTACACATAAAATATCAGGAATTACACCATATCTTTCTAATGCAAACATATAACCTGTTCTACAAAACCCTGTTTGTACTTCGTCAAAAATTAGTACAATCTCTTTCTCATCACACAGTTCTCGAATTTTTTGAATAAACTCTTCTTCAGCAATATGAACTCCTCCATTACCTTGAACCAATTCTATAATTATTCCTCCTGTATTTTCATTCACCTTCTCTAATAACTTTTCAAAATTGTTGAATGGGGTAAAATGAAATCCTGGTACTAGAGGTTGAAAATCTTCTTTGTAGTGTTTATTGAATGTAGCTGATAATGCACCAATAGTTCTTCCATGAAAACCTCGTACCATTGAAATGAATTCTGATTTCCCAGTTGTTATTTTAGCAAATTTAATTGCAGCTTCAATTGATTCAGTTCCTGAATTGCATAGATAAATTTTATTTAATTCCGGTGGTGTAATATTGTCAATTAATTTCAGTAGATGAGACCTGGTATCATTGTAAAAGATTTCTGGAGATGTAATTATTTTCTTAGCCTGATTTGTTATTGCGTTTACCACATCGGGATTTGAATGACCAACACTTGCGACTCCTATTCCTGAAACACAATCAATGTATTTTTTACCATCTGAATCAAACACATTCGCTCCATCACCATTAACAATTGCTATCTCTCTTTTCATGTAAAGAGGAACTTCTAAGGAACTTTCTGAATCGAATATTTCTTGTGTTCTGAGATCTGTGTGTTGGTTAGTTTGGTCCACAAACTTAGATTTTATTGTTGCTTAAATAACTGTATGTTATTATAATAACTAATTTTTAACTAATTGTTATGGTTTCAATTTCTCAATTAATAGAAGAATTGATAGAGGATCGTCCTTTCTTAGAGAGTGCATTATCACAAGGAATAGTTAATTTTGGGAAACTGGCGGAGACACTAATCGTTGATATAGAAAGTGATAGACGCTTGGACCAGAAAAAAGTTACTCATTCATCTGTTATGATGGCTTTGAGAAGACTTGGAAAGAAATTGAATAAGCAATTTGCTGAACTTCAAACTATTACAGAAAGCGTGTTCAAGCTAGAATTGTATAATACTCGTTATGGTCTTTTTGAACTAACGGTGAAAAGAAGTGTGGAGAATTGGGAAGAAATTATGCTACTGTATAAGCAAATGGAAATCGATCGGGGGGATTTTCTGACAATTACTCAAGGAATATACGAAATTACAATAATATCAAATCAAAGTTTCCAAAATGAAATTGAGAATCTTTTTGTTGAATCAGAGATATTAAATCGTGACAATAATTTAGCTTCTATTTCATTACGAATTCCTGAAGATTCAATTGAAACTCCAGGTTTGATTTATTATGTAACAAAGCAATTATTTTGGGATAATATCAATATTATTGAGGTTGTGTCAACGTTTACTGAGATCACATTTATTGTGAAGGAAATTGATATACCAGATGCAATGAAGTCATTACGAAAATTAGTTCGAAGAGAAAAATATGAAAATAACAATTGATAAAAAAGTTGTAAAAATAATAACACTACATATTAATAAATAACAAACATAAATACAATTATGATAACTCAAGAAATACTTGTTGAATGTGGTGTATGCGGCGCAAATATAGAATTAGAAACTAATGTTGAAATAAGCGAACTTGTTGACTGTCTCGATTGTACGACAGAATATGAAATAATAGGAATAAATCCTATTATTATTCAAGAAGCTCCAATGGAAGCAGAAGATTGGGGGCAATAATAGATCTACCATATCTTTTTTGCCAAAAAAATTAAAAATCTTATTGTCCCATGATCGGCTTCCTCCATTCTCTCATCCGAAAAGATGAGAAATTACTCATTTCAGCTTTTAACGAGCAAAACCTAGAAATTGAATTAATTGATACCCGAAAATTACAATTAACTCCATTGATGGAATTTTCATTCGATGTTGCGATTGAACGGGTAATTAGCACATCTCAAGGTCTATACACTTCACAATTCCTTGAAAACCAAGATATTAAAGTTCTCAATAGTTCAAAAGTAGCTAATCTGTGCTCTGATAAAATTGCAACTTCTTTGGCTCTCTCTAAGGCTAATATTGATCAACCAAAATTTGCTTCGGCATTCGATATGGATTCGGCATTAGCTGTCATAGAGGAATTAGGGTATCCCGTTGTAATCAAGCCTGTAATTGGGTCCTGGGGTAGATTGCTTGCTAAAATAAATGATCGAGATGCTGCTGAGGCAGTTATAGAACACAAACAGACTTTAGGAAATTATCAACATTCGATTTTTTATATTCAAGAATATGTTGAAAAGAAGGGGAGAGATATTCGTTCCTTTGTTATTGGTGATAATTGTGTTGCCGCGATCTATAGAAATTCTGCACATTGGATAACTAATACTTCGAGAGGTGGAATTGTCGAGAATTGCCACGTGACTGATGAAATCGAAGAAATTTCAGTAAAAGCAGCACATACAATGGGAGGTGGCATTTTGGCAATAGATTTATTTGAAACCAATGAGGGATTTATTGTGAATGAGGTAAATCATACCATGGAGTACAAGAATTCCATAGATACAACTGGAATTGATATCCCTGCTGAAATTGTGAATTATATTAAAACCCAATATTTGTGATTATTATGACTATTCAAGCTTCAATTGTAGGTGGATCTGGATATACAGGTGGTGAATTAACAAGATTATTGTTAAATCATCCTGACGTTGAAATTAATCAAATCACTTCAAGGTCACTTGCTAAAAAACCTATTACCAGAGTTAATCCCAATCTAAGAGGATTTACAAAATTAAAATATACAAATCCCAATGAGTTAGGTGAAACCGATGTGCTTTTCCTTTGTTTACCTCATGGAACTTCCTCTAACACATTTGAAAAATACAAAGATTTAGCTCCCAAAATTATTGATTTAAGTAGTGATTTCAGATTGAAAAATCAGGAATTAATTAGCGAGTACTACGGTTCACCTCATCCAAATCCTGAAGTATTGGACCAATTCGAATATGGAATTGCAGAAATAAATCGAACTAATATTAAATCCGCGAACTATATAGCAACTGCAGGTTGTAATGCAACCGCGTCAATAATTGGTTTGCTCCCATTAATAAATTCTAATCTCAAAATAGAAAATGTTGTTATTGATGTAAAAGTTGGATCTTCAGAGTCAGGGAGAATGCATACTAGTAGCAGTCACCATCCTGAAAGATCGGGGTCACTCAGATCGTACAAACCAACAGGTCATAGGCATGCAGCAGAAGTAATTGAATATCTGAGTATCAATCCCCAAAAAATTCATTTTACTGCAACTTCTGTTGAAATGGTTCGTGGGGTCCTTGCAACCATTCATTGTTTTGTGGATGAAAATTTAGACGAGAAGTCAATTTGGAAAAATTTCAGAGATCAGTACAAAGATGAACCTTTCGTCAGAGTTGTTAAGGAGAAATCGGGTAATTATCGATTTCCAGAACCTAAAATCCTGGCTGGTACTAATTTTTGTGATGTCGGTTTTGAAGTTGATGAGAAGTCTAATCGAATTGTGATCATTTCTGCTCTGGATAATTTAATGAAAGGTGCAGCAGGCCAGGCTGTCCAGGCCATGAATCTAGCTTGTGGATATGATGAAAGTACTGGATTAAATTTTGCGGGAATGCATCCTCGTTAGGTGTTTTGTATGTGTCGAATATTAGCTGTAAGATCATCAGAATCCCTTGATATTGTTAATCATCTAGAAAAATTCGCAAATATTTCTAAGAATAGCAAAGTGTTTCAAGGGCATGGTTGGGGGATTAGCTATTATGAAAACAACAAATGGAAGCTTTACAGAAATATTAATCCAATATGGGAGTGTGATTTATCATTTCTTGACAAGACAAAAATTTTTCTGGCTCATGCTAGAAGTGCTTTTCAGGATGAAGGAATTGAAATAGAAAATAACATGCCATTTTTATCCAATGGTCTTTCATTCATATTCAACGGTGAACTTCGAGGCGTCAGAATAAGAGAGAGTGGACGAATTGGAGCTGAGAAAATTTTTAATTACATCCAGAGATTTGCCAAGGAGAATATGGTAGAAGGAATAGAAAAGGCCGTTGCTGTTATAAATAAACGAACACAGTACATTCGTGCATTAAATTTCATAATCTCAGATGGGATTGAATTCTATACAAAGAGCCAATTTAGCACAGATCCAGATTATTTTAGCCTTCAGAAATATGTTAGTGATGATTTGGTAATTATTTCTTCTGAAGTTTATGGTACATATAGATGGAAACAGATTACTCCAGGGAGAGTTGAGGTTTTTTAATGATTCTCATTAAGATTGGAGGTGGTGAATCAATCAATATTGAAGCCATAGCTGAAGATGTTGCTGAATTACAAGACCAAGTTATAATTGTCCATGGGGCTAATTATTATAGAGATCAATTACTAAACGATTTAGGAATTCAAAAAGAAATCTTTACCTCGGTCAATGGTTTCAGTAGTGTCAACAGTACACCAGAAATCCTTGATTCAATGATGATGACTTACTCTGGTTTAAGAAACAAACGAATTGTGGAAATATTTCAACAAAAGGGAATCAACGCAATTGGTTTGTCAGGAATTGATGGAAGATTAATTCAAGGGACAAGAAATAAAGGAATTCGTGTTATTGAAAATGGTAAAAAAAAGCTAAAAAGAGATTTATCGGGCAAAGCAAAATCAGTCAATTTACAACTTTTAACTATGCTAATCCAGAATGGATATACACCAATATTGACGATGCCCATCTTAGATGAAAGTGGGACAGCAATAAATTCAGAAAACGATGATGTATTAAGTTTGTTAGCAAGAGATTTTCAACCTATAACGGTTCACATGCTTATTGAAGAAATCGGATTTCTCGATATTGAAAGTGGTAAAAAAATAGATAATGTAAAATTAGATCAACTGGATAATTTGATACAAAACAGTGATGGGAGGATCCAGCGGAAATTAAATGCCATAAAAAAAATGATTATGCAAGGCAATTCTTCTATCATTTTGAGCGATGGAAGAACAACAAACCCTATTTTAAATTCTCAACTAGGAACTATATTTGAAAAATGAATGTGCATGAGGATAATTGTACTGACAAATATTAGCCTAAATGATAATTATCATTTTCAGTACTTTAAATACCAGGATGACAAATTATATTAGTTGCAATCAAAAGATTGATTGTACTTATACAACTTACTACCTTTAGTATTAAGGGTGTGAGAGGACTAGGTAAGCATCTGCCTGTCATTTCTTCATCTGGAAGATTGACGGAAAAGACAGAAACGTACCGAAACATCATGTTGATTGTCCTACCCTGTTCATTGACAAAATAACAGGAATGCTGGTCCTCAGTTTACGGACTGAAAATGATCTGCCAGTAGTTAAAGATCACGGAAACACTGACTTTGTTGATCCCTGTAGGGTGAGAAGCAGAAGGAGGCACCGTTTTTGAGAAAAAACATAACCTATTTCGACCGTACCTTTTTTGTGATAAACAAAAATGGGGATGTGATGGTGACATCGGATATAGGGTTGCTGAACGTGAAGTGCTCATTTTCTAATAATACTAGTAAATGTACGTACTAAAATGATCATGACCAATAGTTGATAAGATTTGATATTTTAAGGTACTTGAAAATAATCAAGCAATCATAAGTAAAATTTGCCGGAACATGCAAGTGAGGTTGTGACAAAAGAATTTGGCGTAGATATCATCAATCGTAATTATCGACCGCATTGTCACAAAAAGAAAATTGTCATGGATTATGCCAATATCGATGAGCAATTCAAGATTAATTCATTAGAGACTGCTGATATCAGCTATTAAAATTTAACTCTCGATCGCCCGAATTATAAAATTATAAACTGGATGGAATTACTAAATTTCATCCTCTCTACTCTTTTTCTTTATACAAAAGCGTAATAGAATTTCCTATATCAAAGAGTAATTTTTTATTTGTCTCCCTATTTTTACAATTATGACCCAACATGGTATCAAAATTCAGGATCCTAATTTTGAAATAAGAGTTCAAGAAAGCTTTAACCAACAAAGTTTCATGAAATTTATAGGAGCAAAATTACAAGACATTGCTCTCGGTTATTGTGAGATAGTATTACCGTTTAAGCCCGAGATCACACAACAAAATGAGTTTTTCCATGCAGGAGTAATTAGTACTATTGCTGATACTGCTGGGGGTTATGCTGCTTATTCATATATGGCACATGATTCAGATATCCTTACAGTTGAATTCAAAATTAATTTCTTGCGTCCTGGTGTTGGGGATAAATTAATTGCAAAGGCTAGTGTGGTCAAATATGGTAAAACACTTAGTATTTGCAAATGTGAAGTATTTACTCATAATAACGATCAAGAAGTACTTTGTGCTGCATTGCAAATGACTTTGATGGAAGTAAAACGAGCCAATTAGGTGTCAATTATTATGCATCTCTGAATCCATTTCATTTACCTCCTCACTGTTGTAAACTCTGACAGATTGGTACATAATAATTTGAAACTCACAACAACTAGAAACTGCCTCTTTCTAGAGACAATGAAAATTACTCATTATTTTGCTACTTTAAGCCAAACTATCAATTACTAGAATAAAATGATTATCCAAGTTCTAGTATTTGAAATATTATCAAAATTACAATAGTATAATTGGTAAGGATGAGCCTTTCACATCAAATTTCGAGCGAAATGTGTGATTATAACCCTTGACTTCCTTCTAGAAGTTACCTTTGTCCGAAACGCTTATATTTGAGTTGTTAGAACGATAACATGTTATAACACTGCTATTAGTCGTTTACGATTGATTAAGTGTTAATACAAAAGGAGAAACATCAAAAAATGGTAGATCTATTAGTACAATCGAAAGTAAGAGCATACATCAAAAAGAAAGGACTTAACACAGGCGGAGACGCTTTAACCGCACTCGACAAATCCTTCCAAGGTGCACTCGACAAGGCAATCGGACGAGCAAAGGGCAACGACAGAAAAACCCTTATGGCACGAGACTGCTAATTTTAGTTTTTTAAACAAAAACCTCTAAACAAATAAAATATAAATCCAAATAATTTCAATATCTTTATTCTAAATAATGATTATTAGCGGAAATTGAGATCTCATAGTTGATTTTAGAATCTTAGTTCATAATGAGGAGAAAAAGAATCTAATTTATTTGAATAATGATATTGGATTTAATTTCGATAAATCACTTCATGGTTAATATTCTTAGGTTTAAAGAAAGAATTAACATAATTAAGAACTTCTGCTTCATCGAAGTCTTTGCAGCTGAAAACGTCTAGATAGAAATCTTTGGGAGCATCATAGGTGTGAATTGTTATTGTGCTAGTACGAATTATTTGAACTACTGTGATGCCACCAAATGGGGTGTCCGTATCAATTCTATGGGCTATCGGTTCTCCAAACGGTTTCATACCAATTTTTTTTACCAATTTCTTTACAAAAAATACCATCCCTTCAATGTCTAGAATAATGTCACCACAATTGTTGGCCGTCAAAAGTAAATGTTTTCCATAGATCATTTTACCTTGATGCTCAATTAATTTGTATGTCATCCCTATCATATTGTTAATTCTTCAATTTAAATTACTTTTGATCCAATATTTCGAACCTCTGGTTGTTTCATTAACTACATCCAAAAACAAAAGGATTGATAGAGTAATAAAGAAAGTAAAGACTGTGTTCAGTATAAAAGCCTATTAAATTAGGGTAATAAATAGGAGAATGTATTTTGACAAAATCTTATAGAGCAGTGGTAAAGGAAGGGAAAATATTCCTTAATGAGCCGACTGATTTACCCGAGGGAACAAATGTCGATTTGGTTGAAAGTAAATCATCTTATCAACCTTTAATTCAACAAATCGCAGATGAGGACGAAAACACCTCTCAATCTCAAGAAATTGAAGAGACAACTGATGATATCAGTGTTGAACAATCCCAAGTTACGGAAGAATCTGAGAATTCATTCACGAAATTCAAATTTGACAAATTAATCACTCCTGCCATTAATATGGCCGGATACACAACTCCTACCTTAATCCAAAATCAAGCAATTCAGCAGATTCTTGATAAAAGGGATGTTTTAGGGATTGCCAAAACAGGCTCAGGGAAAACTGCAGCATTTGCTCTACCTATTCTTAACAACTTACTCAAACAGAAGAAGGAACCCAAGAAACAACCTAAAGTCCTTGTTATCTCACCTACACGAGAATTAGCAATTCAGATTGGAAAAAGCTTTGATACCTATGGGAAATTTTCTCAGCTTAAGCAAGTAACAATTTTTGGTGGAGTCAAGCAGAAAAACCAAGTCGATTTGTTGCATGATGGGCGTTATCCCATTCTTGTAGCAACACCAGGGCGTTTGCTCGATCTAATGAGACAGAAAATCATAACACTCAAACATGTTCAAACCTTAGTCTTGGATGAAGCTGATAGGATGTTAGATATGGGTTTCATTCCCGATATCAAAAAAATTGTTAGTAACATTCCTCATAGAGAACAGTCATTGTTATTTTCAGCAACCATGCCAAAAGAAATTCTGGATTTGGCAAAATCCTTTCTGAAAGACGATTTTGTTCATGTAACTGGAGATCAAACATCAATTCCTGTAGAGAATATTAAGCAGGAAATATATTTTGTGGAGAAAGGGGATAAGCTGACATTACTTGAGAATTTACTCTCACATCACAACATCTCACGTGCTTTAATTTTCTCTAGAACCAAATATGGTGCTGATAAACTAGCACGTAAATTGAAAAGACAAGCATACACAATCGAGGCTATGCATGGAAATAAGTCTCAGGGTGCAAGACAACGTGCACTCAGCAATTTCAAAGAGAACAGGACACAAATTTTAGTAGCGACCGATCTTGCAGCACGAGGATTGGATGTAGATGATATCACACATGTAATTAATTATGATTTACCAAGCGAGCCTGAAACCTATATGCATAGGATTGGTCGAACGGCAAGAGCAGGTAAATCCGGGATCGCAATCTCTTTTTGTCAACAAGATCAGAGGAAATATTTTGGTCCAATAGAACAGCTATTAGGTTTTCACATTCCAAGAGCAATTGATAACCCAGTTCAATCAATGCATGAAGAACCTCTTCCAACTGATTTAACCAAGAAATCAGATAATACTAGGGGAAACAAGTATACTCGTAGATCAAATAAAGGTCCTCGAAAAAAGAAATCACGAAAGTCAAAAAGTTGGAGTAAAAACGAAAAACATGGAAGAAAACATTCTTCGAAACAACCAACAAAAACGGATTAAAATATAGAATTGTTGGATGCTGAATAAATAGATAGAATTAAAAAATCTTTATTTTCAATTGCGATATGGATTAGATCAATATTAATAGTTGACCGGATATACTAATAATGATGATTAGATCGAAAATCATTAGGTATTCGGGTTTAATTTTATTGTTTACAGGTTTAATGCTATCACCGCATGGTGTTGCCCAGAACTACGGCTCACATTTGATTAACGATATCTCTGTGTCATTCATTATTGAGGGTGATGCTGATGGTTATCCTGCTGGAACAATAAAAGGTATAGGAGATATTAATGCTGATGGTTATGATGATTTTGCTGTATCTGCTCCAGAAGAAAACCTTCTTGGTGAATCTGATATGGGAAAAATTCTAATTATTTTTGGAGGTGAGGCCAAATCTTTGAATGGTAAAATAGTAGAGCATCAATTTGATATTCTAATAAATGGTGAAATACCAGGGGGATCTTTGGGATTTGGATTTGACGGGATTGGAGACATTAATTTGGATGGTATTGATGATTTTGCAATTTCAGCTCCGTATCAGTACGGAATCGTATACATCATTTTTGGAAGAGACCAAGCAACATGGGATCCAGTTGTCTCTATATCCGAAATTGCAGATTTGACAATAGTTGGAGATAATGGTATTTCCCCATCATACTGGGGATTAGGGTATTCCATTTCAGGTTTAGGTGACATAAATGGTGATGGAAACGATGATTTTGGCGTTACATCTCGTCAAGGAACCGGATTATCATATTTGTATTTTGGCAAAAGTAATTGGAATGAGGTGGTAGACACTACCAGTGCAGATGTTATATTGACTGATATTGGAGAAAATGGAGGTCGTGACATAATTCAACTTCAGGATGTAAACAATGATGGCTATGACGATTTTGCCCTAACGAGTGATGTTTCTCTTAGTAGTGATAAGACAAATAACGGATCTGTCCACATAATATTTGGCAGAGATCAAGTAGAATGGTCAAGTACAAATTTAGATTCAGCTAAAACCACAACAATTTCCGGCACATTGGGTTCGACTTTTGGACTTGGATTAAATGGGATAGGGGACATTGATGGTGATGGTTATGCTGATATTGCTATCGGAGCACCGTATTTCAAAGCTGATGGGATCCAAGGGAGATTGTATATTTTCTTCGGTGGCACATTGAACGAAGGAGTTGTGGAGTCTGATAGTGCAGATATAATCATTGATGGAACTCATGTAAATCCATTTTTAGGATTTGAAATATCAGAAGGACTGGATTTTGATAATGATGGTTTTTCTGATTTTATGGTAGGAGTGCAAGATACAACAGTAAGAAAGATTTCTGATGGACAGGTACTTCTTGTTTTTGGTAATGAGGACATTAAGGAAGAAATGACTTTGGCACTGAGTGATGACGTAATTAGTTTCCACGGCAATGAACTAGAAAACTTGGGAGCAGACGTCTCATTTATTGGAGATATAGATAATAATGGAATGCAAAATATTGGATTTGCTGCAAATCACTTTCCCGACGATCCTACTAGTAGCACTCGTTACAATAGCAAATACTATATGGTAGATGGTTCAGATCTAACCATCAGCAGGACGAGTACAACCACTAGTGTAGATATATCTGAAGATGAAACTTTAGTCAACGATACGATTGATAATACTGAAGAAACAACAGCAATTAATCTCCCAATTTCAATTGTGCCGATATTAGGGTCATTTACAATGTTGGCTATTCTATATCGCACACGACGAGTTAATTAATCTAGAATCATTCTTTTACCTTAACAATATTAATTTTCCATGTAATTTCAAAACTGATAAATTTAATTAGTTCAACCCTGTAAACGGATATTGCGCTTAATATCCGCTATCGATTAATTTCATAATTAATATAATTATTATAGCAATAATAATTCATAATGCACAATTCTTTAAATAACCAATATCGACGCTTGATGTGGTTGCTTTGCAGGTCATGATGTATATTTTTCATTGATCAGCTGTTTTAAACTAACCAAAAGGTAGCATAACTGTGACAATTTCAATAAGTTCGTATAACAACAAAATAAAAGGCACCTTCTTTGGAAACATTTGGTTATTCTTGAAAGATTATTTGTCCCTTACTAAACCCCGAATAATAGTTCTTCTTACAATTACGGGGATCGGTGGATTTTTTGTTCCTCAACCCAATTTGAATGGAGTAAGTTTTCTTGATCTGCTAATATTTGTATTTGTTGGATATGCTAGTGCTGGTGGAGCCATGACAATAAACAACTTTATTGATCGAGATATTGACGCTCTGATGGATCGAACAAAGAACCGTCCAAGTGTAGTTGAAGATGGTTTGGAGCCAAAAAATGTGCTAACATTCGGTATCCTTCTCATGATGTCAGGAATTATCACCGCGTATTTCTACTTTAGTTCAATTACAGCTCTATTTTTAGCCTGGGGTGCATTATTTTACTTATTTGGATATTCTCTTTTCTTGAAAAGGAAGTCAATACTAAATACTATTTTAGGTGGATTAGCTTCCCCTGCACCTGTATGGGTAGGATATGCTGCTCGGTTGAATGCCACACAATTAAGTGATATCCCGATTGAAGCATGGTTACTAGGTGCAATTGTATTTATCTGGACTCCTTCTCATACTTGGGCTCTGTCAACCAAACATATGGCAGATTATGAACGAGCAGGGATTCCCATGTTACCAGTTAAGCTTGGAATTGAGAAAACCGCAAAAATAACATTATTTGCAGGAATCGTCACAATGATTTATGGTACTTGGTTCGCTTATTATCTCGAATCCAGCTATCTTGTTGTTGTTGCTTTAATAATTCCTAACTTGATCTTGTTTTATGGCCTTTGGGTCTTTTATACAAAACCTACCACAGAGACTGCAAATACATGTTTCAAAGCACACAATGTTTGGATGGGAATTATATTCGGGATTCTAGTATTATTCTTATGGATTTAGGTGATTTATATGAAAACAGAAGTAACAGAAGAAGATTTATTAAAAATGATTTCAATCGGTAGAAAAGCACTTCTTGCTACATTTGGTGTGATAGTGATTATGCTATTTCATATACTGATTGATCTATTTTATCATGCTTGAGGTCATTTTATGAAAAAAGAATTAATGATCATTTCACTTGGCTTAATGCTCCTAACACCAGCGAGCAATGTTTTGGGACATGCAGGTGAAGCACATACCCCCGGATCAGACACAAATGATTCAGATGGTGGATCCTCGTTAACATTAGAACAAATTTATTTTATTACAATATTAATGGTGATCATTCTAGCGTTTATACTTGAGAACCGTGGCATTGTAAAAGATAGATCCCTCGTCTATAAATTAATAGGGTTTGGATTAATCTTTTTGACTGCAGATTTTTTTATCTACAGAGAATATTTTGCGTGAAAGAGGTGAATTATGAGTAATACAAATGAATCTAGAATACCTGAATTGGTCGATGAATTGTCAAGTTATCTGTATGGAGTTTTTTTCCTTGCTAGCTTATCAGCGTTGATGCTGATTCTTCATATTGGAATTTCGATATTTTTCCATAATTAAAGGGTATCTTAAACAATTTCCCTTTATTATAAATCTGAATATCTATAAAATATAATTTAATTCTTGTAAATATTCATTACGTCATTTAATAATTCTAAAGCATCTGATTTGCTACGTTGGAAGGAGTTTCTTCCAATAATTGAGCCAAATCCGCCACCTGAATTAATTTCTTTGATTTCATCTAATACTGCTTCTTTTCCTTTTGCTGCTCCACCTGAGAATATTGTAATTCTTTTACCATCGAAGGCGCTTTGGATAATATGTGAAATTCTTTCAGTTAAGGTCGCTTTGGGAATATTTTCATATGCTTGCTCAGCAGCTTTCAGTCCTATACGACCTGTCGGGGGTTTAACTTTAATAATATCAGCTCCCATCTGAGCTGCAATATGTGCAGAATAAGCAATGATATCAAGGGCGGTTTCGTCCTCCTTAGCAATTTGCTCACCACGGGCATATGACCATACAACTGCAGCCAAGCCGTTTTCGTGTGCACTTCGTATCATAAATTTCAATTGCTCAAATCCAGTGTTTGTTTCTGCAGTACCTGGATATATGGTGAAACCAATTCCATGACAACCGAGATCTAAAGCATCTTCTATTCCTGATGTAATCGCAGATAATGGATTGGGGCTTGAATAGAGCGAGTTATTATTATTAACCTTGAGAATTAATGGGACCTGTCCAGGATATTCTGAAGCAGCTGCTTCAATAAAACCGAGAGGAGCTGCATAAGCATTGCATCCACTTTCTATTGCCAATTCTACATGATACAATGGATCATATCCTTTTGGATTGGGGGCGAAAGACCTTGCTGGACCATGCTCAAAGCCTTGATCAACTGGTAAAATCACTAGCTTTCCAGTTCTAGCTAGCTTACCTGTATTCATCATTTCCTTTAATTTAGAACGTACTCCAGGGGAGCGATGTTTGTAGTTATTTATGATCTCATCGACACGAGACATTATACTTCAATTACCGATTCCCTCTTCTGTTTTATAATTTTTATTTGGGTTACTACAATTTTAAGTGAAATGAATTTGATAACTTGCATAACAGAACAACTAAAACTTTAAATTTATTTTCGATAGATTCAATTTGAATACCCGTGAAAGTACTCGCATTAGCTAGTTTTAATGTTTGCACTATTTCAGCACCACACTATTAGTGGAGCTTACATCACGGGAATGTAGAATTATTTTAAAATTACTAACTATAAAAATTAAAACAAAATGTTCATCAGTTTCGTGATTACGGGTTAAACAAACAATTTTCGATGGTAAAAATGATAGACGAAAATATAGTTCGAAGGAATGTTCGTGCTTATATGATAAGCAGAATAGGTTGGCTTAGTGGAACCATTGTCGCAATAGTGGGGCTATGGATCCGCGATAATCTCACTTTCTCTGAGATGCTGTTACTTCAAGGATTATTTGCACTAATGCTCTTAATAATGGAGGTTCCAACAGGTATAATTGCAGATTTGTTCGAAAGGAAGAAAGTTATCATGTTTGGATATGTCAATATCTCAATAGGATTGATTGCATATGCACTGTTGCATGGTTTCAATGGATTCCTATTGGCAGAGTTCTTCTTTTCAATAGGAGTTGCTAGTATAAGTGGAGCTGACACTGCTGCAATATGGGACACTTATCTGGAAGTTGATGATGAACCAGGTGCACATAAAATCATAGCATCTGGTAAAATAGTGCTCTTGGGATCTGCAGTTATCTTAACTGTGTCGGGGGGTATTTTGGCTTCATATAGTTTAACAGGTCCTCTTTATATTGCAAGTGTAGGTGTATTTGTAAATGCCATACTGTATGCAAAATCTTTCGAAATTCAAAGACATAAAGTTGAAAGTGCAAAAGTTGCTTGGGTAAAATCGCTGAAGATGTTTAAAGTGGCAAAATTCAAAGAAGCATTTTTACTTGGAATAATGCTAGCTGTAGTACTTAGAATTGCGTTTTGGGGATATATTCCGAAATTGGAAGATTACAATGTGGACCCATTCTGGTTTGGATTTGCACTTGCAGGTGCTAACCTCGTTGCAGTTAGTACAACTTATTTTATCGGTAATCGTAATAAAAATGGGAAAGTAATCACTTTCTTTGCATTTGCTACAAGTGCCATGGGTGTTATTCTATTTGCAATCGACAATGCATTATGGATAGTTTTGTTCGCAATAGGATTACACCAAATTGGACGAGCTATAATTGGGGTGATTGTGCTAATAAAAATCAATAAAGCAACAGAATCAGATATTCGAGCTTCAGCAATTTCATTGATGAGTATGTCAGTTGGGTTTGTATATTTTGTTGCTACACTATTATTCGATTTGCTATCCAAGTCAAGAAATCAAATCATGGTGTTGAATGTTGCAATTTCACTCATAATACTCGGATTTTGGATATTACAACAGACAATATTCAAATCAAAGATAGAAGTGCAAAATAGCGGTGCAATATCTACTCAACAATAAACAATAAATTATAAAATAAAATTATTTATCCTTATCATTTTCTTTCTTCTTTAGTTCAGTCTCTTCCCTATTTTTGAATGGTTTGGAAAGGATAACATCAATACTGTTTGCTTTGTTCAAACCAATTCCATGTACTTCTTTTAACTCATCAGGGTGGGCTGAAAACAATTCCCTTGGTGTTTTGAAATGTTCAAGCAATCTTTTTGCAAGTGTAAAGTTAATTTCTGGTAATGTTGAAATTAAGTTTAGTTGAACTCTATCAAGATCCTTACCTGATTGTTTCTTAATCTGGGGTTTCCTCTTTCGTTCGAGTTGTTCTCGTCTAGTAATGGTTGCAATCATCTCTGCAGTCTCATCTGCATCTTTTGTCCAAATTATAGGTATTCCCATATCAACACTGATTGCAGCAATTGCCCCCCGTAATGCATTTGGATTTATACTTGATTGATAGAGATTTTCACCTTCAATTAATAGAAGAGGTTTAAGATAAGATTCTTTGAGATGTTGTAATTGGCCAAAGAGTTCCCGATTTTGTAAAGTCTGAGCAAAATCCTGTACGGTTTTCCGCTCAATTGCTACTTCATCTGAGATGATATAATCTCCAATGGGAATCGATTGAGCATCAATTCTGAGATTTTGTTCAAGTAGGGCTCGCATTATTGCAGAACCCTTCTCCCGATGGTCTACAATGACAACCAGTTTTTCCTCAAGTTCTTCATTTTCGATCTCTTTCTTGCCTATGTTTACATCGATTTTGTTATCCACTTCATTTTTGGCAGGCTTAACTGCTTTAGATTTCTTGTCGTTGGGGCTATATTCGTCCAAACTAGATTGCTTGAATCCATCTGTCAATAATTTACTTCTGGAACTGTTTTTGAATTTCGAATCTAGCTCTTTTTTTACTTCAAGAACATCATCCATGAGTCTTCTTCGTTTACGTTGCGAAGCGTAATAGTATGCCTCATCTCTCGTACCCTTGGTAATCAGATAAATCACCCTGCCTTCTCGTTTTCGACCTGTTCTTCCACGTCTTTGAATTAACCTTGTAGTCGATGGAATTGTCTCATAAAATACCACGAGGTCACATTGAGCAACATCCAATCCTTCCTCTCCAACACTTGTGCTGACTAATACGTTAAAGAATCCATCTCTGAACTGATCCATTACTATTTTTTGCTTTTTCTGAGAGAGCCCTTTGCCTCTGCTATTGCTTGTTTGACCAACAAATTTGTGTGCTTCAATTTTAGTTAGCTTGTTTAATTCCTCAACCAAGAAGTTTACAGTGTCCTTATAATTGGCAAATATTAGCATTCGAGATTCAGGGTTATTCTCAATTTGTTCAGTAATCCGAGATAACAATTCTGTGAATTTAGGATGAGTCTCACCCGTTTTTATTAATTGTTGACTAAGCGTGTAAGCTTTTTTGATATCATTTGATTGGAGAAAGGTTCTGAGAGATCTCCTTTCAGACACCCTGAATTCCTCAGATTTGTTTTCATAATAGTTGATAAACGCAATCAATCCCTGGGTTTCTACCAATTCGTGTGCATGTGAAGCAATCATTAATTGTCCATATGCCTTCATTCCGGCAAAGAATTCATTTTCTTCAAGTTCTTTACCTCGGTTTTTATTGAGTTTTTGAGGTAGAGCAAGAAGTACTTTTTTAGAGAACCTGCTCAGTTGAATGGAATCAAGCATACCGATCTCTTTTAGCACTTTTAGATTATCTTTTAGATAATTATTCATTATAGATAATACTTCATTAAACTCATCAGAGAGTTTAATCATGATTTGATCATCTTTGATGATATTTACATAGGGTTTTACATTGGGGTGTCTCTCATCCATCGCTTCAATGTTCCTAACACCTAAATTGTGTACGACTGCTTCTAGAGTATCCCGATTGCCGGGTGATGCAGTAAAACCTGCTATACGACCATCTGGGTTGTGTTTCAAATATTGCTGTGTACATAGAACTGTTGAATCATCCTTCACTGCCCTATGTGCTTCGTCCACACACATTAAAGAGACTTGTTTAAAATCGACATATTCTGAAATAATATCATTCCTTAATGTCTGAGGTGTAGCAATTATAACTTTTAATTGCTTCCACATTGCCTTTCGATCAGCAGGTTTAGTACTCCCGGATATGATTCCTATTTCGTCCGAATTTATTTCCAGTAAATCAACAAAGTTACTATAATGCTGGTCTACAAGTGGGCGAGTAGGTGCAATAATAATGGATTGTTTTTCAGGTGCTTGTAACTGGAATTTGGCAATTAACATCAAAATAATTATTGTTTTACCTAGACCAGTTGGTAGAATAATCAAAGAGTTATCTTTCACTGCAGTGGAGAACATTACCTGCTGGTAAATCCTTGATTGTATAGTTTCTTCCTTGATCAAAGGATGAGTGAGATAGGAAGAAGTTGTCATGATCCAATACCTAATTTTGATCTCGATGTAACCTATATAAAATTATCACAGAGTGGCTTAAAATTAATATCTCAAGAATATTTTTCAATTTATTAGTCAGCGCAGAATAATTTTGTTAATTTCACTACGATAATTTTACCGACCAATGTTTTCCAACCAATTCACCAATGCTCTGATCCCATCTACTGTATCATTACAGTAGCGTTTCAAAAAGTGAATGTCAATTTTGCGATTCAAATATGTTGTATCTAATGCTTGTAGAGCTTTTTCACCATTGAAATTGACATAGGCTAATCTTGCAGTGAATTCATCAGGAGATCTTGCAAAATCCGATCCAGGTAGAATTGCGACACCAGTTTGTTCAAGTATTTTTTCAGTCATCTCACGGGTTGTGTTGATGTCTTTGATATAGAACTTAGTTTCGAATGTTGAAAAGTCAAGAAACAGATAGAACGCACCAACGGGATCATGAACTCGTACACCTACTTTTCTTAATTTAGTAGCACACCATATACCTAGATATTTTAGAATTCTACGAGTTCCTTCTAAGTAATGCTCGATTGATGGTGCCCCTCGAAATGCAGTTATTGCTGCGTACTGAATTGGAGCACTAACAGTTGTATAGGTTTCAGATGCTATTACACACATCGCTTCTCGTAACCAATCTAGTTGTTTGGGAAAGATGAAAGTTCCCAATCTCCAACCACCTGCACCTGCCCATTTGGATAAACCAGCACTTACAATAGTACCCTCTGGATAGTATTTAGATATGCTAACATGATCTCCGTCGTACTTGGTTTCGGCATAAATTTCATCTGAAAGAATTAGAATATTGTGTTTCCTTGCGACCCTTGCAATTGCTTCCAATTCATACTGTGTGTAGGAGTTTCCATCAGGGTTTCCAGGATAATTCATAAGTAATAATCGTGGTTTGTTGTATTTATTTATACGATCCTCTTCGCAAAGATTACGAAGTTTGTTTGCTGTAATCCTGTATCTATGTTCATAATCAGTGTGAATTAATCTTATTTTATGTCCGATAATTCTCGCTTGTGGAATATATGAAACCCAACAGGGCGACGGGATGATTAAATCTCCATTGAAAGATAATTGTGCAAGGAACAGTAATTCTTTTGATCCAGGACCAATCATAACTTGATCTGGAGATACATATAATCCAATTGTACGTTGAGCAAAATCTACAACCGCTTCTCTCAATTCAATCAAGCCTTGTACTGCAAGATATTCTTTTTGATGTGCATTCTCTCTCAATGCATTAACTACAATTTCTGGTACTGGAAACGGACTTTGACCCAAACCAAATCTAAATATCCTTTTCCCTTCACTTTGTAGTTTTACACTGTGTTCGTTAATAGCAAGTGTTGCGGATCTTCTAAGTCCATGTAGTTTGTCAGTTAGATGAATAAATTTATGCTGCACATCTAATTTGGGAAATAATTCTTCCTCTTCGGGTGAGAGCACATCGTCTGGTTTTAATGCAAATTCCAAAGGATTTACAGGATGGTGGGTTTTTTTTGAAGAATTACTTCTTCCCATGGTTGATATAGCCTATAATAATATATTATATTTTGCATATAATTTTCAAATGGAGTAATTAAAGTCCGAATTCTTATATGAAAAATACGTAAGAGGACGAATTTAGTAGTGTACAGGGGATCAATTTTTTCAATTCATAGTTATCTATCACAAAATTTATTCTAATGATTTTTATGGTGATTAGTTTGATCTTATTACTTCAAAATAAGTTACGAATTTATAGTAATTACGATCGAATAGAGGTTAATCAAGAGGCGTTGTGCCTAATTAATATTGACTCACGTAAAATTTATATTTGTAAAACGTATCCTTCAATACGTAGATGGGGAAAGTAACGAAAATTTTGTTGTTCCTAATTTTGTTACTTATACAACCTGTTGGAAATATAACTGCAGAAAATTTACCTCAGGAAACGATTGATTTAGCTCAAAGTATTACTTTAGATCAACAATATTCAGAATCAGATTTTTTTTATTCTCGATTTTTGATTGATTCATCAATAGCTTATTCGCCATCTGCAGCTGTTGGGATTTCACAAACTGCACAAACTGTTGAAATCGATAGTCAAAACAATATAGTAATTGTAGGGACAACTGATCAAAAAAGTTTTCCTGCACTCAACGGATTCAGCCAATCTTATAGTGGTGGCTTAGATGGCTATATAATTAAATTAACTGAAAATGGTGATATTATTTGGGGTACATATTTGGGAGGTAATTCATTGGATGTTTTAATAGATGTTAAAATCGATTCTGATGATAATATTATTGTAACTGGTTATACTGAATCAGACGATTTTCCCACATCTCTCAACGCCTTGGATACACAGTTAAATGGCACTAGAGATATCTTTCTTTCTAAATTTTCTAGTGGGGGTAATTTAATTTGGAGTACATATATTGGGGGAGACAACAAAGATGGAGAATTTGGTTTTGCGCATGAGTCTGATGGTCTTGGAAAATCAAAATTAGCCATTGATTCTGATAATAATATTTTCATTTCAGGTACAACACGCTCAACAAACTTTCCTTTGCTTAATCCATACCAACTAACTTTTGGTGGAATAACAGATGTGTATATTGCCAAAATTAATTCTTCTGGTATATTGAAGTGGAGTACCTTTTTCGGTGGTTTGGGCGAGGAATATCTTAACGATATAATGATTGACCGGGATAACAACATCATTATAGGCGGATCAACCTCTTCAAATAAATTTCCACTCCTTAACCCAGATGATTCCGCGAATTCACAATTTTGGTCAGGCTTCTTAGCTAAGTTTACAAATTCAGGAATATTAAATTGGAGTACTTACCTTAAGGGAGCGCCCAATGATTTTGGTAAGAGAATTGTAGAATCCATTGTAATCGATAGTAACAACCAAATTTTTACTGGTGGCCATATCGATCGAGAGTTTACCGCAGACGCTACTGATATGTATTTTACCAAATATGACACTGATGGAGCTCAAGTGTATAAATCATACTATAGTGGAGTTGTGGATAATACTATGAACGATTTGACAATAGATGCAGATGACAATTTGTATATTCTACATGGAATTTCGGCTGACTCGATTGATGGTTTACCTACCCAAAATGCATATTTTTCCTACGGCTTATCAGATGAGCTAGTAAGATATAGTAAAATTACAAAATTTAATCCCGCAAATTCCATGGTATGGAGCACTGATTATTTATCGACATCTGATTCAGCTGGCGCAAGCGGATTTGCAGTTGATAATAAAGGAAGACTGATTATAATTGGTACTGCAAAGGAAAATAATCTCCCCGGTTTGGAAGTATCATTAGAAATTCCTTTAAAACAATTATTTTTGAGTATAATGAAACTTGATCCGATGGGTGATCAAGATACAGATGAATTGCTTAATTATGAAGAATTTAATGCAAAAACTAGCCCATATAATTCAGACGCTGATAGCGATGGCTTGAATGATGGTGATGAGGTGCATTTTTTTAATACATCACCTAATAATCTAGATAGTGATGCCGATGGATTATCTGATCCTTTTGAAATATCGAATTCATTTGATCCAAATTCGAATGATACCGATCGTGATACAATGCCCGATAAGTGGGAATTTGACAGAGGGCTAGATCCTACGTATAGCCTTGATTCACTAGGGGATTTGGATAATGATGGCCTCAATAATGTTGAAGAATACAATGCTCAGACAGATCCAAATAATCCAGATACGGATGGAGATGGTATCAGTGATGGTTATGAAGTTGATCACAACTTAAATCCATTGAAAGACGATTCAAATGATGACAGGGATGGGGATTTTCTACCAAATAAATTTGAGCATGATTATGGATTAAATCCTGATAATCCTGCTGATACAATAATCGGTGGGCTAATTATTATATTCTCTGCATCTGCCATAATCTACTTTACTGTAAGACTCAAGCGATTAAACACGAAGGCCAAAAAAGAAGGTTACGTCAACCACTCAGAAAAGCAATCGATTGAAAAAAGAGGATTTTCAAGTCTTGAAGATATGAACAATGCTGAAATTCATGGATTAAAAAATAAATTTGCCAGAACATTGGTGCAATCATCAAGATATCAAAATGTCAAGGAGATGGTAGAGGATTGGGATTCTCTAATCATTGCCTTAAGAAAATCTTTGAATTCAGCGAACTTAAAGGAACTTAAGGAATTGGTAAATAATACGACATCTCCTATTCACTTAAATGAAGCCGAAATGGGTTATATGCACTCAATGGGTGAGTTAAATCAATTCCTACTAGATTTCAAAAGTGTGGTAGCACTTCAAGAAGGATTAGCTGATTTACCAGAAGTAGATGATCACTTGCCTTTGATTAATTTCAACAGAAATGAATTAGAAAATTATCAAAATCAAATAAATGAAGGATTATCTAAACTTAAGACTGCCATAAGTAATTATGAAGAAATTATTGGTAGCAGAAAACAATGGTTTGAGCCTTGGCAACCACTTTTAACATTAATTCAGATGACTCAGGATGGGCTGCCGATTGATCTAGTTAAAATTGCAGAAGTGATACGTTGTCCAGAAGATCAAGCAGAAAATTTGCTTGAGTTACTGTTGATTGAAAATAAGCTTGTTGGGACCTACAAGAAATCAAATCGAGTGTATACGAAGGGTACGAATATTTCAAATTATATTGAATCAATGCTAGAAAAAATAGCAAATTTCGGAGAGTAATCGTTCTCGTCTGCAATCGATAATGTAACTTAGGCACTTACCTGCTTGGATAAAACTTCCTCCAAGTATTCATGAATGTGTGATTGTTTTAACCTCTGACTAAGTGAACTTCCCTCTCGAATCATATTTTCCCATTTGGTAAAATCATTTTGCAAGTCCTCCTGGTGCTTCTCAGCTTTAGATTGTAATAAGATAAGACCTTTTTCGGCTGCAAAAAGTTCAGCTTGAACTATCAATTTGTGGGCTGCTTTAAAGTTACTATCGAGTAATGCAAGCTTCGATTTTAGCAGTAACACATCAATCAAATATAGAAATTGTTGATTTGCTTGAGCAATTTCATAAAGACCATTAACATATCCTTCAATTTCGATTAACACATCCTCCTCACCGTAGGAGACAAGCTCTGCAGTGAGCAACTCGCATAGTTCAAGGGTGATCCTAAATCTCAAATCAAATATTAATTCATGATCTTCTAGCAATTCCTCGAAAATCTCTTGGGCTTTGATCTTGTATTTAGTTCTCATATGAAATTTTAACACCAAGGCTTCGGCATATCTTGTTAGTGTATCAATCGACTTGATATCTGTTAGTTTATTAATTTCGACAAGCTCATCGTAATAATCTTTAGCAGTATCTAGGTCACCTGAATATACATGATAATAAACCAAAGTCTTGAGAGATTCAGAAATTCTAAACTGATTTCCAAGGGGTTTTACGATTCTGAGGTTAGTTTCTAAGTGAGCTATGGCTGCGGACATGTTTCCAGCATCCCACTCGAATTCACCCAAATTACTTATGGTAATCGCAGCATTATTTGTCATTCCGTATCGTTCAAAGATTTCCAAACTGCTTTTGAAATGAGAAAGAGCTTGATCTGGTTTACCTCGATTTTCATAGATATTGGCCAAATTCACCATGGATGCAGCCATTCGTACTTCATTCGATAACTCTCGATAAATATCAAGACTTTGAGTCAATAAGCGTTCAGCCTGATTATAATCATTTAGATACCACAATACCGTCCCCGATGTGTGGATTACATCTGCTTTAACTCTGAGCTCTTCGTCTGAATTGATTTCTAATGTTGTTATCAGGCGAAGTGCTTCTTGTGCCAACTTATGTGACTCATGCAATTCCCCAGATAGCCATGCATAGTTGCTTTGTTGTCTAATTGCCTCGATCTTAATTATTTTATTATCTGATTTCGCTAATACTTTTAATAGAGGTGTACCTTTACTGTATTCGCCCTTATATGATAATGCCAAAGTTTTGTAAAGGAGTTCACGCTCAGAAGGTCTCGATTGTTCATTTACTAAAACAATTACTTCATCATATTCTCCTTGGCTGATCAATTTATCAAAATCAATACCATGTGAAGAATCTGGCTCCTCTAATCCCATTCAGTACGTATGATTAGAATATGATTTAATAAAGTTCTATAATTCGAATGATGGATTGAGTGATTGGTCCACTATAAATTACTTGGTTTTGTAGTTCATTGATTGATGCAAACTCAATCATTACGATTTAGTGTCTATAGATTTAATGATTAGAAGTGATTCATCATTTGAAATTTGAAAATTAAAGTATCGCCTAGGGGCTAGATGGGGTATTGATTTAGCACTTGGAGAGTGTTTCTATCAACATCAATTCATCTTTGCCCTTTGGCGATTGTGGTGGAACACAGATCAGCATAATTCTGATCGAAATTTTTCGATCTTACTAAACCCTTCCACGGGTTACAAGCCTGAAATACATGGGTTTGAACACGAGCTTAAACCAATACCAAATTCGCCTGGTTGGGCTTGGTTTTGGTGGATTATCGTAGTCAAAATTAATGAACATCGAACTTCCGAAAGATGTCAAAAAGAAACATTGTACCTCACCATTGTAATGTCCAGACAATTCTTTACCCATGATCTCATCATAGATATTCTGGGCGATAACTGGTGCCTCATGATGTGCTGTTGATCCTGCCTTTGAGATCGGTAAATTAGTTGTATCTCCTAAAGCATAGATCGAGTCTTGATTTAGCACTTGGAGTGTGTGCCTATCAACATCTATCCATCCTTGCCCTTCAGCGATTCCGGAATCAATTATAAACCTATGTCCATTATGAGGAGGGACCATAATCAGCAAATCATAGTCTAGGTCTTCACCTTCCATGCTGTAGATAACTTTCTCTTCAGTATCGACTTCATCGGTGTTAAACATTGTATATAGTGCAATATTTTTTTCCTCAAGATAGGGTTCAACCCTTGTGTTAGTTGTCTCAATAGAAAAAGCTCTACCCAATGGGCTTGTATATGAGATTTCTACTTTATCCCTCATACCTTTCTTTTTAAAGTAATCATCTAATAACATCGCTGCTTCAATAGGTGCTGGAGGACACTTATATGGGAGGTCAGCAATAGAGACAACGATTTTTCCACCCTCAAAACTTTCTATTGCTCCACGTAATTTAGTTGAACCTTCCTGATTATAAAAATGATGGATGCTATCATTCCACCAGTCAACGCTATCAAAAGCTAATCTTGATCCCGATGCAATGATGAGGTAATCATATCCGAAATTTCCAGATTCAACAGTTTCAACAAATTTCTCTTCTGTATTGATGAATTTTACTTTATCCATTATTGAATTGACAATTTTCGGCATCATTTTTCTTGAATCTTGAATTAGATTCCCATCTTTTTCCTTGCCGACCATAGTGAAAAGAAACCCTGGCTGGTATAAATGTTGAAACGTCGGATCAATGACGGTGATTTCGTAAGGAACTTTGCCCTTTTTTAATTTCTTGTGAATTCTATTGGAAACGATTGTCCCTCCAGTTCCACTTCCAACTATCACTATTTTTTGAGTTTTCATAATATCACCAGAGACTGCTGCCCACCCAATTCATATCGTTCGCTTGTAATCGTAATCCACTGAGCAATTTTATTGAGCAAGCCCTCTGCTAACAATGAAATGCCATGTGTGTTGCTTTGTTTAATTCTGTACTGCAAATTTAATTCCACCTTAAATAAGAGGAATGATCGACGATCGATTCCTAATAATTAATCAGTATAAATGATATATAAACTGGATTATCGATCACTATAGTCTGCATAATAAGTAATGCGTTTTATGTGCAATACTTTATTTTATTGAGAATTAAATATAATTATGCACAAAATAACATGTCAAAATCAATCATTTGATTATTTTATATGCACTTATCGAATGATAATTCATGATAGTGTGTGATATTCTTACGATTTATCTACCAACGCACTAGATCAATCATTCGATTATCCAAGAATTCTATGTACCGAGATGAAAAGGCAATAGGAAGCTCTCTGATTTTGATTGTTATATCAACTAGATGTTCGTCTATTTAATTTTATATAACTATATATACAATCTTTTCTAATTATTATTGAATGAAGCCGTTATCATATTATTTAAATTTTATCAAATTCCCTTGGGAATATAGTGAGCAGGAAATTAATTATCTATCCCAACTATCACATGAGGAAATTAAAATAGAGATAAGAAGTGTTAAAGAATTCCTTAAAAGGATCCGGAGTCTCGATTCAGTAAAGCGAGAAACAGAAATCACAACAGAATATAATTTCTTTGAAGCCAGTGAATTCAATTATAAAATAAACAAAATCCTACATAAAAATATAGGATATGAAGAACTAATAGCAAAAGACTACTTCTTCTGGAGGTTTCAAACGATTTCGAGACGTGAAATTTTAGATTATGAAAGTGAAGAAATCGTCAGTTACATAAATTTCGAAATAGACTTATGGGATGAATTTAAAATTAAGAGATTAGTACCTGAAATGTTTAAAGAGCTAGGAGAAATAATCGATCTAGCAAAAATCAAACGTGTTCATATCAATGCAAGATCGGTTACTGAAGGTATTAGTGAGGATCTCCTTAAATATACGCCAAACGTAGAATATTTTCGTTTGGAATTTATGGAAAACATAGAAATACCCAAATCCCTTTTAGATCAAATTCAATTCTAATGATCGAGATAAACGCCCTCACTTTCATTTCCTTATCTAGGATATGCTTTAATTAAGACATAAACAAAACAACTTATGCGGCTCTAGTTTTTCATTAGTCTCGATCAGATTAGGCGATAATTCCCATGTATTCCATTGACTTAGAAATTAATAACTCACCATCTGAAGTGAAATAATAATGTTGATTGCTCAGCATTTGCAGAATGAATTTAGTTATCATGGGCAGTTCACCATAGTCATTTCTTACACCAAAGTCAATAAAGTCGAATGAAAATTTAAACTCAATTGAATTTCCTAAAGCCCCGAAAACTCCTTTATTGGGAGATGATAGACCAAAATCATCGTAATAATCCTGGTAAACTGAAGCAAACTCCAACGCGTTTCGTGCAGCAACTGCCGGATAAGCGAAATCGATTGAGTTCCTCCCAAATATATTATGTAATATACGATTTTGATGCGCGTTTGTATCAAATGAATTTATAGTGTTAGTTAGTTTATATCGATCCAGAAAATTCATAGGCGAAATTCTGATATAGTCTAACACACTATCTATAACAACAAGATCATTGCTATCGATATCAAGATCAACAAACAATTTATCATATCCAATATTGTAACCACTCTCATGGAATAAACTTGTACCAATGGTAGTATCCAATACTCCTCGAGAGAATAAAATATCAGATACCAACATCCTTTGATACTGATCATTTTCAAATTTTGATATAGTCTTATCTTTTAATATATTAGAAGTAAGTATTTGTGTTGCCTGTAAGTTATTTAGGGGATTGGCAGACATAAAATTATCTAATAAATTGGCCTCAAATATTTCATCGAAAAAGTCGACGAGAGATTCGTTTTTACCCGAAGGTTTGTTATATAGTTTCAAACTTGGATCATTCCTCAATTGATCTCTGATAATTTCTTCATATTTGAACATAACAACCGGTAACAATTGCGAATCTAGATGAGATGCCTCTGTTTCAAAGGTGCCAAATGATAAATCTGCAAATTGAGTCACAGTTGATTGCCATAATATCGAATCATAAACATAAACAAGTTTCAAGAAATTCATTGGATCTTTAATGTCAGTGAAATCTGGCCTGGGCAATTTTCCATTATTAACCTGTGATTGGAGACCATCAGTCTCAGTTGGATCGACAAAAATATCAGGGTTCCATTGTCCCTCAACGATTAACGGACTTGCAGAATAAACGCCGTCTTTGAGTGTCCATATCGAAGTAAAATTACTTGCCAATTGTAAATTAAATGATACAAGCTGCCCGTTATAGGTATAACTAATAGGGAAGTTATATGTCTTGTCACTGCTCAATTCATCAAATTCTACGTCGTAATCAACGTAATCCGAGTCAGTTGAATGAGAAATTATACCATCACTTATTGCATCCATTTGGTATTCAATATCATGATAATATATTTCCCGCAACATATGTTCCACTGTGGTCAAATAACTATCTGACGAATCTAAACTATCATATAAATTGAGGAATGGTCTCTTGTATTCATCATAGAAATCCCCTAAATCGCCTAACTCAATATTCCGAGTTGCTTTAATAGTGGATGAAGTAACACTATCTAAGCCAACATGCGAATTAAGTATTGGGGGAGTACCAGGCGAAATATTTTTGATGAATTTTATAACCCAATTAGAAACTTGATCCTTGATCTTATAATTTCCCAATTTGAGGTTCGTCGGAGTTATTAAAGTACTGAAAGGCTGGGCCCATACAGTCAATTGTTCTTCAAATCTACCTCTAAGTAATTTGCCCCTATTGAATTGTTGGTCATTAATATACATTTCTACTTCTTTCAATGTAGGCGGCTTTGTATCATCAATAAAACCCGGTCTCTTGAAACCATCTGGTGACCGATGGATCGAATATTTATATCTCCATGCTTTGAAACCAGAATCAGAATTGGAAAAGATAGAAGCCAATTTTGCGGATGCCTCATGCGAAAATCCCATGTCGATTGCAGAATCATAATAATGATTATATATGACCACTGATGCTGCCCCACGTGTTGGATTCGCAAGAGCCTCATCATAGTTACGAACTACCCCCTGTCCATCCACATAGGACCCTATATATTTCTTACCACTAGAAACTTTAGCACCATCACCATAGACCGAAAATCTCATAGTATAGGGGTTGTGCGAAGTGCCAGTTATGTCAATCAAATGAGAATTCCAGTGGGGCAGTGCAGTATCGATTTTTGCAGTAAAGAACTGTTCAGAATTACCAATTTTCCGATCATAAACCATGTTAAGCATAGAATGATATGCCTTTTCCAGATTTGCCATATCTTTGAATTCTATCTTTTGATATGCAATGGAATATTCAAACACATTTGGATCGGCGGTACTTGGGGATTTTAATAGATATGGGAATTGATAAACTCTTGCAGTCTTCTGCCCACCTCTCGAAGATGTCTCAGAAATCGCAGTAATCTGACTCTTAATAAAATATTCAGGAGATATGATGTCACCATTATCATTCAAGATATAGGCCGGGATAGCGAAATCATCTTGCAAATTAGCGTTATCCAATTTATTCATCTGTGAAAGTAAATATTGCTGCTCTTGTTCTGCAGCCTCATTTAAACTCATACTATCCAACTTCCAAGCGAAAGTATCATCCTGTAATTCCGTAATCTGTACGCTAAAAATACCAACGGAATTATCCGGCAAGTTAGGATCTGTAGGGATAAATTCAGTTTGTATCTTTTCACTTCGTACAATCAATGTGTCATAAGATGTTCCAGATTTCATTTTGAATTCTACCCCAGGTTGATCATAATGAGAGGTATCTACAAAATCATATGATGGTTTCCTATAATCATACTTTGTATCATAAACCATCTTGTTGCTAAGAGTATCCCAGTAAAAGCTATCTTGAGGAGTCAATAAATTCCTACCAGAACTTGGACCCCCCGCAATAGCCTCTCCGTTTATTATAGAGGATCTCAACTCCTCAAAGGTAGTAACTATCCTATAACTAGATCCATCTGATATGGCCTGTCCACTTTCATCGTAGTAAGGTATTTTCAAGTCAAGCAATTTCTTTGGGAGTGGGCCGTTCTTTATCCTAATTTCATCCATCATTTGAGTACTTAGTACGCTCAATTTAGGATTATAATCAGGACTTAATGGTGTCAGATCCCAAGTAATCTTATGAACTCCCGATCTACCCCCAGCAGCAGTATCGCCGATACTACTACCGTAAACAAACCCTCTCGAAGTTTCCTTGGCTTCAAAATTTAAAGTATCAACCCCCTTAAGGTGATTACTATCATCCCATTGTTTAATAATGGCTGCCATTTCTTCTTTATCTTTAATACCCAAATTTTCAGCAATGACCCCTATTGTAAGGTGATCAGTCTTACTTTTCTGAGCTTTAGATAAATAACTTCCAAAGAACGCAGACTCATCGAAGAAAGGATTTCCATGTGTACCCACCTTAAATTTAGCCTCTGCGGTAGATAAATACAATTCGCCCTCCAAAACCCAGCCCCTCTGAGGATCTTTAATAGGAGTACGAAATGCAGTAACAGAATCATATCCGTTAACATGATTTAATTTATGGACCGTATTCTTGTTTAAGTCCGAAGCGATCTTTAATGCGCGATCTGCAGGAACCCCAGTATCAGCAATCATGGCTGCTATAATCCTTTCATTCAACTCAATCGCATGTAGAAATTGTTCCATCTCAGCTAATTCTGCAAAAGGAGAGCCCTTTCGTTGAAAAGCAGCGGGGGCACCAGGAAATTCTAAACCCTTTGGCCAATAGTCCACCTTCTGCAATGCCGCAACATCGATAGTATTCATTGTATCCAGCCTTGTGTTCAAATAATCCACAACGAATGTATACTTCTTGATAAGAGCTTCATTATTATCTGTTGAAGCAGCCACTTTAGATTTAAAATCAGCAAGCAATCTTGAATTATAATTCTGTGCTATCTTAATTCTTTTCTTGTCTACATATTTTTGGAATGCAATAGCCTTATCTGGATCTAATCCATTTCTGAAACGAGGCTTCATGCCGTCATTTCCATATTTCGATTCAGCAAAGAAAGGACGAACTTCGTTTGCCATCCAAGTATCCTCAATAATCCGACCGTTTTCATCCTTTTCTAACCATGTGAAAACATCCTTTTCATTAACCTCGGCTGCCTGATCAAAGGGCAATGTAAATTCATCTTCGTAGGCAAGTATTTGGTTCTTAGTTAGCTTTGGATTTTGATCCATATATGAAAACAGCGACAGTTTGTGTAAAGCGGCCTTCAATTTAGTAATATCGCTAATATCAATTGTATCAGAATCCATTAAGGCATCGAACATATCTTTGTATAGTAACTGATCTTCACGAGACATCTTGTCAAAGGCCTCTTGTACATATTCTTCAGTATATCCAAATATTCTGAATAATACGTCATTAGGGCAGCCTTCTGAATTGAGATTAATAAACGAAGTCTCGGAAATAACTTGAGTTGCAATAGCACCCCCGGAGATAGGACAGATCTTGCCAGTCTGAATATCATCCAAAACATTATCACTCTTTCTCTCAATATCTCGAATCTTGAGTTCGATCGAATCAGTATCTATCTGTTTAAGATGTCCATCAACAGGATCATAACCAATAACATTGTTCGGCTTGTTGTTAGCTGACTCGGAAATTTCTGTTGCCATATCTGATTGCTTAGTTATGGCACCATCACTTGCGGATCCAATTTTGTTGAAACGCTTAACAAACGATTGCAAGGCCTGACCCAAGAATCCCATCAAGGCTTTCATAATCCTAAATGGGGCCTTGAATAT
>JAAFKL010000290.1 GCA_021399405.1 Candidatus Heimdallarchaeota archaeon | reverse complement strand
TACCATCAAAAGGATACTGCAGTTCTTAGATATTCTTTTTTCGATTCTGATTCAGATAAAGAGCAGGATATTCTATTCCTTGCGAAGTGTGGGATTTTCAGATTGATGGTAGATGATCATCCTTCACTATCTGAATTATACAAAATTCGATACAACGAACATGGGGGCTTGCAACTAAACGACTACCAGAAGATCTTGAAGAAGAGATTATCCTCATTAATCAAGGACGTGAAGGAGCAGGAAGATTTACAACTGCACATACTAATCCCACAGTACCAGGGTAATTATTTCAGCTTTTGTGTTATGATTTCTTCTCTTAAGCCCTTTACAAGATCTACTATGGACAATAACGATACTTCAAGATTGTTTAGCAGCTATGATAATTTCGTTATTCATCAACCTGACGCGATCTCCCTTCATCTTGATCAGATGAATTCTACTGAGTTGCAAAAATTGTTCAGGATCGCATATTCAGAGAATAACAATGGAGATTATGAATTCAGTCTTTCCTTAGATGCAAATGGAATTCCAGCTTTCCTCTATGATGAATACCGGGTTGAACTCGGAATACATGAGATTGCAATTCTACAAAACATTGTAAATAACCACGTAACATACTATGACATGCCACTTATCCAACTTAACGATCGCTATGCAAGATCTATAGGCTGGGATATGAATGATAGAATAGTATCAATTACCGAGCCTAGAAAGATCGCAACCTTTGGCAACGAGCGAATTATGGTTCAGGCGTTACACATTCTCCAATCTTTCTATCTCAGACATCAAATTAGGTCCATTGAATTGATCAATCCAAAAGATGGGCATCGATCCTTGAAAGAAGAATTATTCTTGGTTACGGATCATAACTATCTAATTATAACCACCAAAGCCAAACAATGGAAAAAAGCCATTCAAAACCTATCTCTGCAATCTGATGGAAAGTACAGTCATGATACACCACACTACTATCATCATATCGATCAGTTGGGCATTGATCTCATTCAATTATTTCATTCTGATCGGAATATTCTTATCAAGCTTATTCGTTCTTGGGCCAATATAATCAGCTCTGAGAAATCGGCGGAATACGCCTATCAATCTCTATTGGATCTATTTGATGATGCATTCAAAATTTATGGACTTGAACAATTGAGTGAATTTCAATTACGAATGTTTCTCAAAGATTCTACCTTTGATGACCTCTCCAGCCCTGAACTCCATAATACACTGGTATCCAAATATGCAGCAATATTCTCACATTCGTTTTTCAATTTCAAGGAAAAATTTGATATTGGGACCAACAACAAGAATCGCCGACTTTGGAAAACCGATTTTCTAAGTAAAGGCATACATATAATTGATATTTCTGGTACCACACAGATAGAACAATTGGCATTACAATCATTCTTCCTCATTCTCCAGGAGGTACGCTATCTGAAAAATACATGGACCTTTCACTCTTTTGACGAGGGGATTCGCCATTCATTCGAAAAGGTGGATCAAATCGTTAAGGAAATTGCTGTTAATAAATCCGTACTACATTTTACACATACTACAGAAATGTCTTCCTTTCTTCGAAACAACGACTTACTTTTGTTTGATAGAGAATTTGATACTTTCTCAGTATTGAGGACGTTTGGGGTTAATTCTCTCTTTGAAAAGGGTGGTGAAACCAATTTACTTGTCCATGAACAGACAAATACTACACTTTTAAAACCAATAGAACCTCAGAATTTGGATATTTTATATGATCACAACGTACTGGTAAAACTATCCCCAAAAGATATTATCTACCCACATGATATAGCACCTGCAAAACAGGTGGAAACACAAGCTAGCACTTCTACTGCTCAGGAAACTATCCTTGATCATGACATAGAGGATGTGGGTTTAGGTGATGAAGATGCAATTTTCAGTCAGCCCTTTGCTGAGGAAGAGGATAATATTAATGAAGAATATGAGGAGGATAATTACATCGGTCCTGATTTATTATTTAAAATCCCCGTGCTTGCCTCTTTCCGAAATTATCGACAATATTATTTCCAGGAGATTGAATTTGCTTCCAATCTTCCCAAAGATATTGTTGAGAAACAACTACAGCAATTAATTTCCCTTAAATGGATTGAAACAACCATTAAAGAGAAGAGGGATGTTTATTATCCATTGGATAAAGGAAAGGGGTATATCGATAACTTGATGGGACAGATCCCTGAATTAAAATCGGTAGAAGCAGAAATATTTGACTTAGTTTACCGAGATTTGGAAACCAGTGATGATGAAAAGATAATTGATAAAAATAATATTCTTGATGTATTACTGGCATTACGTCTTTCCTATCATAATCTTACCGAATATGATGATCGTAAGGGAATATTGATCAAACTCTGCTCCTTATGTAAGTACATCTCAGATAGTTTCGCTGAGTACAATGATGAGCTAGAATCGTATTATTACTGGTCTCTTGGGGTATTAGCTGCATTTCATGGGGCTCAACTCGCCAGCAAACGTGATGAGCATCTATTGATTCGAAAGATAACTGAAATCACAAAGGCTATTTCGGATCTTCTAACTGACAAACTCCAGCATGATTTCACTATGAGACAAGTTGAAACTAGTTCAGACGAGATATATGTTTTCAGTGAAACCATGAAAGAGGATGAAAAGGAAGCTCAAGACATTACTAAAGATAAGGTGGAGGCTCATTCGATTAACAGGGTGGTGGAAAAGGAGGTGGTTAGTGAATCTGTTAGCAAAGCAAAATCACCACCATCAGTTATGAATATCCCAAAGGCATCATCTGATGCCCCAGTATTGGAGAGACAACTCAGACCGGATGAACT
>JAAFKL010000289.1 GCA_021399405.1 Candidatus Heimdallarchaeota archaeon | reverse complement strand
GCAGCAAATAAGATTGGTGCAATAATAGTTCCCATGGATGTGCGATATCGTCATGCTGATTTCATTAATTTAATTCCTGGGATGAACCCAAGTCTCATTATATCCCTAATTGCAGATGATAAGGTTAATTTCAGGAATATTTTGAAAGAATTAAAATTAGAATTTGACGAATTAAAAGAGGTCCCAGTATTCTATCTTGGTGATGAACAAAATAAAAATAATTACTACAATTTAATTGATATCAATCTTACTAATGACGATGAATTAACTGAGAGACAATCAAGTCTTTACAATGATGATAATTCACTCATTATCTGGACTGGTGGCACCACAGGACTCCCCAAAGCAGCATTATTATCAAATAAGAATATAGTGAGAATGTGTATTCTTGAAAATAGATTTATCAGAGATGTTTTGACTAGAAATGGAATAAATGAACGAACTAAAATGCTTGCCAATTTACCAGTTAGCCATGTTGGTGGTATTGTGGAAATTTTAGGAGTAGGGATTGTAGGCGGGTATGAGATCATAATGCATGATAGGTGGTCTGCTTCTAAGACCCTAAAGACAATTCACAAAGAGGCCATACCATTTTATCTAGGAGCACCAACGATGTACAGATTAATGATGAAAAATGAAAAAATTGAATCATATGATCTGTCTGGATTGAAATTAGCACTTATCAGTGGTGAAATTGTGAATAAAGAATTTATGGATTTAATGCAAATAAATATCTGCAGAACCATTTCTAATGGATATGGCTCTACTGAAATGGGTCCCGAAATAACATTTACAACTGCTGGTGAAGATTATGACAAAATCATAGAGGGATATGTTGGAAGACCCCTTGATGGAGTAACTATTCAGATCAGAGATCTTGACGGTGTAGTTCTAGTTGAAAATGAGGTGGGAGAAGTTCTTGTAAAAGGAGACCTTGTATGCAATGGATACTACAATAATGAAATAGAGAATAAATTAGCATTCACTGATGATGGGTACTTTAGGACGGGTGACCTTGGGAAATTGAATAATGATGGCCTTTGGTTAACTGGTAGAATCAAAGAGGTAATCAGAGTTGGTTCCTATACCGTATTACCACAAGAGGTTGAGGAGGTGGTTTTCAATAGTTTTGCACTGGAGATGGCTGCAAGTATCGGGATGGAGGATGAACTCTTCGGTGAGGTGGTTTGGTTGGTGATTACACCCAAACCAGGATTTGACATCACAGAGAATGAAATTATATCTTTGTGCAAAAAGGAATTGGCAGATTATAAGGTACCTAGAAAAGTGGTTTTTTATGAAATCGACCCCAATAATCCCCCTATGACTAGAATTGGAAAGATTGACCGAAAAAGAATCAAACATGAATTAATGAACTATTAAAGTTAGTACAATTATTCAGCTAATGAATTTAAAATCTATATATTCTACAATAAGCTATTACATACGTGTATTTATATTATTTAATATGAAAATAATTTAAATTAATTAATTTGAGTTATTCAATTTATGGGGATTCAGATGGTTCTTCTTCTGATTTTTCTACTTCTTTTTTATCAGCTCGCTTTAACCAGGGTTTCTCCTCATCATCCTTATCTTCATCTCGATCCTTGGGAACATAGGCCTTTAACCATGGTTTATCATCATGTAGCTTTTTCGTTTCATCCTTCATTGCGCCTTCATCAAAAGTGCCATCTTCAAGAATAAATTCTGGTGAGATGTATACTTTCCTGTTCAAAGAGTCCAGGAACCTTGCAATAAACATGAGGAAAAGGAAACCAGAGATTATTCCAGCAACAAACAGAACAAATGATGTGAATGCAATTTCAGATAAGTTGGTATCGAAAACCTCTTTCTGATGTGTATCCAAGCCGACATAAATACCAGACCCAAATGACCAAAGAGAAGTTATTAGTGTATAAAACACTGTTTTCTTGAAATACACCTGAGTTCTTGTAGCAAGTCTTTCTTCTCCTATCAACTTGGTTGACCACCAGCGATTGAACTTCCTGTAGTAGTTCTGGATATTAAATCTAAACTTGTCAGGTGATTCGACAATCCAACTGAGAACTCTGCCAATAAATTTTGTTACTCTAGCAAATACTCCTTTCTCGGACATGAATATCCATAAAAGAACCCCTAAGATGCCTATCACTGCAAGTAAGGTAAATGCTACAAAGGGATTATACCCAAATGCGGCTACTATAACATCAACGAAAAAGAGAATTAGATCATAAATTCCAGTGATCACCCACACTATTGCATCCCAAAGAAAGACAACAACAGAAATAATAATATCTCCAATAGCTTTAATCCAATCAAGTTTGAGATTAGCAATGAATTCATCAATAAAATCTCTGAACTGGAATATAATCATGAATCCTACAAGAATACCGCCTACCAGTCCAGTCAAAGAGAATATTACTGGTATAGATTCAACAAATTCTCGTTCATAATTTGTCATTGTTCTATCCTCACCCTTGGCTCGGACAAATCTGACCATCCTTACATTCTCTGCATATATCCAGAAAATTGGAGCAAAGACAAGCCTGAGAACTCTGAAGAAAAATTTAAACACGATTAAGAGTAAGCCTACAAAGTCATGCCAGGTAACACCATCGCTCAAATCTAATACTATCGCTTTCTTAGGGCCTTTTTCCTTTTTCACCTTTTCTTTTTTAGGTTTTTTTTCTTTTTTAGGTTTATCTTTTTTAGAAGCCATTTAACCACTTAATTATTATCTTCTTAGAAATGTTGCTCTAAAATGTTGCTAGGAGAAATTGCTTAGATTCATAAATACAAAGGAAAAAACAATATTCAGATCATACTTTTACCCTAGTATCAGATGGAAAGAGATTTT
>JAAFKL010000288.1 GCA_021399405.1 Candidatus Heimdallarchaeota archaeon | reverse complement strand
GATTCAATGGCCTTCATGCGTTTAATGATTTTTAATTTAAGTCATGCTTGGTATGGAGAGGTTATCAGAGCAAAATTAATTGAAGCTGTGGGTGAAGAAAATGCATCAAAATTAGAGATTCATTATCCAGAAGGCAATCCTTCAATATTACCAGAAACAGAAATCGAATTCAATAAGATCGATAAGGCTGGAAAATTAAGAAAAGCGCAGGGTCCATTCATCAAACAATCAATGGGATCCAATGCATGGGCTATCAGTGCTGAAAAATCAGCAACTGGGTCCCCTATTTTGTGTAATGATATGCATCTTCAATTGTCTACCCCAAGCATCTGGTATAAAATCCATTTAAAATCAAACAACATCAATTCAACAGGTGTGTCTCTCCCTGGAATACCGCTGATATTGGTTGGTCATAATGATAAGATTGCATGGGGTGCAACTTTGGCCTTTACAGATGCTGAGGACCTATTTATAGAGACTTTCGACAAAGAAAATCCATTTACAAAATACAAATACAAAGATAAATGGAAAGAATCTGAGATAATTCTAGAAGAGATTGAAATCAAAGATAAGGAACCACATATTGAGAAGGTAATTTATACTGATCACGGAGTAATAGTTTCAGATATTCTAAGTAATAAAAATGAAAGGTTAGCATTATCTTCTATGGCATTACGACCAGCTAGGTCCATGATTGGTTTTCAACTTCTAAATCATGCAAAAGATTGGGATGATTTTGTGAATGCTATGCGTCATATAGAAGCACCACAACTTAACGTTGTATATGCTGACGCAAAGAATATTGGCGTATGGTGTACTGGTAAGGTTCCCATAAGGAAAAAGGGAAATGGAATGGTCCCAGTTGATGGGTCATCTGGTCAATTTGACTGGAAAGGAGAGGTACCATTTGAGGAGATGCCACATGCATTCAATCCTAAGAGAGGATATATAGTCACGACGAATAATAAAATAGTAACTGATGATTATCCTCATTATCTTGGATCTGTTTGGATGAATGGATATAGAGCAAAAAGGATTGAAGATTATTTCGATTCATTAGAAAAAATTTCAGTCGAAGATTGTATAAAAATGCAATTAGACTTTATGTGTTTACCTGGAATTGAATTTGTCCAAATTTACAAGGACCTTGATGTGTTTGGATCAGATCCTAATCCCAAAGTGAAAGCTGCTTATCATAAAATGATTGAGTGGGATGGTATTTTGTCAGCTGATAGCGTTGGAGGTTGCTTATATGAAGTTACAAGATATTTTGTAACCAGGGCGATGTTAGTACCCAATTTAGGAGAAGAATTAACTAATACTTTCATGGGTGTGGGTTTAAATCCAATTATATTACCTTCACATGAGTTTTATGGACATGACACCACCTCTCTCCTGAGAAATTTGAATGATCCGGATTCCTGGTGGATCAAGCATGCAGGTGGTAGAGAACAATTATTACGAAGAGGGTTCAACACAGCTTTTGAATGGTTAATGAGTAATGTTAGTACTAATATTGAAAAATGGCAATGGGGAAGTATTCACAAGGTAATATTTGAGCACTCAATGTCTATTCAACCACCAATGGACAAAGTATTCAATCGTGGTAACATCCCAGCTGGAGGTGATACCGACACTCCATGTCAAATGGCAGTTATGCCAGATGATCCTTTTAATGTAAAAGGTGGTTCATGGGCTCCTTCTGTAAGATTCATTAATGATATGGGAGATCTGGCAAAGTCAATTTCTCAGTTTGCTCCCGGTCAATCAGGTCAAATCGGTAGTAAACATTATGATGATCGTATTTTAGATTGGATGGAAGGAAAGTACATGAATATGAATTGGACCCGAGGTCAGATTGAATCAAGTTTAGAAGGCAAACTAATTCTTAAACCTTAATTTTAGTTTTATAATTAGATAATTCAATTTATAGTTGCAATTAAAATTAATACAAAAGCTGCAGTAGAACAAATTGTCCTTATCAAATGCCATTGATTCCATGGACCCTCATACCAACCTCTAACTTCTTCGATTTCTGTATCTGAAAGATCGTCCAACACAAGTTTATCCAGTTTTTCATTCAAAGGAATATTCCTAGTAAATGTAATAGCATATGAACCAATTGTGTTCAATACTGTGGCAAAAAGTAGGAGTATATCAAAATTTAACCAAGTAGTTACTGGAAGAAGAATTAGTGATCCCAAAAAATAACCGATAAAAATTGGGTTTTGAATTTCTTGATTTATGAATTGCATAGTTTTCAGATATTCTTTATTCTCGAGTCTACTATTGCCTAAATTAACTGAAATTACAAACCCTACATATAATCCAGCTACTAGACCAGTAGTTGTAGCAGCTGAAATCAAAATTATGTTATTGATATCCATATTTTAACCAATAATGGTAAGTATCTAAATATAAAGGTAAACTAATTCTTAAACTTTAATTCTTCCTAGAACAATCTTATCTCATTCCAAACCAGTTACCAGATTTCAAATCTTCTAGGAACATCTTCTTATTTCCGTCTTTTTCAATTTGTTCACTAGCTTCTAATGCCAACTGATAATATTTATCTGAGTTCTCTTTATCCCCAGCACCTGCATAGGATCTACTCATCATTTCATTAGCATATGCGAGGTCAAAATCTTTAAACTTATGAGTTTCAGTCAATTCCATACAAAGTTTAGCATAGTGCAAGGCTTCAATACCTCTATTAACAATAGTATAGACTTTTGCAATCATCCAATCACCTCGTTGTAAATTAATCG
>JAAFKL010000287.1 GCA_021399405.1 Candidatus Heimdallarchaeota archaeon | reverse complement strand
CCTGTTCTTGTGATTGTCGCCCATTCGACATTAACCGGATCATACACATCAATATCGAGATCAACAACCGTCACCCATTTTAAAGATCCATGGGCTGCAAATGCAGCAAATATGACATTCTTTGCATCCCCTTCAGATTGCTTTACAACCGATACTATTGCATGCAACCATCCACCACCACCTGTTGATAAATATACTTCACCAACCTTTGGTACAACATTTTTTACAGATTCTCTTATTTTTGCTTCTCTTCCTAATCCCATTAACATATAATGTTCTGTTCTTGATGGAAGAATTGTCGTCATGTAAGCATTATCTCTGTAATATAGCCGATCTATTCTGAATACAGGCTCATCTCTAATCTTATCTAAAGTCCCTGTAACATCTACAAATGGTCCTTCTTTTGCTTTCTGATTCTTTAATATGACTCCCTCATAAACTACCTCAGCATGAGTAGGTATGAGAATTCCACTCTTAGGTAGTGCAACCCTTTCTAGTTTCCCTCCAAGTAAGCTATTTGCTACATCCATCTCATCAAGAGAAATTGCAGTTGGAGTTGATGCTGCTAAAATAACTGCAGGGTGCATCCCAAAAGCAACTGCTATTGGTAAGTCTTGATCCATAGATTCAGCTATTTTGATATTATGGAATAAGTGACGTGGAACAATTCTTGCTGTGGTTTTATTAGATTCAATAATTAATTGTCTGTGAATACTACTATTATGGATTTCAGAATCTAGTCCTTTAGTAATCACAAGGCCTGATGTGTAATAATATCCTGCATCTTCATTGAAAAATTTGGGTACTCCATGTTTATTCAAATCTGGACTTTCATCCACATTGTTCAGGAAGGGTGCAGTATCAACAACTGCAGGTGCAGAAGGAGATTGGAGTGCATCAAGTAAAAACTGATGTAGATTGGATTTTTCAATTCCCATTGAAAGGGATAATGCTTCTCTTGAAGAACACACATTTCCAAGAACTGGGAATTTAGAATCAGTAACAGACTCTAACTCAACAATTTTGTCATTGTCGAATTCTTCGAGTATCCTACCAATCTGGTATTTCGGATTTGTTTCTTTTGTTACAGTCTCTACTTTACCTTTGCTTCGCATATCCTCAAGATATTGTCTAAACACAATGGTTGGTCTAAATATCAATCCTAATAGTTTATTATACATTATCGGTTTACAATATATTATACTGTGTAAGATAAACTTTCATTGATTTAGGATTATACTGCTAGTGATCCCTTTCTGAAATCAGTTTTCCCCATCAGAGCATTAATCAAAACTGGATTACCTTTTTTTGCTGCTGCTTTCGCTTTCTTGATTATATTCTCAATTTCACTTTCATCTTCTAATTTGAATCCTTTGGCACCAAATCCCGCAACTACCTTATGATAATCCGTATAGTTGAGTGTTGTTCCTAAGGGATTCTTGAAAAATGCAATTTGGCCTCTGGCTATTTGTTCCCAAGAGGCATCATTCCCCACCACTGCAATAATTGGAATATCATGTCTTACAAATGTATCAAATTCACTTAAACTATATCCAGCAGATCCATCTCCATAAAATAACCAAATTTCTGATTCAGGATACACCAGTTTGGCTGCGAGTGCAAAACCTGCCCCGGTTCCCAATGTTCCGAATGGTCCAGGATCTAACCATCGTAAAGGTGATCGAGGTTGTACAATATAACTGATAGTGGAAATAAAATCACCACCATCATTTATCAACCCACTATCTTGATCAACATTATTCTCGATAGCCATACATAATTTTACGGGATTTACATATTCTGTATCTTGATCACCAAAACTGGCAATTTCATCGTTTCGCTCATCATCGCGCGCTTGTAATTTTTCAAACCATTCATTATTTTCAAAACTATATAATTTTGATAATTGAATTATAAATTCACTTGGCTTACCAATAATTTTCTTTTTAGGCCATTTCACCCATCTATTTAATTTAGCCATTTTTTTACTTATATTTACAATTACCAGTTTTGCCTTGCGATTGATAAGTCTTCCATAATTTAACCGGAAATCCATTGGAACTCCAGCAAGTATCACCAAATCAGACTCATTCAAAGCTACTCTTCTTTTATGTCGAAAATGTAATGGATGATCCTTACCTAACAACCCACGGGCCATACTTGTGAGATACACGGGAATATTCAACCTCTCAATGGAATTAACCAAATCTTCGATTTCATCAGGATAAGAAACTGCTTGTGGACCAATTAACAGTACTGGCTGTCTAGCATACTGCAATAATATTTTTACTTCATCGATTGATTTTGATTTTATCAATTTTGGAGTAACATGGTTACTCGCTTTCACATCTGGAATAGTGAACCCATCAGCAAGTAAACGCCTAAAGTGCCATTTTATATATTTATTAAATATTTTAGGAATGAACCCTTTTGGACTTTTACTAAACATATACCATTGTTTTGCCACTTCTTCTGGATACAGAACATCTATCGGCAATTCGACAAAAACAGGACCCGGTACTCCCGATTGAGAAATTTCAAATGCCTTTCTTAATGCAGGAACAATTTGTTTCACTCTTTTTACTTGTTTATACCATTTGACATGAGGTTTTAACAAAGAAACTTGATCGATATCTTGTAAGGAACCTCTACCATCAAGGATTGTTGCAGTTGCACCCCCTAATAATACCACTGAAGATTCTGCCATTTGTGCATTTTTTATCGCAGTAATTGTATTTGATATTCCTGGACCTGCAGTAACTGCGGCAACTCCTGGGATTCCAGAAAGTCTGTTAATCGCATCAGCTGCAAAAACTGCTGTAACTTCATGACGGGTGTCTATTACTTTAATTCCTCTGTTCTCACTTGCAATGAGGATGGGTGAAATGTGACCTCCACATAATGTGAAGAGAAATTTTACTCCGTATTCTGCTAAAACCTCAGCTACGAGGTCTCCACCATGGGTAATTGCAATTTCTGTCATTTCGTAATTCGAAATCAATTTTCCATGTTAAAGCTGTTCTGACTACGCGATACCTAGGCGACTTTTTGAGCAATGAAATTGAATAATGTACTTTCAGTCTTTAACAGCAATTTGTTTTCTTTTGGTAACATTATAAATTAGTATTAGAATCAATATACTCCCTGTTATCAAAAACAAAGAATTTGAAATTATTTCATCAACGTATAAATCAAGCTCATCATTTTTACCATACCCTTCTGGGATTTCTATGTAATCTTTCATATCGTTAAGGAATTTTGATGTCGATGTGATGCCAGTCCAACTTTGTAGAATTTTGCCTTCTCCATCAAAAAAGTAAGTTGATGGATATGTAATTAGTGGATATGTATGTAAAAACTGAGATTCGTGGTCTAATCCAAAATCCCAAGGTGCTGTAAATTCATTTTTGAAATTTTTGATCTTATCAATTGTATCATCTGGGTCAACGCTTAACGAAATCATTTGAATTTGATCTCCTACAGCCTCGTATAATTCTTCTAAGTGAACCATTTCCGTTCTACATGAATCACACCAACTGGCAAAAGCGTCAACGAAAAGATATGAATCTTCGTAAATCGATAAATTAGATTCCTCATTGTTAGTATTTGTAAATGTAATATTTAATCCATATGCTGAAACTGGTTGAGAAATTCCTATAGATATAATTAGCATACAAGCTGATATTGTTGCTAATTTCACATATACATTTCTATACAATTAATATTTAAACAACATGATAATATAAACAATTATCTTAGAAAACAATGCAAATCAAATACTATGTCGCTCTAAATATGGATTAATTCATAAAATATTAAGTATTATTGGAATTTAAGGAACGGCAAAACAATTATGCCGAAAAATTCGATCTATTGAAACATCCCATTACTTCTCATTCTAATTTTCACGTATAGCCCTACAAACATCATTATTACCAATAATCCAAAAGTAAGTCTAAACATATTTGCAAGTGGTTTCTCTTGTAACTCAATATTGACAAATCTTGTTGGATCTGGGAAAATCACATTCTCAGTATTATCTTGAAATCTAAAGAAATAATCTCTAGCTAACTCAATTTGCCAATCTCCTCTTTGCCAATATTGTTCACTCGAGCCATATAACCCTTGAGTTAATAGAACATCACCAATAATGTCTCCATCTTTGATAATATCAATTCTTACGTTGCTAGCTTTTGTAGTAATAATTCTTGTTGCGTTAAGTGAAAATCCAAACTCTTCAATATTTGTAACTTTACCTGGAATTAAAGTTTCTTCCACAACTATTGACGATTGGTCAACTGAAGTATACGAGATTATTAGCATAATAATTGAGATATGTATCAATTGCATACTGAATTTCTTCAGTTTTTTAGTCGTATACACCGTCTTAATTGCGTTTACTACCATTGAAAGAAATATTGTAAATAACAAAACTTCCAAAATATAGATGAATGGATTATGATCTAAAATAAAGATTAACGCAATTGCACTAGTCAATGCTGAAATTGCAAATAATCGGTATTTGTTTTTCTGAGACCAATCCACTGGTTTGAATTCACAAAGAAGAAAAAGAATTGCTAATGATATAAGTAAAATTCCATTAGTGAATATGTAGTAATCATACGGTATATTTTCTTGTTCAAAGAAAACTGCATTGATTAGTTGCATAATCAAACCCACTGTATTAACAACTGTTAGTAATACAAGTGACCAAAATGTAAGTACTGGTGCTTTGTTTTTGTACCTATGCCAGTTAAATATTTCATCTGGAATAATTTTTTTATCATTTTTTGATATTGCATAGATTAAACCCACCGTGGTTCCAATCAACATAAGGCCAAATACAACTGACATGATTTGATTTTCACGGCTCTTTACATAGACGTGCAAGCCTTCCAGTAATCCACTTCTTACAATAAACGCAGCAAAAGTTACCCCCACCCATCCGAGGGTTGCTGTAAATGCTAATAATGGGTGATCTTTAGGTACATGAGTTTTTGCATGAAAGTAGATCGTGCTTGCAGCCCACATAACTAAAGATGCTACTTCTACAGGATCCCAAGCCCAGAATCCAGTCCAATTTTCTTCGTATCCCCATAATGAGCCAGCAACAATGAAGAGAGAAGTTAAAACCCACCCAAGCATCATCATGAAATCAATTAACCATGTAACTTTGGGCAAAATTTCAATACTATCCTTTTTTAAACTTAAAATTGCTAATCCGGCTGCATAAGGAAAAATAAATGCAGAATAGCCTAGGAATGCAATTGGTGGGTGGATTACTTGCCAAAAACTAAGCAGTGATGGTGTTAATCCAATTCCGTCTACAAAATCGGGCCCAGTTTCAAAGGCAGTTGGGTTTCTAGGAGATGCTGCAAAAACTGCGATCATAGTTGTCATTACAAGTAAAATTGTAATTGACCGATATACGATGGGGTCTGATCTTTCATTTTTTAAATAAATCAAGACAAATAACGCAATAGAATTCATCAAAGCTGTCCATAGTATCATTGCTCCTTGTCTACTAGCCCAAGTGGCCATTATAAGTTCCAAATCTGTCATAGAATTGTCCGAAAAATTATAAACGACTATGTAAGTATAGTCTCTTTCGATAAACGCTTTCACGAGGGCAAAAAAGCTTGTCCACAAAAAAATAGTTGCAGATGCAAATATGGTTAGATTGAGATTGTACTTGTTGCGATATTTATTGCTCTTATGAATATAAAGGGAAAATCCAGTTAGAAGAATGCCTAAATACATAAAATATTGACCATATTGTTGCATCAAGTTGGGATGATTGAATCAATCAATTTAAACTAATCACTTTCATACTAAATCAACAATATGATCGCATTGTAATTTTATTTTTCACATAAATTCGATAATATTTAATATAATTAGAAAATAAATGAAATAATTATTCAATATTGATCAATTATCACAAACAATTATCATAAGTATTACTATTTGATATTAAAATAATCAAACCAGTGATTTTTTCTCAATCTCCTTAATTCATGAACACTAGTCTCAGTTTGTGTAATATTTGTGGATACTTGATAATTTTGGCGCTTTCGATATTAGTTGCATGTTAGTATAAAAATGATAGTTATACTGTAGAAAAGATGACAAATATTTAAAAAATGATGAAATATCTGAGGAAAAATTATCATAGATTGGGAGAATCATCATAATATCCGAATTAACGATGAATAACTATAAATCATATATTAAATGACTTTGCAGCACAATAAATCAATTGTACCGAATTTTAATTAATCTTCGAAAATATTATTGCTCAACCGGAATAATGCATAAAACATTCTAATAAATTCACTAAATGTCTACAAATGCATGAAGAAAATAGTCAAATGGTTAGTAATATTTTGATCAATCGACAATGGTTATATATCTAATAAAAGTATAGTATTTTGACCAAAAGTGAAACGAATTACACTTTCTTTAGGAT
>JAAFKL010000286.1 GCA_021399405.1 Candidatus Heimdallarchaeota archaeon | reverse complement strand
ACGTCACCGTATCCTCCAGCTGCTACACTGGAATAGTATAGTACTTGTCTCCTTACGGAGAGAGACGCTTCCTTCCACTTGGTTTATTCAAGCTAGCAGGCTCGACCAAGATGGGTTTTTCATACTTTCTAACCATTGCAACATCATTCTCGATACCATCATGCATATCAAAATTAATATCATCACTTGATAGTTGATGGCTCGTTACAACGGATACAGGAACAGAAATTACTACTTTCTTTTTGGCTGTATTTGGACTTCTCCTTCTCTTACGAGAATGAGCCTTCGGTGTATTCTTAGTACCTTTTGCTTGATATGGTCTAAGAAACCGACCTAGTCCAACTTTACTCCAAGTTGATTTTGGTGTAAGTTTCCTGTACTTTACAGTACGTTTTGCTATATTCATAGCTCCATTGAAATCGGCATTATTTCTAACTCTGCATTTAGAGTTAAGGCATTTGAAAAATGATTGAGTTGGTCTCTTACCTTTAGTATTACATTTGTAACAAAAGATTGATGTCCAGTATTCATCAATTGCAAATAATTTGTTTTTCAAACCAATTTCAGATAGTTTGTGTTCTAGCATTTTGGTAAATCTGAAGAAAGCCCAGGAATTGAGTCTTTTCCTGAATTTTTTGCCTTTACCATTGCCTTTTCCTCCGTTTCTACGGATCCCTTTCAATTTACCAATTCCTATCTGTAAATTGAATCTTTGAGTTACTTCTTGAATATGTTCCACTAATTCTTTTACCAGTAGGCGATCATATTCCAATGAGATTATCTTTCGACTGTTTTTAAGTTCTTTTAGCTTCTTTGGAATATTACTCCTGGGGATTGAATTATTGATCCGATGATAATATTCTCGTTGTAGACTAGCTATTAGATCTTCCAGTCTTGATAATTCTTTGAATTTATTGTCTGAATGCCAAGTTTTCCTATGTTGAATACCTGTATCGGTCATCACCAGAGAATATGCAGTCTTTTTAATTCCGAGATCAATCCCTATCACTGCCTTTGGTTTTCCTTTTAGATCTTGAGTTTCAACCTGTGAATTGATGGAAAAATTGGCATAGTGTATTCCATCTCTTGCAGAGAATTTTAGTGAAGCAATATCACCTTTGGAAATCTGTTCTTCATGATATTTACTCAGTTTCAGAGGGATTTTCAATCTGTCATGAGTTACTCTCTTTTTTACTCCATTAACAATTGACCAGTTGGTATCCATCGAATCCCTTACTGAAAAGACAACATTATTAAGGCTAAAACGTCCTCTTGCTCCTCCATTATATAAAATAGTTCGTGAAAATGATCCCTGTTCTTTTACAGGCTTATCAATTGGTAATTTAGCGTTTTGTATTTTTAATAGTTCAAGATATGATTTGTAAGTACTAACTGCACTCTCTCGGCATTCTTGCAACTCATCAGTGGATATTCGAGGATATTTGGCCTTAAGATCATATGTTACTTTGCTTCTACTTTTAGTAGTCAAAGTTAGTCGATCCAACAAACCAGTATCAATTTGGTATTTATCACGTTTTGATAATGTTACGAGGTTATCGTTTTCTTTCTTGATTATTCCAAGATATTTTTTAATAATCTTTGAATCTCGCTTTTGCATACGATGGTATCTCAATTGCTGTGATTGAGACATTTTATCCCAATTAATCGGGACTTGTATGGCAAAAGTATGTTTCACTTGATTAAATTATACATTTAGTTATTAAAAACTGATTAGAAGGTACATTGTAAGTGAAATTCTCTGATTTTCCATATCTCCATGTTTATCAATACAAGAAAAGTTAGTTTTTCATATCATGGACAAATAACATCAATGGCTCCATTAAATTTAACATCTACATACTCCCACTTAAGTTCTAGTTCAGGTAAAAACACATTTTCCGGCCAAGAAATTCTTGTTACAGAGGTCTGAGCAGTCAGAGTTTGGGGGTTTGAATTAATGATAATACTGAATACAATTATTCTCAATAATAAGGATTCAAGTTTTCTCATTTTGTATAATTAGTTAGTTGTGAATTATATAAGTTGGGTACCAATTTTCAAAGCAAGAAAAATTTATCTTTTGCGTGTAGTCTAAGGTATACGCAATTAATTTTACTCCAACAAGGAGTGAAATCACTAACTGATGTCCTTAAAATTTAAGTATTTCATCAGCTATATTTACATATGAATTATAATTTACCGCTAAACCAGTATCATATTAAGGCGAGTCACAACACATTTGGAATCAAGCTTTTCTGGGATAACGTTCAACGGATTCAAAATATAAAAGAATTTCTAAATGCTGGATTTCGAGGTCTTGAAATTGATGTCTATCATGATAGAAAGGGTAGAACGAAAGTAGCACATCACGGATTAAATTTATCCTTTTCTAGACCAAGCTTTCGAGATTATTTGAAGAAAATTGAAAAGTGGAGAAAAGAAAATCCACTTCATCTTCCATTAATAATTCATATTCAAGCCAACCATCCTCTTGAATTCAAAGGATTAGCTGAAGATGTTTTCTCTGATGTATTGAATGTTTTTCGAAATGATTCATTACTAACACCAGATGATGTGAACAAGTTTAGAAATGATAACCCTGGTGTCTTCTGGCCAATACTTAATGATCTAAAAGGGAAATTAATTTGTAATACACAAACTGAAACAATTACCGCATATCACAAACAGAAAGAAAGTGGATCTTCTGATCTGGCAAAATATTTCTTTTCAACAGCAGATAATGATTTTTTCGCAAATTACAGTTATCGTAAATTAAAATGGGATTCAAAAACTAACATACAGAACATAGAAAAATTGAGAAATGACGTTAAATTGGGTAAATTAATACGGGTTTACCCATCTGCCAAATTTTTCCTTTTCTTCAGACAAAGCGTTCTAGATGTTCAAGATTGTCTCACATGGGGTGCGAATTTAATTGCGGTTGATGACAGAAAGGAACTAACATCATTTTTGACCGACCCATATACACCGATTATGAACTAATTTCCAAATACAGTAATTCCATTTGTAGCCTGAAATCTACTTAATTCAAGAAAATTCACTTACAAATATCTCCTCTACAATTTATATTTGTTTCAGATAAAATTAATATTGCTATTAAAAATAAGTTGGGCCTAGAATACTAGTTCACAATAATAAATAAATAGCAATTTTTAGATAGGCGATAAAAGATGGACAGCTATTTCAAACCCATTATCTGGGTTGAAGGTAATATTGGTGCTGGAAAGACAACTCTTTCTCACATATTAGAAAAGGAGTTAGGCTTTAGGGGATTTTATGAACCAGTGGATTCAAATCCTTATTTACAGGATTTCTATGAGGATCCCAAGAGGTGGGCGTTTCCTATGCAAATAGAGATGTTACATCGTAGATATGCCATGCAACAACTTGCAGCATACGAATGTACAGTCTATAGTGATTATCATGGGGCAGTGATTGACCGTGGACTCCCAGGCGATCGAGTATTTGCCAAAATTCACACAGATGAGGGGAACATTTCACAGAGGGAATGGGATACCTATGAAAAATGCTACAACATAATGACCAGATCCCTAACCCCTCCAAGTTTGTTAATTTATCTTGATGTTGAACCAGAAGAATGTTATTATCGAGCAAGAAAAAGAGCTCGTGATCAGGAATCAGGTGTTGAAGATCAAGAATTTTATGATTATCTCTTTAAATTAGAAAAATACTATCATAGTCTAATTGGCCAGATTAATGAAGGCGGTCATTCTTGGTCTGCAGGGATAAAAGTACTCAAAATTGACTGGAATAAGCCAGTAACAGAAAATTCAATAAGATTTGTCATTGATAGAATCTGCTCTGAGATTAAGATTAAACAACGTGAACCAGTAACAAAAATGGCTGAAGAACGTGTCAATCATCCAAATATAACTGAAGAAGAAGTCAGTTTTATGGCAACTGAATCACAAGAAAATTACTAAAACTTTTGATTATAAACTATGATAGAAACAACAATCGACTTAAATTTTTATACTAAATTGGATTTTATGGACCCAAATGAGACGATGCTGAAATTCAAATATCCAGACACTTTGTTAAAAGAATATCAGCATTGGGTTGTATTGCTCAGACCAAATCAACCTACAATTGGTAGTTTAGTTTTAGCATGCACGAGCAAAGCTGAAAGTATGTCAGAATTATCTATACACGCATTTAATGAATTATCGGCAGTCACAAAAGAAATTGAATATGCACTTAAAAGAGCTTTTCAGTATGATAAAATCAATTACATGGCCTTAATGATGGTAGATAAGCAGGTACATTTTCATGTAATACCGAGATATGCGGAGGATAGATCATTTGAGGATTTGGTTTTTTCTGATAAAGGTTGGCCTGCACTGCCTAAATTGACAGAAACAACCGAGTTAAGCGATGATGAGTTTGAAATATTATACAATTATTTGCAAAAACATTTCAATTAACAATGAAAAATAAATCAATAAGAAATTTAGTATAACTGATCACAATTTGATTTCAAAACACATTCTTCACATTTCGGTTTTTTCACACATATCTTCCGTCCGTGATCAATGAATAAATGTGTAAAGTCTACCCACTCATTTCGAGGAACAAGATTCATAAGATCTCTTTCAATCTTGACTGCATCTTTATTGGTAGTCAGTCCCATTCGTTGAGTCATTCGGATCACATGAGTATCGACTGCAATTCCAGAATCGGGAACTCCAAATGCATTTCCTAGGACTACATTTGCTGTCTTTCTTCCTACTCCAGGAAGTTTAATCAGCTCCTTCATATCAGATGGTACATTACCACCATATTCGTCGGAAATCATTTCAGACATTTTCTTGATCTGCTTTGCTTTGTTATTATAGAGACCAACGGACTTGATATGTTCCTTAATATCATCGATTTGACCATCAGCCATTGATCGAGCATTAGAGAATTCACCAAGAAGACCAGGAAGTACGATATTTACTCTTTTATCTGTTGATTGGGCAGAAAGAATTGTGCCGACGAGCAACTCATAAGGATTTGAAAAGTCAAGACTACATCTTGAATTGGGATATTCTAGATGCAATTTTCTGATAATTTCTTTTACTTGTTCAACCCGATCTCTCATTTAATCAACTCAAAAAAGTCTAGAGTTGAGCAATCTCTCCCTTGTTTTACAAAGGCGTTCTTTCTCTTTTTCTTTTTTACGTAGTTTTTGCAACGATTCTTGATAATTCGATTTTAATTCTCGTAAAATCTCTGCTCGTATTTTCTTATTTTTTATTGATCGGGTCATTTTTTGTTTAACATCATTCAGTTCATTTTCTAGATGGTAATGTTTCTCACCAGTATCTTTCACCAATCGCTTAGAAATGAGTTTCTTTTCTAAAGCTAGAGTATCATGCTCTGAAATAAGCATTTTATAGGTTGATCTAACATTTTCATATTCATCTTTCTGATTATCCATCATTTTCCGCATTTCGCTTAATGATTCATTGATCAGATCAAGAGAAGCTTGTAAATTATCAGATTGATTATAATCGGCTAACAGGCGTTCAAAGTATCTGATAAGAAAATTACTTGACTGATGTCTTTTTCTAGGAGTATAATCCCTACCAGAAAGTTTTGCTAGTGTTTCATTCAAATCTGAAAGATAAACGAAATGAACACCCTCCAATGTGGTGAACGGTTCTGGAATGCTGGTAACAATAATTGATGTGACTTTATCACAGGAATATTTTTCGCATATGAACTCCTCTTTTACAGCTAATTTTTCAACAGCTTTGAGATAAAATTCTTTTCGTTGTTCAGCACCTTGTCCCCAAATCCAACCACGCCAAAAGCTGAAATCCTTAACTTCAAATGTTAACCATGAATTATCCAGTTTTGATTGGGTTATAATATCAATTTCAGTAATGACTTCTCCCTTCTCTTGAATGACTTCAACATTTGATTCAATTACTTTGTAGAAACCAAAATGTTCGATAATATCTTTCACTGCAATTTCAGCTCTCATTGCCTTTTCATCAAGATGATCTCGATCAAACCCTAGCAGAAACATTACAAACATAGTCATCGCCCCAATCCCTATTTTGAAATCAACTTTCTCAGGCATATTAACTAGATTTACCTCGACACAGCCAACAAACTGAGGTCTTCTATCATTAGATTTTTTGGGAGTTGTTAATTTATGTAGGATTTTCGCTGCTTTTGATCCTCTTTTTAGTCGTACCCGTATTAATCCCATTGTTTGGTTTTCAGCCTTTGAAATTAGCTGTGAATGAAGTTTGATAAGATATTCCCGTTCTATTTCAGTAAAATTTTGCATTGCTTTATAGAAGGGTAATGGAGATCTGAGTAACATCAAGATTGAATTATCCCAATATAATCGTTTAACGGATGGGATTCTATTAATGGGGTCCATCTTTCTTTGCTGTTTATTCAGCCTGCCTTGAGAGAATCTCTTACGGGCAATATCAATTCTTGAACCAGTAATATCGACATTGAAGGAATTAAGTGATGAGAAATGAGATTGTCCAATAACGGTTTCTTCTAATTTATCCCCATCCCAACTAAGTAATTTATTTTTCAATGATTCTCGGAGTGTGTGAACTACCATGAGTTCGGCACCAAATTTACCAATTTCATTGGCATCAAATTCTAGAGATCGATTTTCTTTGGATTCTTCCCAATCCCAGTTATTTACTGTATGAATTGCAACATCGAATCCAGTAAAATTAGTTATTTCACTTAATGTAGGAGCTGAAGTGTATTTTTCTCTTAATTTGATGAGTTCGATCACCAAATCAACTTTGGGGTGATATTTCACCAAATTGAAAATGGAAGTTTTTACTTCTTTCCACCTTCGATCCAAAAGAGAGGGTTGATTCAGCTCTAGAATTTCAGTAGGTTGCTCCATTGGCAACCACAACTTGCTGAAAGTTGTTCTCTCGTTCATATTCCGGATTGATTGAATTGTTAACATTATCAGATTTGACTGATTGCAATGTTGTTTCCGAGAAGATTGAGTAAGAAGCAGTAGGATTGTCGTAATCTGATATTTCAATCAGAGATATGTATATTGTATGTTTTAGATCTTCAAAACTATTAAAGTAAGTTATCACAATAGTTTATTTAAAGTCAAAGATAAAAAGTCAACGTCTCGGACCTTTGGATTTTTTACTTTCGATTCTTAATTTTGCCGGTGAAAATATTCGCATTTAGAACATTTAATTATTAGTAAATGGTAACATTCCTTAATATTTGATACATACATTTTGTAATAAATTAGATTTTAGTGAAAATGAAATGGTTCGAAATTGCTATGAGTATTAGTTCAATCCATTTTCATTAATAAGTTTGAATTCCACTAAAAATTAGTTATGGCGATTTTCAAGAAGCTGAATGATAATCACCAAGATTTACCTAATAGTGAATTATGGGATAAATCAAAATATGAAGCTGTAAAACAAAATGGTTTCATTGAATATACAAGATTAAATCGTAAATTCTATGCGAAATCCATATTTGAAGATATCAGTTCTGAAGACGAAATTAAGGAAATTCTATCTAAATTATGGAGATCCAAAGAAGATGGAACCTTTGACGTATTGGTTCTTCACAATAATAATATGCCATCTGAAACATGGCAAAATAAACAGTTAGAGATTTGGAAAATTCTAAAGACAAGAGACCTCGAGGAGGGGTATAAGAATGGTTGGCTATACGTATTTGATTTGAATACAAATACAGTTATTATCCCAGATGTTAATGAAAAGCATAAGACTTCACGTCTAAGTAGATTTAACCCAAGGAATTTTGCTCAAAATAAATTCCAACGTGAACTGAGAAATGCGAGATTTGCACAATATACATTGCAATCCATTTTCGATCGAGCATTAGTAAATCTAGATCAAGAATCTATTGTTAAACAATTGAACAAATCCGAAAAATCATTAGATAAATGGAAGGAGAGACTGATTAAACGTAATTATTGGGATGAGGATGAAGTGATAATCCAGGGTGGTTCAATGCATGTGAACAGATCCAATTGGAAAGTTCGATCTAATCTTACAAGAAGGGGTCGATTTATTATGACAAACAAGAGATTGATCTACGTAAGGAGGAAATTTGCATTTTTTGGCTTTGGTGCACTTATTCCATTTCTTGCATTTGTTAGACCTTCAAATAAAGTTCTACTTTTTTTTCAAACAATATTTCAAATTATGAAAGTTCCAATTCAACTCTTCAAAGCTGCCCGACCCGCAATGGGGCCAATTGCAGTAGGATTCGCATTTTCATTTTCATTCCTAGATTTTAGTATAGTTATGGAATTTTGGTCTAAAATAACTTCCTACATACCAGGACTAGATTTTGTAGCTTTTGGGTTGGGGTGGGTGATTAAAAATCCTCAAGCTTTGCCAGTCATTGCAGGATCCTGGGTCTTAATAAATAATGCTCTTCGATTAATTTTCATGAGAGGGGAAGAATTAATTATTCTCCCTTATGATCAGCTTTCCACCCTATTTTTAGATAGATCTTTGTTAGTTGGTCGATGGAAAGTAAAAGGGATTTCCACAGTTCAAGCACCTCCCAATGGCTTAGAATATAAGATGCAATTGAGGGATTTAAACAAAGATTCTGAATTTGGACAAAATCGCGACCTAGTTTTAGCAAACCAAGTCTTCAAACATTTAATGTCAAATGAGGAACCACTTGAATTAAATTCGACTTAATGGGTTATTTGAAATAAAAGCAAATGTATAAAATTTATTTTAATCTTAATGGCCAAAGTCTTCTTTGACAGAGATATATTTTTTGAGGTAAAACAATAGGACCTATTTTTCTACTATCAAGGCTATCATAGGAGTTATCTCCAAGAATGATATACTCATTTTCAGCCAATTGCCATTTGGAAATGTGTTCTGATATTCTAGGGATCTCAATATACTCTTCAATTAATTGTGTTTCATTTATGAATACGGCTCCTTCTTTGATCTCGACATATTCATTTGGCAATCCAATAATTCTTTTGATCATCAATTTCTCGTTAAAATGATATAAGATGACTTCATGCCTATTGATTTTTTCAATGTCTAATTTCTTAAATAACATTTTCCAATTTGGATTTATGTTGGGAGTCATGGATGAACCATCTACCTCTACAATTTTGAATTTAGACCAGAAGCGGAAATCCATTGTTTGCTTATATTTCTAATTCTATTAATTTTGTAATATTGAAAACTAAATTAATCATTTGAATAATCAGTTTTCCAGTTAGTTACACATTTATTTTTTGATTGATAATTTAAAACAATTAAATTAAATTATGCGGGGAGGACCATTTGACCACCACTTGGATAAGGTGCGGTAACTCTCTTTGTGGCTACTCCTTTAATTTTCCAGAATAATTCAGAGAATTTTAATGTAGATTCCAATAAGGCTTGAGCTTTTGCCATATCTGCTGTTTGTCTCCCTGCAGAACCTTCTCTCATAATACCCCACACTAAATCATTTAATCCAGGATTTGCTGCTGCATGATCAGGCTTTAAGAAATCACCCCAAATAATTCTGACTTCGTGTTTCAATAATTCACCATGTTCTTCCTTGACTGAAATATATCTACCCAGCTTAAGGTCATAATCAGCATCGTTTTTATCTAAGCCGTTCATTAATTGCACCATACGTACAACTGTGTGAGCGGATACTTGAGCTAAGTGTGGATCATAAATACCACAAGGCACGTCACAATGGGCGTAAACTTTCTCAATTCCAAGAATTTTATTTAGCAATTTCATATTATTTTAATCTAAATTTTTGTTATTAAGTAATTTTTGTTTGACGAAATAATTTTTAAACCAATTAATTTACAAATAGTAATCAAAGGTTTATTTGATAAAAATATACATATAATATTTTTTTACGAATCATTCCTTTTCCATCAAAAAAATTTAACTCTGATCGATATTGCGAGGCTTACTTTAATAATTGAATAAAATAACGCTCATCTAGATGGCAGTAGAATCTGGTGACATTCTTCTTGTAGTTTCAATCTTTGTTTTGGTATCGGCAGTAACTTGGTTATTAGCCGGCAGAATGAGAATTGCTCTTGACTTGTTATTATTGATGGCGTTGTCACAGGTTATAACGATCTGGTTTGTTGCTTCTTTAAAACCGGAATCGAGTATCGAATTTGCTGTAGCAACTGGACTTCCTTCTCTTATGATTTTTATATTTGGCTTAAGGTTCAATCAATTGGTTAAGGATCCTTATCGTCAATTCCGTAAAAATCTGTCAAAACAGACATATGAGAAAACATTTACTGCAATTGATGAAGAATTTACAAAAGATCATCCAGGAGAATTAAGCGATCTAATTACTACTTTCAATAAGAATACAAATCAAATCGCCAACCTTCTAAATTTACTCGCTATGAATGAGGGTTCAATAAATGCTGAGAGCAAAGAGATTAATCTTCTAACAATTGTTTCAAATCGAGGCATGGAAGATTCTGTTAATGAGGTGGATGAAATCTTACAATCAGTTGTGATACTCGACGATGCAATTCAGGCAATTTTACAAGAAACCAGAGAAACGATTACAGAAATTAATCTGAAATTTAGCGAGATTAATGCAACTTTGAGTAACTCCGATAGGTTGACTGATCAGACTAACCTCATTGCAGTTAATGCAGCGATTGAAGCGGCGCATTCAGGTGAAGTTGGAGAAAATTTTAATATTGTGGCGCAATCAATTCAGCAAATATCGGGTAGAACTCGTGAAGCTACAGATAAATTGATACGTGAAACTAGTTTTGCGAGAAATTTCATTGATAGTAAAATTAATGGTCTTCAGATTCAGATTGAACAATTAGAAGAAATCATTTTAAAAATTGCAGAACTAGCTGATAATTCATCCGCTTTTGCTCATCTACAACAAGAAACAGGTCAGAAAGTTGCAAGTATCACTGAAAGTATTAATCAAAAATCATTACAAATTCAAGAAGAAGTTAATCGCTATGCAACTTGAGATTCAAATATTGAATACTTGAGATTTTTTTTCACAATCTTCTCATTCTGAGCATGATCGTAAATACAAGACCTAAATATAATATATGATGAATAGGGAATATAGATTATGAGCGAAGAAAATGTTAGAAACGTAATTATTATTGGTGGGGGTCCATCTGGATATACAGCAGGAATTTATGCTGCAAGAGCGAATCTTCATCCTTTGTTAATAGCTGGATATCAAGCAGGTGGACAACTTATGTTGACAACAGAAATTGAGAATTTTCCAGGATTTCCTGAAGGTATAATGGGGCCAAAGTTAATGGATGATATGAGGGAACAGGCAGAAAAGTTCGGTGCTGAGATTAAAAATGAAGATGTTACCGAAGTTGATTTCAGTCAGAGACCATTTGTCGTAAAAACTTATGATGATACTTTCAAAGCACATAGTGTGATAATTTCTACAGGTGCATCTGCTCGTTGGTTAGGATTAGACAATGAACAAAAATTAATAGGATCAGGTGTTAGTAGCTGTGCTACCTGTGATGGAGCATTTTTCAAAGATGTAGAAATTGCTGTTGTTGGAGGAGGTGATTCTGCAATGGAGGAGTCACACTTTTTAACACGCTTCGCCTCTAAAGTCCATTTAATTCATCGAAGAGACGAATTCAGAGCGTCTAAAATAATGGTTGATAGAGCAGTTGCCAATGACAAAATCAATATTTGGTATAACACCATTGTAAAAGATCTTTATTCAGAGAAAGATGGATTTATCGAAAAGGTTACAGGATTACAACTAGAGAATGTAATGAGTAAAGAAATCCAAGATTTACCACTTGCAGCTATGTTTGTAGCGATCGGACATATTCCCAATACCAAGATCTTTCAAGGTCAAATTGATTTAGATGATGAAGGATATGTGTTAACTGGAGAATATACTACTACTTCAGTTGAAGGTGTATTTGCCGCTGGTGACGTGGTTGATACCAGATATAGACAAGCAATTACTGCAGCGGCGGATGGATGTAGATCAGCAATGGATGCCGAAAAATGGTTAGAAACCCAAGGATTAGGACATTAATTTATCTCTTTTTTTCATTTTCTTAGTTACAATAATTAAAATTAAACCGAGAGCAGAACTAGTAAGAACAAACCCTGGACTATTATCAGAATAAGTATTTGTGTAAATCTCAGTAATTTTGGAATAATCCTCTGTACGCGAGATATTCCCTTGGAGATATGGTAGAATAATTTTATCCACTTCAGCAGCAATTGCCTTGTGACCAAGATCGTTGAGGTGAATACTGTCAACATAATACTCAGGGTGATTTATAGTTACATTGAAAAAATTCAACAAAGGAAATTTATAATCATGAGAGGCTTCAATAATTACCTCCTGAAAACGCTCAAATGTTGCAGTTCTGACCTCATCGAGTTCTATAGTTCCCCAAAATATATTTGCAATAAAAATTTCTTTTATCTTGCTTTGTGTGTCTAAAAATAATAACGCATCCAGCAACCAACGATATTTTATCTCAAAGCGATCTGTTGACATGGATCTCAAAAAATCATTTCCTCCTAATACGACAACCACATAATCTGCGTCTGCACCAAAAATGGTTTTATTTAGCAAGGTAACTTCACCATGATAATTACCAACTCCCCAGCCTGAAGTAGCCCTATCAATTAGGTTAACATCTTGCCAGGTCGGATTTAGTGAACGTAATGCCGTAATGTAACTACCATTTCTAGGTACAGATGTGATTTCCTCAACTGTATTTGAAGCACCTAAAAATACGACATTGGTTGTATCTGAGTCAGCAATTGTAACGTTGTTGATCAAAATTATATTTAATGATAATAGGATCAAAATTCCGATAGTAATTCGGAGTTTCACAATTTAATTCAGAATTGATAGATATATAGAACTATTGTTGTTTGATTTTACCTTATAGGACAGACCAAACAATATCTGCCACATTTTCAATTCTTGAATTTGAAACTCAATAATATCTAAGAATAATAGCAATAACATTTGTATCAATATATTGAATTTGAATTGATGGATTACAAAACAATCCATGATTATTTTGATGACACTTTCCCTTTAATTTCTGAGAACGAATCTACAATTACTTTCAGTATCCCAGATACTGATTATCAGATTTTATTTGTACCAGTAATAGGGAAAGCTTCTACTCAAATGAAAGAAAAGATTGTTAGTTGTATATATGATATGATAAAGGAAGATCCCTCACACGCCGTTGCTGGGACATATACAATTGAAAACATCACTAATCGTCCAGACAACATTTACATCTTGGTAATAAAATCTGAAAAAATAGAATTTGTTCTAAACATAAAAGAGAATGAGGAGATACTAATCCAGAGTTACTTATTCACTACATTTAGCGATCCACTAAAATCCACAATTGTACTGAACCACATCATATTATTCCTTTCGATATTTGATAAAATTTTTGTATTTGGCTCAGGCCTTGATATGGTTGACTTTCTACAGACAAATTTTGAATATGATAATATTTCTAATCAACTTGTGTTCAGGTTAAACGTAATTAAACCATTGAAAATTCAGGAACTTGAAAACGGTGAACTAAAAATATTTGATGGAGTGAACAATAATGATAAGCTAACTGTAGTTCGGCAAGCGTACGATTATCAGGATAATGATGAAGATCTGGTCAAGTATTTACAAATAAATCCGCATGTGATTATTTCGAATAGTGATTCAAATGAAATTATGGCTAAAGCAAGGATCAATGCATTCACGAAGAAATTTGCGGTTATTGGAGGAGTAGAAACCCCAATTAAATATCGTCGGAGAGGGTTCGGTTTGCAAGTAAGCTTTGTAATTACAAATTATATTATGAACAAATCCGAGCATGTGGTACTTGATACTGACACAGGAAATTTTCCTGCAATAAAAATCTATGAGAAGATTGGATTTGAGCAAATTGGAAAATCAATTTTTATTGAAAAAGGAAAGAAAGTCATAGCTTCAATTCATGGAGAGCGAGATTACTGACATTGATCTTAGTGATATAATTGTAGGATTACTAAAATAAATATCGAATATATGGCTTATAGTCAAAATTATAAAAGCACAGAATGATTTATTAAATTAGGCATTCCCATATCACAAATAATAATTTACATGAAATGTTGCATTATATGTGGAAAAAATTGATCTATTAACTTATTTCACCATTTTTCTACTGCTAATACCAATCCAAATTACGCATGGAGAAGGGTTACCAACAATGGATGGAACCATTTCAGATGATGAGTGGAATGGTAGTCATGAAAAAATTGTAAGAATGACTAATGGAATTGATATTAGTGTAAGAACAATATACACGAAGTCTGACGCTTACTATCTTATTACATTCCCACATGACTCACCGGGAGATGTTATTCAAAGGATTCCGACCAATGGTGACTCAATAATTGATCATGATTATTTTGGAATAGAATTTGATAATAATGATGATGGGGCAATCATGGGAACACCAGATAGCCCAGATGATTTGATCCTAATTGATTATGATATGCCAGGGGCTATAGATATGTTCTCTTCTTCATTTCGTGTATATCGTGACTTGAATTTCGAAGGAGAAAACAATGTGGAGGGAGCTTCTAATGATAAAAATGGCGAACTAATATATGAAATTCGAAAAACCTTAGATTCACATGATACTAATGGATTTGACATATCTCTTTCAGAGGGAGATTCGTATTATGTTATGTTTGCAATTTGGGATAACAAAAAAATTAGAATCGATGCAAGTTACATTAACATTAAAATTGGAGACTCTCAATTTATTGAGATGGTTGTTGGAGATACAACTTCGCGATTGACACGGGAATTAATTGCGGTGATGAGCTTATTTATCGTAGGAATTGTAGTAGTAGTTCTCATGTACTATAAAAATAAATTACAGACAATTCAGAGTTGAATTTATTAGTAACAAATTCGATGAAGTTGTGCAGAGAAGGTTCTCTCAAGAATTAATTTAGATTGGTTAAAATAAATCGATTAATTCAATCTTTAGGTGAATTATCAACAGTAATAATTTTATCCAAATTCCATTAATATATAGATATTAACTATATTGGAGATTATTCATTGAAGATAAACTCATTATCCCTCATTTTATGTTTTGGATTATTAATAACACCACATACATCCTTAGCAAGTACTACTTCATCGTTAACGTGGAATTATGGATCAATTAGTGAAGAGTTTGGATCACAAATATTTTGGGATGTGCAAGGATATTTTGAACCAGATGAGAACACACTCTCAACTTGGACGACTGTGGCGTTAATCACAACCACCAATACAGATGGTGAAACAATTACATATGAAGAAACTGGTACTGGTATAAGCACCAATTATCCAGATCATGAATTTGCAATTGAAATCAATTCAGATGCTTTACTACCTCAATATGACCAGTTTTTCGACAATGAAACTAATCTGAATGATCATTTTTCTGTGGCATATGATAATAATGAAATTTTATTGAATATTGATGAGATTATTGTATTCATATTTCCAACAATTATTGATAATAATTCAAAACAGGTTAATTTATTCAGTTCAGAAGCGAACCTCTTAGAATATCAGGAATCCATCCGTAGTCTCTTAGGTTTGTCACAGAATAGTTCATTTCAATATGAACAAGGAACCTATGCACCAATAGTAATACGGGATATAAATGATCAAATATATCGTTATCATAGTTCAGGTGTATTGACAGATTATTTATTGAAGAATTCAACACATAACATTAGAATTGACTTGGATAATAGGTATTTTGTCGTAGATGATGTAGCAAGTGATTTTCCACTTTCTTCGTTTGTGATTTTTGGATTTATTCTAGTCATTTTCCGAAGGCATATTCGAGAATAAGCAGAGAAATTATCTTAGTAAATTATTTCATTTAAGCCTTCATTGGACAGTTATATGGATTCTATTCACCAAAACTACTAATTTTTTCCAACATCGATTGTATGTATTGGGAAATATTAGCACCTTTTGTGTAAACACTTTTTGAAACATCATATTTTCCAATCATGATATTATCTTTTAATAATAATTGTAGTAAGTTTTCAGCTTGATCTTCTGCACATTGAATTACTTCTGCAATTTTGGCAAGTTCAATTGGTAGCCCATCCTGTGTCATCTGAATTAAGGTCAAAAGTCGGTGCCATGGATCAAACCATTGTTTTCGGGTTTCAAAAATTTCTTTGAAATTTGCTACGGTTGTATTTAGATTCACCAATTCTTTATCAAACTGATCTCCAAATTTTGATAATTCATTTTTGTTGAACCCATACAATGGAAGTTCATCATCGATCAAGTCTAGATTTGAAAGGCTTTGTTGCAGGGCAACGATACTATTGAAGTTCCTTTGGAACTGATTTAGCTCATCTGAAATATACTCATATTCTAACTCTGCATCATGAAGATTAATTGGAGAAGTTGTTGCATTAATTATTTCTTTTATTTCTTCTAGATCAATAGAACTCAACATTTTCATTTCTGAGCTAGTTTGTAACTTCCAATCTTCAATCATAATTTTAACGGTATCATTTTTGGTCGCATGCACAATTGTCTGAGCAAATTTTGTTTTGAAACCCTGAAGTTTTGCTTGGTTTAATTCTTCAAGGCTTGTGAATCCTCTTTCCTCAGTTTCCTTCATTTTGTTATAGTCAACATATCCTTGATCCCGGGCTTGTTTGTTTAATTTCTTCAATCGAGTAATATAATAAATTCCAGCAGATATTGATATTACCAAAATGAAACCAACTAATAACGTCTCAATTGGACTGTTAGGATTGAGTCCGTAGTCATGTTCAAATTTATTCGGTAGAAAATCGTTATCATTATCCTTCTTTGCATCGTTCTGCAAAGGATTTAAATTATTCTCAATCTCGTAACCGTCACTCATACCATCTCCGTCAGTGTCAAACAATATTGGATTTGTTTGAGCCCTATATTCTTCCAAATTATTTAATCCATCATTATCAAAATCATCAATTGAATCAAGACTAAATGTCGGGTCTAAGCCGTTATCAAATTCCCATTTGTCAGGGATTTGATCTGAATCAGTGTCGTTTGATGTTGGATTGAAATTTCGTTGAACTTCAAATAAATCTACTAATCCGTCAGAATCAGAATCTGCATTCGTTGGATCCGATTTATGGTTGTGAAGCTCTCCCCCATCTGACAAACCATCATCATCCGTATCGGAATTAAGAGGACTTGTTTTAGCATGAAACTCTTCATAGTTAAGTAATCCATCTCCATCTTCATCATTAATCGGATCCAATTTAATGATTTGAAGCAACGGTGTAATTCCTTGTAAAGTAATTTGTGGATCTAATCCTAAAAGATCAGGTTGACATAATGTTAAACAATTTGTATATCCAGTAGCTAGGAGCTCATTATTTACATCATTAGCAACTTCAAAAATTGTACTCTCTCTAGTAGCAGATATGTAATCAGTTGCCCATTGTAAATTATTAATAGAATTAAATTTAAGTAATCTTGGAACCCCCAGTATATCATTATCATCATGAGAAGAATAATTATTGGGGAGGTCAAAACGAGTATCTGTCGATTTCAGAGTGATGTATAAATCATCATTAGTATTTACAAATATGTCATGTATAGTATTTCTATTTGATCTTCCCAAATATGATCCATATATCATTGTTCCAGTTTCATTATATTTTGAAATAAAGCCACCTTCGAGTACACTTCCTAACGATGATTGAAAAGGATTTCCTGGAATTTTATTATCCAAAACGGCCGTAGCACCTCCAACTAATATTTGATTCTTACTATCAATCGTAACTGTGGTTGCTCGATTCGGAATAACCCCACCACCGCATGTTAATGCGTCCTGACATTGATCTCCACCTTGATGTGTACTCCAAATTAAACTTCCTGAAGAATTGAATTTTGCGATTATAGCGTCTGTTTTTTCATCACTCAAGGTAGGATCATATGCATTCAATGTAGGAAAATCAAAAGATTCAGTTCTACCCACTATAATAATATTGCTTTCATCATCAGCAGCAATATCTGCGATTGAATCAGTTGAATTACCACCAAAAAAAGTACTCCATAAAAGGGAACCAGAATTATTGAATTTCATTAGTAATCCATCAGAACTACCTCCCGCATTGGATACCTGATAACTGTTTTTCATCTGAATTCCCGTAGAACTTGTTGAAGTGCTTATAATGAAGTTATCCTCATTATCTACAATAACTCGATTTTTATCACCCCCTCGTCTGGTATAGGTCCCTTCACTATTTGAACCTCCAATGTAGGTACTCCAAACTACATTTCCTTCAGAGGTGAATTTTGTCAAAAATAAATCCCTTGACCCCCCAAATGTGTTTTGAAAACTATTGGAGGTAACTGGAAAATTATCAGATTCTGTGTAACCTGATACAATAATATCATTTTGACTATCGATATCAATACTTGTAATGACGTCTCGCCCCGAACCCCCAAGAAATCTGCTCCAAACAATATTTCCATTATGTTCCAATTTAGTCAAAAATCCATCCTGATTTCCTTGAAATCCGGTATCATCGGGGTGATTTCCAGGGAATGTATTTTCTGTTGTACCTCCCGCAATGATTATGTAATTCTCGCTATCAGTGGAAATACTTAATCCCAAGTTCTGAGGGAATTCCAGTGAAAAATCGGAAGACTGATTCAAAAACAGTTTAGTATAGAAAAAATCTGATTCTGAAAATTCTTGACTTAGGGAAAGTTTTGGTTCTGAGTTTGAATTATCATTGTTGTAAATTGTCATACCGTTAACAGTATTAAATTGTATAAGCAGAATAATTTGTATAAGCAAAATTAATTTGACTTTCCGCATAGATAGATCCCGCATTTGTATTATTCCAAACTTGCAATTTAAAGTTTATTAGGCTCAAAGTTTACTTAGTTACTATTTCATAGTATTCAAAATAAATTACCGTGTTTTATTTACCAAAGATTGAGGTGGATCAAACCATTGTTTATGATTTGTACAAAGTGAAGTACTATTATTGCATCTGTATGTGTGGAAGAAATCCATCCATAAAGATTATTTTACAACTTTTTTCGTTCAAAATCTATATTATCTGAAGAATAATTAATCTCGAAGTACGAACCCCCATTCGAATGTTCCTCATTAAATATCGCTACATTAAGGACCAGAGTTTCATTAATATAACCAGTCTTTCCACCAGATACATGAATATGACCACAAATGACTAATTTTGGTGAGTTGCTTTTGATGTAATTCCTTAGATTATGAGATCCATACTGTTTTGAAGTATCATCATTAATCCAATCAAAGAATCCAAAAGGAGGGGCATGAGACAATATAATATCAGGATTATAAATTTCATCCGAAGACCTTTCCAATGTTGATTGAAATTCAGCTTCAATCGGTGAACCCATAACGTCGTGATCAACATAAGGATAGGGTATGCCCATTATTGAGATTCCATTTATTGACACCGTGTCTCCATATTTCAGTTCGGTTATATTATTATAATTCCCTAATTCTGTAGGATCATGATTTCCTCTGACAATTATTATTTGGTTATCAAATGCATTAAGTGCTGCAAGAACTCTGCGAGGATCTTCATCAGTTAAATCACCTGCTACTAGAATTAAATCTATATTTGCAAGGTTTTGTTTTTGTTTTAGCTTTTCTAATCCCCTCAGATCATCATGAATATCGGATAACGCGATAATCCTCACAATTATTAAATTTCATTTAGTATAATATCAGTTTTCATGATTTACATCAAAATTGCGAGAATGATAGCATTGATTGCATGTATTGTGATATATTGGCACCTTTTGTGTAAACTCCGTTTGAAATATCACATTTACCAACCATAGAGTGCTCCTCTAATAATAATTCAAACAGGATTGATCCTCAGTTCCTAGCATCCAATTACTAGTGGTCGACCCTATTAAACAAATAATTGATCTAATTATATCAAATCGCAAAATAGTTTTTTCACATTTTCAAATGTTTTTTCATCAAGTCTCGCGATTTGGTTCAGGATTAGTGTTTTTTCAATCGTGAATAGTTTTGAAATCAATATTGTACTCTGGACAGGTAGAGAACCTTCATCGATATTTTGATTATCAATTATTAAAGAATGGATCGAAGAACTAAGCTTTGAAGTGATTGCACAGGTTATCAAATCCTCAGAAAGCTCATTGTCAGTTGTTTTCGATAATACCAATACTGGTCTCTTTTTGACTGTAGATAGATCAGTGAAAGGAAATGGTACCAGTACAATATCTCTTTGTTCATAATTCATTCCAAACATCATCCTCATCATTATCCCAAATTTTCTGAGCAGTTGATTCACTCAGTTTGAGAATATCTCTGAAATTTTCTTTTTTAACTTTTTCAATTATGATAATGTTTCCTTCTGCTATGAGAAGTACTTCATCTCCTTTCTCTATATGAAGTATATTCCTCATTTCTTTTGGAATTGCGATTTGTCCTTTATCGCTTACCTTTACGGTTTTTACTTTCATCACATAAAGTAAGAATTTTCTTACTAAAAAAACTACTTATTTTGTGTATATCAGAAATGAAATAGAATTTAAGGAAATTGACCTATCTACTCAATAGTTCGGGGTAATCTTCTACCTTCATTTCCCAAATCCTTAGATCTTTTCCAGCATGTATTGAGAGATATTGGTACCTTTCTTCAACTCATTTCCAATGAGGGTATAGATTTTTATTATCTGGGTCAAAGGGATCTTGTGAAGATATGTTATTGTACGGTGATTGTTGTGCAGTGAATTCCTGTAGCAAATGAAATAATGTTTGATATTCTAACCTGCCAACCTCTTCAATATATACGACCTGGACAACACTTCCCTCTTCGTTAAAATCATCATTGATCATGATATAACCTTTCTCCTCCAATGATTTCAAATGGGTACGGTATTCTCCCCAACTTGTCCCTAATCTGGATCTAATGGTAGAGGATATCATCTTGTTTTCATAGTTGAGAAGTTTCATAATTGTAAGTCTGATAGGATGCATCAAGTACCTATATTTTATTAATTCCTGAGGGATATCATCAGGTAAATATTTCTGAGAATTATTATCAACTTGCTTAATTCCACTGATTAGTGTCAGCATAGAATAATCTGATAACTCAAAATCTTTTGCTGAGTTATATATTATGTTATCAATTTTGCCCTGCTTAAGGATTTTAGCTAACTTATTTTTTTTGATTATGAATATGGTTGAATAAATTAGTGTTGAAATTCCAGTCAAGCCGCCTACAACATAAAAAAATGTCTTATTAGTATCACTACTATCGGATGTAGTAATATTTGCTAAAGTCGTTGTGTCTGATGAAGTATCCAAATCTGAGCTGATATCTATAGAGGACTCTTGTGAAATTGGAATAATATCTTCTAAGATCGAATCATACAATGTGAAATTATCTATTCTATCATTATTGCCAAATTGCAAATTGATATACTCTGAACTATTGATTCCTTTTGAAGTTGTAACAATAAGCTCATTATCAATATACAAATTCATTTCACCCGTATCGTTGCGTGTGATATCTATGTGTATCCAATTTATTCCAAAATCAAAATTTGATAGTTTGACGACATCAAAAACTCCTGGTTCGACAGAACCACCAAACTCCACCCCAGGTTCATTTGAACCTAAAAGGGTTAGTACATTTCCAGTTTCTGGCCAGTGATCATTGCTATTTTCGGCAACACCTTGTCCCATGAAAAATAATGCAAATATATTCGTAGGATCAGATCTAAAATAATCTAAACTCCATCGACCAGTCCTTACGGTACTATTTAGCCATAAGGAGACGGTACAGAATCCGTTGTTAAGAGGTGAGATGCATTCAGTCGCAGTGAGATAACCATCTTGAACTGTGAAATTACCATTACCTATTCTCCAATCTGAAGGAAATTCTGACCTCCAATCTGAAGGAATTTCTGATTCGAATGTGTATTGCCAAACGATATCAGCTTTGACCGGTGTTTGTATTATTGAGATAGCCAATACGATTGAAATTATTAGGAATCTCATCAACAAGGTTCGAATTGATGAAATATAACCCATTGACTTTTTGTTACAAATCCTACTTATAAATGAATTCATAGAAGTGAAATTATTGATGCATTAAGTTTAAAAATGAAATTGGGCTCGCTTCTTGTAGGTCTTTCTTCCCTTTAAAACATTTGGAGAAGCACAATTATGACAATAGCAACATTTACAATGAATCGGAAAGTTAAAGCATTATTCACTATTATTGCAATATCGTACTCTCTCAATATAGTATTCACTAATTCAATAGTTGGTGATTCTAACGATGTTAATTTGGTATATTCGACCTTCTTAGGTGGTTCAGAATTTGATGACGGTTATTCAACAACATCAGATCTCGAAGGGAATATATACGTTGCCGGAATGACAACTTCGCTAGATTTTCCTGTTTTAAGTGGATTTGATAAAAGTAATTTGCGAGGGGGAGTACGTACTGCGTTTGTAGCAAAATTCTCACCAGATGGTGATCTCTTGTTCACGTCCTTACTTGGGGGCCAATCTCATGATACTGCATCTGCAATTGCAATAAATAGTGAAAATGAGATCATAGTTGTCGGAATTACCAGGTCAAGTGATTTTTTCACAACATTAAATGCTTACGGTCAAATATTTAATGGAAAAGTTTTCGTCCCAGGTCAAACAGTTTGTTGTGGTGATGCATTTTTGACTATAATATCGGGTACAGGTTCTGAAATATTATATTCTTCATTCATCGGTGGTTCGGGTGCAGAAGCAGATATTGGTCTCGTCTTGGACAAGGAGGATAATATATACATATCGGGGATTACTACATCTGCGGATTTCCCAATAACTTCAGGGTCCTACCAAATAGAATTAGCTGGCGGATTTGATTCCTTTGTTAGTAAATTCACGCCTAATGGAACTAATTTGATTTATTCTACTTATATTGGTGGTGCGAAAGATGAAATTATTCGTGGTGGAGGCGTAAACGGACATAATGTGGGAATTGATAAAGACAATAATATTTATTTGACAGGCGGAACTAAATCAGATGATTTCCCGACCACTGCAGATGCCTATAATGATATATTGGCCGGATCTCAAGATGCATATTATCTAAAGTTGGCAAATAATGGTTCAAAATTATTATATTCAACGCTCTTCGGAGGACAATTCCAGGACGTTGGATGGGGTTTAGATGTAAATAGTGATAATAGTGTTCATATAGTTGGACTTACTGATTCTCCCGAGTATCCAACTAGCTCTGATGCTTTTCAAAGTGAATATATTGGTGGTTGTTCAAGTTGGTCGGGCTTATGTGGAGATAGCTTCTTGACCGTTTTTTCTCAGAATGATGATATGTCTTATTCAACATTTTTTGGGGGTGATAAATGGGAGCTATTTACTTCTGTTGGAATTGATAATTTTGGAAGAACAATAATAAGTGGATTTACAGAATCTAGTAATTTCCCATTGATGGATGGATATCAGACTGAGTATGGTGGTGGTCTCTATGATGGTTCTATTGTCATTTTTGATGAAAATTTAACTCTAATCTATTCGACATATTTAGGAGGAAGTATTAGAGAACTAACAAATGATGTAACAATTACAGAATTAAATGATATTTATGTGACAGGTTGGTCAAGATCCTCAGAATTTCCCGTTTCGGACAATGCATATGATTCATCACCCGATGCAAATGGGGATATGGTTTTGGTGAAATTTCAGTTCAGTCAGGACACAGATATTGAAAGTTCCACCACCCCAATAGCTTCTAGTTCTATTAGTAGTTCTGCTGAAGGGACAACATCACTTGAGGAGACCGATAAAAAGGAAACTCCTTTATTATTTTATGGAGTGATCCTAGCATTGATTACTTTGAATCTCAGGCGAAAGTACTATTCAAGGTAAATATGAAGCAAACTTAATTTATTAAGGAGCTTACTCCCCAAAACTCGAGATCTTTTCCAGCATTGATTGAATGTATTGTGATATATTGGCACCCTTTGTATAAACCTTTTTTGAGTCATCGTATTTGCCAATCAAGGGGTCCGATCGATCAATTTACAAATTTACATAAGTTTATAACAAATTTTATTTATCTGTGTATGTATGTGTATGTAAATGGGAACTAAAACAATAAGCATAGATGATGAAGCCTATAAACGGTTAAAGAAACAAAAAATTGGTAATGAATCATTTTCAGATGTGGTGAAACGGATAACAATCCCAGTTCACAATAAATCATTGCTCGAATTTGCGGGAAAATGGGATCTAAGCGAAGATGAATTTGTAACTCTGAAAACCATAATCAAGGAATTGGGAAGTGAATTTAATGATATGCTTGGATAGTGACTATATCATTGATTTATTGCGAGGTCAGCAATCCGCAATTGATAAAATGGAAAAATTAGAAAAAGATTCAAAGCAGGTAGTTACAACTTCCATTAATGCTTTGGAACTCTTTGTGGGGATCATTGGTGTAGATGGGATATCAGGAAAGAGGATTGAACTTACTCGTGATTTTCTAGCCAATCTTGAAATACTACATTTTGATGATAAAGCAGCTCAACGGTCTGCATATATCTTAAACTCGTTGAAAAAATCAGGTCAACCAATTGGATTAAAAGATACATTAATTGCAGGGACGGTCTTAGAAAATAAAGCAATTATTTTAACAAGGAATATTAAGCATTTTGAGAGAGTGACCGGATTAATTGTGGAAAGTTGGTAATTTACTAATTGATAAATCGATGCTATATCGATCGAGATTGATGTTTAGCAAGTGATGGTCACACAAATAAGAATATATGACCAAAAATCCAATAGTTCTCATCATTCTCAAGAGCTTCGAGGAATTGAATCGGTCAAATAGATAAGGAAGGAGATATAACAGATGCATTTAACGTTATCCACACTTTAGTTAGGTGGAATCAGGTTTACTAACCATTTAAGATGATTCAGAATTTCGAAACAACCATGATTTTATCTTTTTCCTACCAACAAAGGTGATTATTGATATAATAACAATGGTAGATATCCAAATTGCATCTATGGGTATTTGTAACTCAGATTCTATATCGTCTGCAGCTAGATCACCAGTATTAAGAATGGGTACTTTGTTCCAAGTCTTTGTCTCTAATGGTTGTTCTTCTGTGAAACCATAAAAATTTGTTTCATTACTGAACCAATCAAACTCAGCATGACCTCCATTTGAAATATCCCTATCTCTATCTATAATCGAATCAGTAAAAATTTCAATATGGTTCCTATAATTACCCACTCTCTCTGGAATTATTGTGTCATTGAATTGGAAATGAATCTCGAAAGACTCTAAAGTCCCCGATTCTTGAATTGAATACAGACGATCCCATTCTAATAATATTGGAGGATTTGAAAAATAATAAGTCAGATTGAAGATATAATCAATCTCCATCTCTGCAACATCTAATGCCTTACTTAACCAAATAGAAGTAGTCAGATTATTAAAATGCGTACCCGAGTCCATAAAAATTTCTTTTAATTGAATTTGTAACCACAGATCTCCATCATTTCCAGCCCATTGATTGTTGAATAGATCATAGATCACTTCGGATTGAGAATATACAGAAGAAGGAGTGGAAACAGAAATGGTCATTATGAGCAAAAGCGAGATTGTACAAATTTTTCTTTGGTAAACCAATATTAACGCCAAGCTAGATTTTTGTCTTGTCATTCAATTCAGTAAATTGATATAAAATAATATTTGATCTTGTAATCAAAATTTGTGACCAATGGATGATGTCAATAAACAATTTTGAATAAATGAAAATTAATTATTTGGTAACACAAATCGTTTTCAGTTTGAATTAAATTTAACAGTAAATGTCAGAATATATCAACAAAATTATTGACATGATGCTCCTATCCATGAGGGATAATTGTCCCATCCTTCTGTAAATTCAAAACCGTCAAGTCCTGTTTCATGGTACACCTCCTTGTGTACACCACAAAAGTTTGTCGTCGCATGATAATTAGAATAAAATGAGAAGATTTCAGCATCATCAGCTATTAAGTAGAAATAGGCATCTGATTTGTAAGTTCCAATTTCAAGCGAGAATAAATAATTTTCATAAGAAATTCGTCCTGTTTTTAATGGATGTTCAATAAAATTCTGGATATAAAATTCGTCTGCATAGCCATCAATTAGCAAATAATCGGTATTATTCATGGTTTTGATGGTTGATAATATATATTCATCCCCTTCCAATCTAGTTAACATGGAAACTTGGGTCATGACCTCTATTATCTCGCCATCTGAGTATATTACAGGATGGAGTAGGGAAAAATTAGTTTTATCAGAAAACCTTACAACCAAAGTGAATTCTTCATGCAGGTAGGCATTTGTATCGTCGTACTCAGGATGTCGGGGATTATCGGGGCCGATTATTGCAAAGAATATTGCACCCGCAAAGATTATGAGAAAAGGGATAAGTAGCAACAAGCCAATAATGATGATTGAATAAAATGTGATCATCAAAGCTCGACTCATTATTTATAACATAGGTACTCTGGATAGAAAATATTATGGTTTTCTAGTATGTCATTTTTACTATTAATAAAGAAAAATTTCTTCGATAGTCTTCCCAAAATATTCTGCAATTTTGAAAGCTAATTTTAAGGAGGGATCATAGGTCCCCTTTTCTATTGCAAGTATTGTCTGTCTTGTAACGCCTAATTTTTCTGCTAGTTGTTGTTGTGTAAGATCGAATTCTGCTCTAAGTACTTTTAATCTACTTTTCATAATACATCACCTAGGAAAACTGAGACGCTGCTCTGTTAATATTTAGCAAGAAACCACTACGCAACAATATAAATGAAAGAAATGTTGGGATACCAAGCTCCAATAAATCTTGATCCGCTTGGATCAAATACATGATAATTAGTAAAAGTGAAATAGTTAAGAGTACCAAAGTCCCTAATTTTAAAGTGAAAATAGATGCAGTACCTTCTTGGGTTTTTTGCATCTCGTCTTCTGGACCGAATTTTGTAATATAGATTTTATAAACGAAGATATTGAGGGTTGAAAAAATAAAAAATAGAGAAAACCAATTTTTTTCACTGTCCATGATACTAGATACAACACTGTTTTCACCACCACTTACTAATACTGCATAGTGGTTCATGTACAAGAAAATGACGAATGAGCTCACTATTGCTAAAATTAAGTCACTCAAATTTACTTTCGGATAAACTTCAGTCTTAAATTTCCGTTGTACATCCATGGAAAAAGCAAAAATCCATGCAATCAATAGACCAATCGTCAATAGAGTAATTCCTCCAATTGAAACAGCGTTAAGTGCTTTAGTCGACAATCCCTCACCTTCAGTGATTAATGCGATTATAATTAATAATGCACCACCTAATATTGCTACAATTATGAATTGATTGACAGCCATCCTTGATGCATCTTTGATAATGAATTCTCTTCGTTCATCTTCTACAGTAATTTGCATATAACCTTCAATTATTTGAGCGATGATTGTGGGTGTAATCAGAAATACAGATGCCACAAGAATTGTAATTAGCGGATTTCTCTTATTTAATAGGAGGATGACAGCTATTGAATTTATTGTTATGGTTAGAACAAACATTGCCATGTGATTTAGCTTGATCTTGTAAATCATGTTAATCAATTTACTATTGTGGAGAATATTAGATAGTTTGCTCATGTTAAGTATAATAAACAATTTGTTAAATAAACTTAACTATATGTATATGTTACTTTACAAATTAATAATAACTAAATTTATCGATGGATCGAATAATTCGGAAAACACGAATCATCAATCAAGATTTAATTCCGATTATAACTGTCAATTAAGGATAATTGATTTAAATTCAATTCATGTATATAATCATTGTATGAATCTTCAAGAGTTTGTTCCGTCTTCACCTTTTGAAACAATGAGAACACTTAGAATACCAGCATTTGTAGTTATTGTTAACGGGATTTTTCAATCTATTTACTTTATTATCTTGAATAATGGTTCGCTAGGTGGAGAGTTTTTTTCTTATGGGATTTTATGGAGCCCCCAGATTTACTTTATTGCATTTGGTTTTGGTATTTGGATAGCAGTCAGTTTACACAGAAATAAAATGAATTTTGTGGATACTTTGATCTCAACTTATCTAATTGGATTATTTTTCGGAATTGTTCATATTTCTTCCATACTAGTGGTGGATGATCCCAGCTATTTGACAGAAATTAGTGAAATCATGCAATTAGCATTGGGATATGCCAATTTTTCTATGATAGCAGGTCTTGTGACATGGGGAATTCTGCGAGAAATTGAACTCGAGCCATTTTCCAATAAAGAATTATATCCTATTGATAAATAGAATATGGAAGGGGAATTGAATGAAACCAGATCAATCATCGGGATCATTTTTATCAGCAATTATGATTGCAGCATTTTCTATTATAATGGGCTTTGTTATCATATTCTTTGCTCTTTCCTTTGCATTGAGTGGTCGGGTAGAATAATGGATTTATTACTGATTCTTTATTGTGCGTGAGATTATTTTACATATTTTCGTATCGAACTGGTCATTTTCTTTAATCCATTGAGGATTTACTACTGGTTTTTGATTGTGCGAATACTTTCACTCACCTCTACTGACAAACCGTATATAGGGCTTAATTATGAACAAATCCTCAACTTAAATGAGAATACCTTTTTAAACGGCTCAATCTATACGATATACAGATAAAGGTACGATATGCACTAATGTCTATACAAACCGAAGAGTGGGTAACCAATCATCTGCTAACACTTTACCTTTGTAAGAGTGGGAGAAAGCATAACCTGGTTCTGTCTACGAGATTACAAAAGGCTGTGTTCCTATCTCAGTTGGAGATGTGGAAGGATAAGTGTCAGGGGTTTGCTTTTGATTTTATTAAATATCATTATGGTCCCTTTAGCTCAGAATTGCGATCCAGTTTAGAGTTTTTAGTAAAATCAAATTACCTGGAAAGTGGCAATAAAGGGTTCAAATTAACACCTCATGGCTACAACCTTCTCGATAAATTTATCGACATATTTACGAGAAATCGTCATCAGACAAATCACATCAAGATTATTACTAAAAATATAATGACAGATGATTTTGATCAGATGTTAGAAGAAGTGTACCAACTGAAAAATCCCCTGACCCCAAGTCTGACAATTGAGGAAACCCCACTGGAGATGGCTTTGTTAATTCGTAATGAAATGGCTCATGGGAAGCGGACCTTTAAATTCACTGATGAGGAGTTTGAGGATCTTGCTATGCTATTTGATCCTGAGTTTGTTGACGATATGCAAGTTGCCCAGAGATCAATTCTTGAGGGTAATCTGACTGAATGGAAACCCAGTAAACAAACTTGAAATGAAATGGAGTTGAATTTATTAGTTTTAGAGTGCTTTTAACTGAGGGTTATCAATTGACCCGAGATAAGGCACTACGGAAGGATCAGTCTTTGGAGGAAGATATCGAAGAAACATTGCAATCATTGTTTGATGATCCATATTTCAAAACTAAGCTCATTCAAGGTGCCAAGGGGATACGAAGGATTTACATTGGTAAGAATAAACCGTGGAGGCTAATATTTTGTGTTGTTGAGGAGTGTATGCAGAAGGGGGCTGAAAGAAAAAATGGGTGTAATCGTCAAGATCCGAAAGCAGTGATTGTATGGATTGTTTATCAGAGGAAGAAAAATTATAAGAAAATTAGGGAACGAATTGGGTTTAGGATATGAAGAATTGATTAGGAAAATTAGATAAATGGATTGTTTGATCAACTTTTCACCCCCACCTGAAGAACTCAGAAGGATCATCTTACGTTCGTTTTCTGAAGAATTTGGCAAATTAACCAGTTGAGTACTAAAAAGAACAACTAGTTGCTATAAGTAGGACAAACCAGATCGATTTATCCTAATTTTCATATTTAGGCCACATCTCAATATTTGGCGTACTTGCTTTACGTCTTATCACTAAAGCAGTAATTGTACCAAGTCCTAGTAACGTTCCCATAAAAATTAAGGCCAAATTGTCATGCAAAGTCACAACAATTCTCTCTTTGATTAGGTCCTTTTCTGCAGGCTGATTTATAATTGGAAGATTGTTCTGCGCTACATTTACTGTAGCAGTAGAATTAGGAATGGACGCTCCTATGAATTTTATTTCTTTCAAATTTTCCGTCATCTCAGATGTTAATCTGACAATTGCAATACCAAGATAATCGGTCACACTAATCAATTGAAATCCTGTTCGATCCTCATTTGTATAAAGAAGTTCAATGGAGAAATGTACTTCAAGATCCGCCACGGCACTCCCATATTGGTCCGAATCTTCATCGGCATTAGTTATAAAAGCGGTTATTACAAATTCTTTACCTGATGTCAATTCACCTACTGTACCAATTTGAATATTATATGAGTGATCATACGGAACAACTTCCACTTCAAATACTAAATCCCAACCCTGGTATCCAGATTTTCTAAAATTAAGCTCATAAATATATTTACCAACCTGATTGAACACATTAACCCAACTGAAGTTTCCGTAAGAATTAGTTCTCAAAGTGAAAGTTTGTATTTTTTCAATTGTAGAGGAATTGAGGAAAACTGAACCATTTATTTGTGCTTCTCGAATTGGATAGTTATCAATTTCTTTCCAGCTACCGAAAAGTTGAAAAATACCGTTTTCCAATATTTGAGCTTGATATGATACCTCTGGCTGAGACGTGGGAATCTCTTGACTTGTCATGAGGGTTTGAGATGAATCATTTGTGTCTCCAGAGCTATATATTGGTGGTAAAATGTGAATTCCCCTTGAAACACTAGGGATAAGGAATAAACACAATACAAGTATAGCCCTCTTTTCCACATAAACTCGTCAAGTACAATGAATATATATCAACTGGTGGCCCAACTCATCACTATCTAATGTATAGCACTTTCTGGAGCAATTCTCCACAATTTCCAAATGGTAGGCATATAAGATATAATTCCATGAAAACGAAAATCGGTGAAATAGTTAAATAATGTTAATGGAAGATGAGAAGTCTTATTTGAAAGAAAAATCGATCGATTGATGAAGTAGCGTTATTAGGATACTTCAAGATTTTTATCAAATTGCAAATCGAAGGACGAGATTATTTTGATTTTGCATAACCACTCATTAGAAAGTTATTTTGGCTATGTAAAGATAATTGAGATTATAAGTACATTGACGTATTATTTATCATGAAAAACTGGCACATGAGTTCTCTCTTTCTCTTGATTTTGACATTTCATCCCTTGCCAACGTTATCAAATAACACAATAAATCTCAAAATTACTCCAACAAACTTAGAAATTCCATATGGAATGGTACATCAAAACATCACATTCATGGCTGAATCTGATGTTGATGGGAGTTTCACGTATCTATTGTATCTTATATACAATTCTCAGAAACTCGTTTGGAATACTGGATCGGGAAACTGGTCTTCCAATGAATTGGTTTCTATCCCTATGAATAATTTACAAGTTGCTTTGTACATTTACAATATAACATTGACAAATACTTATGATACAGTTACAATCGAATTTGAGGTTTCAGTTACTGAAACCAGTGAGACGATTCCCAATGATCTTGGTCAAGATATTGTTTTTAATGAGGTTCCAAATAGCCCCAACTATGTGGTTAACACCTTGGGAAATGTTATTCAATGGATTGCCTTTGCTATAAATCCGACAGACTACTCAATTTATGATGATGTAACAAATACCCAAAATGGAGAATGGGAATCTGGAGTACCTATAATTACTAATATTGATGGTTATGGGATTGGTGAGCATACGACTACTCTAGTTCTTAATAACGCAGATTCTGTTTCGATTCGTCACAATGTTCATTTCAATGTAACTGACATAGTATCGTCTGTAATTGTATCAACCAGTGAAGAATTGGTGTTTAACATTAAAATATTAATTGTGTTGGGGATTTTGATTATCATAATCGTTTTACTTTATTCGATTGGAAAAATCAGGAAATAATGTCAAAATCGATTATCGATCAATGATTTGGAAAATTTGCCGTTTGAAGCCATATAAAGGTAATTAAAAATGGCAAGTACATAATAATAGTTGTTCAAGATTATTTTACACATTTTCTCACGGTGTGCGAGGAATTAAATCTGTCAAATAGATGGGGAATAATAGATAATAGCTGCATTTAACGTTATCAACTCTTTAATTGGATGGAATAAAATTAATGAGCAATCCGTAAACTGACAGTGTAATTATAACAAATATCACAAATCTCCAGATGATTGTATTGCGCCATGGATTGGAGGTAATAGGGGGGAGTTCAACTGGTTCAGAATTTTCGGTGCTCAGTTTAGAACGTTTACTCATTAATTT
>JAAFKL010000285.1 GCA_021399405.1 Candidatus Heimdallarchaeota archaeon | reverse complement strand
TTCCTTGAAAGAGGTTAAGTTTGAAAGCGCGGATGGTTCAATGGTAGAATACGGCGTTGCCAACGCTGTGACCCGGGTTCGATAGAAATTTACGAAAACCGTACTTTTCCGAATATCCCGGTTCGCGCATTTTCATATTTTTTGATCATTGAATCAAATTATATTTTATAGTTGATTTTTCTTTGATAATCACATGAAAACAAATGTTCAAACTTTATTACAAGGAATACAATGGGAAAATAAGAAAAGTATTGGTGGAGTTACTTTTGTACCCATAATCGGTAAATTAGAAGATCCATCCTTAGGTATAGAGATTGGAGCTGAAGATATTGACACTATACAAATAACTGAGTTAGATCCAGAGGATGTCAATCGGGTAAATATAAGCTCAAAATACAAAGGAAGAGTATTAATAATTGCAGGGATGGTCCTCATGGGTGGTCGACAAACAAGATCTCCCATCCGTCCCTTCATTATTAATCATGGAACCAAGAGTAAAATACCTGTCAACTGTATTGAACAGGGAAGGTGGTCTTACTCACCGAAAGATGCGGTTGATAAAGATAAGAAAAAATTTATGATGATGAAAAGAATGGTTTCGCGTAAAACGAGAGCATCATACGTTGGTGGTGGAATGTCTCAAAGTCGCACTTGGGGAAATATCAGCCGATATATGTCCGAGCAGAGTTTAAACGATGAATCAGCACCTACCCAGAGTTATCTCTCTGTTGAAGAAGCTATAAAATCCAGCTCAGGAGAAGAATTAGAGGGATTTAGACAGAAGCTAACACAAGTATTCTCGCATGACAACCAACGGGGTATGTTGATTTTTGAATCAGGAGAACTTTCCGATATTGATGTATTTGATAATCCAGAGTACTGGAGCAAAGTCTCTGTTCAAATGATGGAATCTAATTTAATTGATGTGCTTAGTCTACAAAAGGAAGATACAAAAATAATTAGTAATAAACTCGATTTTGAAAGAATTTTGATAGAGAAAGATACTCCAATTGTTGACGAAAAAAGTTATTCAGTAAAGCTTGAAGATAATTCTGGGTGGGCAATTGAAGATGATAATAAAATAGTTTATCTTAATTTGTCAAAAAAAATAGAAGATAGTGGAGATTTTAGTTCCCAAGCACAATATCAAACTAATAATTTCGAAGAAAATGGTGAGCAGGAGATATTGGCACAAGAACAAGATTTTCCATCCAAAGAAGATTAATTTGAGATATTAAACTAGTTCATCAATTTTTGATTTATCTTATCATATTTACAACGATTCTCACTTTAATTTAGATACAGATGGCCAAATCAATGCTTGATGACTGAGAAGAAGGAACCAAATATGTTTACAGGATTGATTCACAATGACCTAGCCATTCGAGATAAATACCTTAGTAGGTGGAAATCACTCAATAAATATTTCACTATACCCTTCTATCGAATAGGCTTACTCCCACTACTTGGGATGGATCGCATATTTCTATTGCTTACAACAATTGGTAGGAAATCTGGAAAGAAGAGGATTACACCACTGGAGTATCACCGATTAGATGGGATTATTCATATCTTCATACTCAGGGGTGAGAAAGCAGATGTTGTAAAGAATATGCGTGCCAATCCTGATAGGGTTAATATCCGTCATGGCTTTCATTGGTACCAGCCAAGAATAGAGATCTTGAATGATTTGGATGAGAAGTTTAAAATTACAAAATGGTATGTTGGTAAGTATCCTAAACCAGTAGGGTCTATTCTTGGATTGAAAATTAATGAAGAAACAATAGATAATGTAGCAATGGATTTTGCAATATTGATATCTATTGTCAGATTGCACAAAAAAATAAACAAGTATACTCAATGCAAAAAGTAGCAGTGGAATATTTGTAGTCCATTCCAATAAATTCCATTGGAGTTTCAGCAAGCAAAAGATTTAATGGGGAAAACTATTTCATGCTATGATAAATTCTCTCTTTATGAGCGAAGACCTGTCCTTTGAGATCTCTGATAATCTCATTACAAAAGATAATTTTGCAGTGGTGATCAAGGGGATATTTAAGGGCGGATTATCTCATGATGTCATTCTTAAAGACTTCCAGAGTTATTTGGAGAAGGTGAATTTTGTCGACGCATTGATCTTGGTGGAAAAGGATAACTTAACTGAATTAGATGATTTTTCAAAATTAGGTGTGGATTATCTGAACGTCATCACAATTAATGCCATACAGCAGGAGGATAAAACTGAAAAATATGCAATAAATCCAGACTTGGAGGGAAAGAACAAGAAGAAGGGATTTCTGGGCAGATTCAAAAAATAATTATTCGCCGGGTCAGTATCCTTAGAATTATAATGTTGATGATGATGGGTAATAGTATGGATAAATTGACTTTTCCCCTGGAGAGAAGTTCAGCAATGAGACTTATGGGGATACTCTGGACAGGTTCTGTTTCAGGTCAAATCTTAGTTGGGGCCTTATTACTGATAGGTGTATTATTCATGGGTAAACTAGGTTTTTCCCCATTGTCCATTATTTTCTTTATTAT
>JAAFKL010000284.1 GCA_021399405.1 Candidatus Heimdallarchaeota archaeon | reverse complement strand
TTATATTCTGAAATCATTATAGAATGTATTAGTAAAGTCAATGGCAGATTTTGTTAGATATTTTACCGTCTGCCAACAACAGTCTCAATCCATCCTTTTATAGCGATTTTTATTTCCTTTAAAGCATCCTCAGGAGTTTCACCAAAAGCAGAACAATATTTTAGATCAGGGACATTTGCAATGTATGCCTCATCTTCTTCACTATAATAAATTTCAACTCGGTATTTGAATAAGTCATGTAAATGGATTTCTTCAGAAGTCATTCTATTCCAACTCCAATAAGTTATATTCATCAACTAACTTAATAAACTGTTCGATTTGATAAGGTTATCCCATTTCTCTTCATCATTCTCATTCCCACCACCTGGAAGAAATCTATCCAGATTGTTACCCCCAGAGGAAACTGTCTCAATAATTCCATATCCCTTTCTGGAGGAATGCTAAACAAGATTCAAGAAGAAATTGGAGACACGCAAAAAGACAGCTTAGATGAGATTACAGAAGTTGAAGATTTGATTTGTGGGTTTAAAGCTATATTCAACAATAAAATGGGATCCTATAGGAGAAAAAATTTACTTGCCAGCTTTAATAAGGATTACACTGCTTTTCTAACAATAATTGTTGCTAGTCGATGAGGAGAAGGCAGCTTACCAGGCTTCACTGCAAGCAGTGAAATTTGGAATTGAATCCACTAAACAATTCATTAACTAAATTCAGCAATAATAATTATAGCAATATAAAAATTCATAATTTTTAATCAACATTAATTGATTAAATTTGTACTAGAAAACCATCTCCAATACTATATGGGTACAGATCAGACATTAATACGACTTAGCCATAAGTTTAATATTGGTAAATACTAATAATATGTATGGAGTTCAGTTATGACAAGATAGCAGACGCATTATATATTTATATCAATCGTGGAGAAATAAAAGAATCCAAAGAGTTGAGTAAAAATATTGTCATAGACTATAATGAGCAAAATAAGATATATGGTATTGAAATTATCAACTTCTCTAAAATTAATCTCAATCTAAATGAACTAATAAAATTATCAGATAATGAATTAGTGGCTAATGTGACCTCATTATGATTAAATTAACTAATCATGTTATTGAACGCCTTAAACAAAGAGGAATCTCACCAATAGAAGTATTGTCCATTTCTGTAAAGGAGTTTCTAGAACATAACAAAGAAGATCAAGCGAGTTCATTCCTAATTAAAGAAAGAAAGAAGTCTAACCTCAAAGTAATTTACAAAATTATTGAAGATGAGATAATTATAATTACCTGCTTCGTTGTTAAATCGTGAAATGAATGTCACACCTCAGTAGGTGGGATTCCATTGACAAAGATCCCCCCAAGACAAGATTGAGGCAATTGTGCAGAGAACGAGGATTCTTCAAAATGGTGCGAGACCTTTCGCTAAAGGATCGGATGAGTATATTCAGGTGTTCGAATTTTGTAGTTCAGTTCATATTTTATGGTAATAATTTATTTTTTAATTTTTAATGCTCTAGATCTATACTCGGCAGGATCTTGTCCAACCACTTGGGAAGCCACCAGTTTTGCTCACCCAGTAATTTCATTGCTGCGGGTAACAGTATAATTCTGGAAGTAAGATTCTTGATATTACAAAATTTAATTGAATTTACACCAAAAATTATTTGTGAGGTAACTGTAGGCAAATAAAAACATACATAGTTTGGCGGATATAAATAATATCTATATAAGATCCAATTAAACCAAGAAATAGTGTTGCCAAAATCTAGAAATTACTTATTTTGGTTTATGATAGCTTCATTTCCCCTTTATTTTATATTATTTCTAGTTTCTTTACTATTGATTATGGAGAATTATTCTAATAATGTATCTAATGTACTCCTCAATGTAATTCTACCAATTCTTATGGTTGTATCAATAATAATTGGTATTATTTTGAACCTTATCCATCATACAATAAATCTAAGGGATGTCTTGAGACTGAATTATGCGACACATGGAATAAGATATAATTTTATGATCAAAATATGGTTTTTTATCCCATATTTCTCAATTATTGCAAAGCAAAAAATGCTGAAAGATCATCTAGAGCAATTTCACAACGATGAGGAATTACCAACTCATCCCATTTACCTTTTCTTCATCTTGGCTATTTTTCTGGGAGTTGGAATTTTTATTTTAGTTGATATGTCTGGAGGTTATATTATTGAGAATATTCTTGGCAATCTGAGGCAGTTGATTTTTTTTCTACTCACACTCTTTCTAAATCCTATTCCATTAAGGTATTATGAATTTAATTGGCAGACCATGATGAATTTGCATATTCAAAACCATCTTAATGCACTTAATTGATCATTTGATGAATTTTTCTATATTATTTATTGAATATTGATATATAGAGCTAATGCTCCAGATCTAACCTTGGTAATATCTTGTCCAGCCACTTGGGGAGCCACCAGTTTTGTTTTCCCAGCAATTTCATTGCCGCAGGTAACAGTATGATTCTGGAAATAGTGGCATCTACAACGATTGCTATGGCCATAGCCATTCCCATCATCTTTAGTATGAGCATCGGAGCTCCTGCGAACACCAAAAATGTGGCGACCATCACAGTAGCAGCAGATGTGATGACACCAGCCGTTTTTGCAAGACCTGTTCCGACTGCCTCATCCATATCACCGGTTTTATCATATTCTTCTTTAATGCGGCTAATGATAAGTATGCTGTAATCCATACCAAGCCCAAGTATTGTCGTAAACAAAAACACAGGCAGGAAGTAGGTGATCCCCACCACTTCAGCAGACCATATTTGGTAGCCTGCAATTGTAACATCATTGAACCATCCATACTCGAATACCATGACTAGAGATCCCAGAGCGAACAGTATTGAACCAGAGATAGTGAGAATAGCTTTGATTGGCAATACTATACTTCTGAAGAGTACTAGAAGTGCTAAGAAAATCAGAACAACTGCCAATAGCAACATCTGGGGAACGTTAACATACATCTCATCCTTGCTGTCCTTGAACATTGCCGACATTCCAGTTACGTATGCACCCTCCACATCCTCGTAGTCAAACAATTCACTGACCTTCTCTCTAATATCATCGATAAGTTCCCATCCGGCTGGACTACCAGGATCAACTGGTGTGGTTAGGGTGATTCTAATGGTATTGTTTCCGTTATCCCAGTTGATGAAATCAGAGATATATCCAATAAACTGAGGGGTCATAGTATTGTTAATCATGAAAGGCTGACTAGTTTCAGGATTGATGATATACTGGCCGGTGCTTGGAT
>JAAFKL010000283.1 GCA_021399405.1 Candidatus Heimdallarchaeota archaeon | reverse complement strand
GTCTCTGCAAGACTAGGATTTAATAATTTGTTACACTTTTTTGAGCCAGATCCGTCTCAAATTGAATTTAGAAAGGAGTTGATTAAAATTTAGGGAATAGCCAAGAATTTAGAATATTCCCGAATTTTCAGTAATTATTTTTTTCGTTTAAGATATATGGGGATAATTACAAATATTGCACCTAAAGCAGGTACTAGGGAAAATCCATCCAAATCAAGACTTGGTGATGTATTCTCACTTGCTCGAGTAGTTGAACTTGTAGTTACAAGTACATATCCTTCTATAACTCCTTCAAGAGGTGTACTCAGGTGTTGTCCAATATATCTTCCTGACCATTGATCTTGGAAATGCCATTGCATTTCTTCACCTCGAGGTACCCGTATAGTGATTTCACTTGGTTCATAATATCCTGAATTTCGTACCGTTTCAGTGTTGTCTGATATATCCATTTCAAAGTATGCAATATATCCATCACTACTCAATCCTTCAATATATACAAACCAATTATTACCGTAATAATAGATTGACTGATATTGTATAGAATAAGCTGAAACAAATTCCTGGTATGTACCATCCTCTAACATTGCAGCTTCAACATCACCATAAGTACTATCAGGCCAACTTGATGCTGAGTTATAGTCAACTTCCAAAATTTGTCCATTGTCATCATCAATCAAGATTAGCACATACTCCTCTAAAATTACAGGCGAGTAGATATACACCCACCATTCGTCATTATAATTATAAAACATCGAGATTTTAGCATCCGGATGTTCATTGTAGAAATTTGATAAATCTGTTGAAAGTGCGATGTTGATTACTTCACCCTCATCCATGTTTGGTAATTGTCCAATGTAAGCATCCGCCCAAAAAATGTACCCATCCGTATCATTAATTGATATGTTTGCCCAACTATCTGAAATAATTGGATTAAAGAACTCGAGATACCACTGGCCATTGAACTCATAATGATAATTTACACGATAATCATCTGTGTTAAGCACCCAATCTGAAATTTCGGGTTCACTAAGTGCAATTGAAAATATATCACTAGACGTCTTTGTAGGATATATTGCACTGTTGATATTTTTTACTAAAACTTCTCCTGTGTCATCTGATATGACGAAATTAGCTGAATCATACCAAGTGTTTGACCATATATCAACAAAAAATTCACCGTATCCATTATAGTTTACATTCATAGAAGGAGATCGTAAACTCGGCAACCAATCTATTATTTCAGGATCGCTCAAAACAATTTCAGCAATTTCTTCATAACTGTGATTTTTATTGAATGTACCATATTCCACCACTATCTCTCCTGTAAGGTCGGAAAGAATCGCTTCATGCCAATTATTGCTTTCGAAGTAAATCTCAATCTCTGAAGCAGAGGCATCGAGTGCAGGGGAAGTGACAGTTGATGTGACAACGTCTTCATAATATTCCCAACTCTCATATCGAATTTCAAAATAGTTTCCTGGTTCTAACCCACTCATTTTGTTTTCCTGTTCCCAACGCCTGAACTCTTCGTTGACTAGCCATTGACGGATATAAACATTATTTACAGTATAATTTCCATGAAAATCAATAACATTCTGATAGGTATTTGCTTGGATTTCTGCATCGGCAAAAGTATAGTTTGTTTCCCCAAATTGCATATTCGATTGAATAAAAGCCAAGGAGAAGATATATCCATTTTGAGTTAAATTGAATTTTATCACACCATTCATATTTAGATCATTATTGCCATCATATTGCCATCCGTTGACATCCATATAATTTGCAACACCTGAATACCACACATTAATATCAAAATTTAAATTAACAAATGTTGTGGCTTCAGGTAATCCAAGGAAGAATTTCATTGCCTCATTTTGCAATGACATGTCTTCATAGAAATGCCACCGGTTATCGTTATTCTGATAGTTAACACTGATAACTTCCTCTGTGAAATCATCAACAATCACATGTAGGTAAGAAGAATTGGTTTGAGATTTAAATATAAGATACCAGTAGTCATAATCTAGCTCTACAATAGTAATCACCCCATTTGTTTGAGTAAGCCATTCACTTATTTCAGGATGGCTCTGAGCAACTGCAATTGCTCCCTCTTCTGATAAATTTGTTTTGTCGTCATAATAACGATAAAAACCGCTTGAATTATTTAACGTTAATAGTATTAGTATCCCTACTACAACAGTCAATAAGTAAAAATTATTTTTTCTCATTTAAGATTCTCCCGTTTCGCATTAATATTGCAAAAATCCTCAACCAATACTAATACTCTTTCTATATAAATATGATTTGAAGTTCTAGGTACAAAATCAAAGTTTTACAAATTTAAATAGGTCAGAATAGTTGCAATATCAACGTGTTTATCTTCCAATACTCTATATTGAGGTTGAGCCTTTTTGATCAAAGATAGAATATTAGCTATAGACGTAAATCTTGCCGGATGTGCGGGGGATATGCTGATTTCTGGTCTCTTGGGACAAATTGATTCGCCTTCTTCCTATCTATCAAAATTATCGGGTATTTTTACTGCGGTTCTTGGTGCACCATTAACGATTACTGTTTCTGAAAAGGACTATAATGATATCAAAGGACTTCATCTGAGAATAGAGAATGAAATACAGTTGGATTATAACCGAATACTGGAGCTTATTCCTTTATGTTGTCATAATCTAGGGATGAGTGAATCTTACAAGGCATTATGCATCAAAACTTTTCAGTTACTCCTACAAGCTGAACGAGATGTACATGGCAAGGAAGAGATTCATCTCCATGAACTTGGTACATCCGACACTCTTGTAGATATTGTTGTTTCATTGTATTTGATTGAAAAATTAGAAATCTCAGCTATACAAATTTCATCTGTTGCAACAGGTACCGGCACAATAAATACATCTCATGGTAAATTAATAATTCCAACCCCTGTTACTCAGAAATTGTTTGAAGTTTCTGGGTTAGAAACTTGCGTTGGACCTAAAAATGGTGAGGCAACTACTCCAACTGGGGCAGTTATACTGTCAATTTTAAAGGCTGAATTTCAGAAACCCAAACATGTCATTTGGCAAAAAAATAGTATTGGTTTTGGAACAAGATCATGGAGTGATCGTGGAAATTACTTACGGGTCCGACTGGGTTATAGAGTTAAAACTCACAGCCAGATATCTGTGTTGGAGACCAATGTTGATGATGTAAATGCAGAAATTCTAGGTCATGCAATAGGTCAGCTCATGGGTGATGGTGCTCTGGATGTATCATATTATCCTATTATTATGAAAAAGAATCGACCCGCTTATGCAATAAAGGTTATTTGCAAAAAAGAAGATGAAATGAGGATTGCAGATCAAATAATGCGATTAACAGGTACCCTTGGTATCCGCATTAATTCAGTTGATAGACATATCGGATCTAGAGAATACAAGAAAATAAATGTGACAATTCAGGATCGGGAATTCTCAGTGAAACTGAAAATTGGTAAGTACCGGACAAAAATTGAATTTGATGATATTGTTCATATTGCAACTGAATTAGATTTGAGTCCTCTAGATGTACAAAAAATAATAGAAGGTATGATAAATGACAGAAAATAATCGAGATCGGGAAATAGTAAATCATGATGGTAAGAGGGTTGATTTTACAGGAGTTCCCGAATGTATTTTAGGTGAACCTAAGGATAATGATCAATTAACTCTAGCTGTCCAACATGCCATCAAAAATAACGAATCAGTCCTTATTACCCGCATACTCAAAAATCAAATATTGGCTTTACAAAATTTAAGTTCAAAATACAATATCGCATTAGTATTTGATAAATATCAACGAACTGCAGTGATGGGTAACTATGATCCAAAATTAAATCAACCAGCAAATTGTGCTCTTATTTCCGCTGGTACTTCTGATGATTATTTAGTAGAGGAAATTGGTTTTTGTTTGAATTATTTTGGTGTTGGTTATTCCAAATTCTCCGATATTGGTGTAGCGGGGATACATCGTCACAAAACAGCACTGACTGATATACATAATCAAGATACAATCAGATGCATAATAGTTGTTGCTGGTCAAGAAGGGGCTTTATTTCCAGTAATTGCTGCACAAACAAAATTACCCTTAATAGCAGTACCCTCCTCCGTAGGCTATGGATTTGGTGGGAAAGGGCTTACTGCATTACAATCGGCACTTCAATCTTGCTCTCCAGGTGTAACAGTTGTTAATATTGACAATGGGTTTGGAGCTGCAGCATTTGTCAAGAAGATGATTAATTTGTTCCAATAATAATTCAAAAAATCAGAAAAACAATTTGTTTTTACAACACATGATTGACAAACCAGTTCAACGAGTCCTTTGAAGTAACAGTTAAGTCATATTTAGGTTTCCAATTCCATTCAGATTGTGCCCTCTGATCTGAATAAACTTGTTTTCTATTAAGTCCGTATATCTCATCAAATTCAATTCTATTAATAATGCCCAATTTACTAAACACCATTTTGATCTTAGTATTAATATTTGAGATGAAAAATAATTTTCTACGGATTTTAGTTTTTGAATAATTAATTTGTTCCATTGCTTCGATTAATTCAGATCCTGTGGCTTCAAACCCTGTTATATTATATGGGCCTTGTTTTACCTTGTCATCACCCATTATTATCATAGCCCTTCCCGCATCCAATGGATTAATCCAGGAGATCTTCTTTCTCAATTTGCCGACTATGCTGATACGTTGTAATCGTATACCTTGACACACTTTTTTCGTAATAGTATAGTCGAAAGGACCATAAAATCTAGAAATTCTTGCTACAACTAATGGCACATCATATTTCGGCTCTTCTTCACTTATATCAACTTCAAGTGAATTCTCTTGATTATCTTCTATTAGTGTTGGATCATCCGCAATCGGAGATTGTTTTTCATCGGAAGAATCAGTACTAGTAGATGAATTTCCAAGACTAGGTGGCGTAACCTGTAAAGATGGCGGTTTGGGTGAGCTACTAACAATCTCTTGACTTTCAATTTCTTCATCACTTACCTCATTAACTGAAATTTCTTCATGCTCTGCAGATTCTGTTTCATCTGAAGTGCCATTGTCGATATCAACCTCATCTTCATTCTCATTTTCAATTATCACGTCTTCAAACAATGTTTGTTCGAAATAAAGATTGGTCATCTGTAGAGTCTTATGTAGGGATTTCTGGTAATTGGTAAATGGTATTAGCTCTGTTGCTTCTGAAGCCTTATCTGGTATATTCCAACTAATTTTTTGTGGTAAAAAACTTACTACTTTTTTTACATTCTTTTGATTTGCTACTTTCAGTATATTCTTTAATCCCGAAACATGTAATTTTTCAAAATCTTGAGAGATCACATTTTCATCATCAAATACCTGTGCATTATATACTACATCCCCCTCTTGTAGGATGGCTTCAAGCATTTGACTATTTCTGACATCTACATTGAAGGTAGTTATATTTGTTGTTGGTACATCAATAGGTATCATGCCGTCTGGGTTACAACACACTATTTCTTGATTTCCAATTGATACCAATACACGCAATATTGAAGATCCAAGTGTTGTGTCTGAACCTAATATTACATGTCGCACAGATGTTTCATTCCCTTCTTCCAAAAAAAACTTACGTATTATGGTTGTACAAGATCGATCGAAAAGCAAATAGGCTACATTTAGATTTATTTTAGTAACACTTACCAAAATTTTAAGCAAAGACAATTTTAAATTAAATTACTTGAGTAGTCAACTCACGATTATCTTTGAAATTTTGCAAAATACATTGATAATTTATTTCGGGATATCCTTGGGGTTTTTATGGATTAAATCTCCTCTACAGCAGTATAGGGGTAAATTTGTAAAATTTACAATAAATATTTTTACACCGATTTTGATATTCACATCAATTGTAAATATAAAATTTACTGGTTTCACGTGGTTATATCCTGTTTTGGCAGGTTTATTAGTTACCATAATTGGTATAGTCACTCCTAAATTGATTGCGAAATATAGCAAACAAGTAGCTCCCTCACCAGCTGAATTATGCACATCATCCTTTTCAAACGCATTAAATTTTCCTTTTCCAATTATTTTTGCATTTTCTCCAGATGCTTTAGGAATTGCAAGTATTTTTCTAGCTACATCAGTAATTATGAGGAATTCGGTAGGCCTGATCATTTCAGGTGTAGGATTTTCTAAAAGCAATTTTAAGGAAATTTTGACCTTCCCCCCAATTCTGTCAATTATTTTCGCATTCATATTAAACCCGTTTATCCAATTTGGCAGTACTGACACTGGTTTTGTGTTTGTTATATTTCAAATTGGGATTATTGCTACTCTGATGACGGTTGGTTTTGGGTTAAAGAAACCTGATTTTACATATAAAATACCAATGATGAGAGTGGCTATAAGTAGATATTTTGTTTCTGCAATTGCAGCCTTATCTTTAATTTCGATTTTTTCATTATCTTCCGATATCTCGCTTGCTATATTTGTTCAAATGATCGCCCCTCCAGCTGTTTATAATGGTCTATATGCTGAACGTTTCAATCTGGACACGAAATTGACTAGTCAAGTGATAATAACCCTTACAATGGTCGCTCTGATCTTTCTACCACTAGAATTGTTCATTGTCCATACATTGTTTTTGTAAATCACCAATTCAAATTCGATTTTAAGCCAGTTTACAATGTTTTACTAACTATTTTATTGACAAGGTCAAAATTATCCTTATCCCCATAGATATCAGTATTAGGGGTTTCAAGAATAATTGGTTTGTTGTAAATTCTTTTATCAGTTAATAAAGCCTCAAATCCCGATAAGCCAATATTTCCTCTACCAATATTTTCATGCCTATCTAATCCTCCACCGAGTAATCCTTTTGAATCATTAAGGTGGATTAACTTTAGTTTGGTTAATCCTACTTTCGAATCAAATTCATTTAGCACATCATCTACACTAGTTTCAGTGCGTAGATCATATCCAGCAGCAAAAACATGACATGTGTCAAAACAAATACCCACACGAGATTTTATATTTATTTCTTCAATAATTGATTCTAATTCTTCAAATTTACTTCCGACGGAGTTTTTGTATCCAGCCGAGGTTTCTAATAAAATTTTCACCTGACTAGATTCCTCTAAACCGTGATTTACTGCATCAGCAACTAGTTTTATCCCTTTTGTCAAACCTATCCCCTTATGTGATCCGATATGAATTACAAGGAAATTAACATCAAGAAGGTCAGCTCTTTTTACTTCTTCAATTAATGAATCAAGTGATTTAGTTCGGATTTCTGGATCATTTGTTGCAAAATTGGGAAGGTACGGTAGATGTATCACTTTCGTTTTAAATCCAAGGGAGGTACAGTTTTCTTTGAATTCATTTGCTTTTTCTGAGCTTAGAACTTTATATTTCCAGGACCTTGATGATCTAGTAAAAAATTGAAAATTTGTATATTCCAATTTATTTGCCTGAATAGGTAAATAAGGAATTCCTTTCTTAATTGATAGATGAAATCCAATCGACATTTTCTAAACTCCCATAACGTTAAGTTTACTATTAGTATTTTATTGATTAACATTTAAGTTTAAATTACTTTTTAAAAATACCATTGTATTCCATTATAGAGATTTATGGCATCTAATCAAAATCAATTTGGTTCTGGTTTCGACCAAGCTGCATTAGCAATGAGTTCGTATTTTCGTCAACAACCAAGATATGAAATTTTAGGTACGGTTTTCGCCATTTTTTGGGTTTTAGGTGGATTATTTGCAGATAAAAGTCTCTATCTAATTTCAATGCTTGGTTCAACAATATTGTTTGTTGGGGTGCTTCTAACCAGCTTAATTCCATCAAAGAAATTAATGTCCTATGCTCACAGTGCATCTTTTAGACGTCTATTTACTGCAATTATTGCAAGGTGGGGCTATACAACTGGACGAAGTAAAGGCGCAAAAGATATGACATTACTGGATAATACGATCAATATTAATGACATCGCAGATTTGATATTATTGTTCTTGTTTGTCACATGGATCATCACAAAATATGGAGAACAGATAGATACTGAGGGTATTTTCAATAGAAATGCCCCTGTATTATTTATACGCGGGGTTTTCAGAGGGATGATTTTATTTGCAGCTTTATGGTCTATGATTACAGATGATTTTCCAGAAAATTTTCAATTTTATCTCTTCATTAGCTATTTAATTGAACCTTACGTGTATTACATTTATGCAAAGTTGAACCCATCTTTATCTTCGACTGATATGGTTCTTGGCAATTCACGACTTCCAATGGTTGCACTTCGTGAAAGTTTTTTTACAAATCTGCTTCTACTAATAATCACAATGGTGTTTAATGGGGTAACTGGAGATGAGTGGGGATTATTACGGGTATACTATCTTGTGGGTTCTGCATTCATATTCTATACCTCCTACGAAGAAATTAAAAATTATAAGCTCAATCCCTTTGGTAAAGGTGTTTTGGCAGATTTTCTCACTAATACTCCGGTTGATTTACAAAATGTAGACCTCGATTCTGCCTTGGGGATGATTATAGACAAAGAGACGCAGATCAATCTTGGCGATTCTTTAAAATATAATCTTCAACCCGGTTCAATTCTTGTTCCCATGAAAGAAACAAAAAATCAGGTCACAACCTTGGTGCTTGGTAAAGCAGAAATGTTAACAAAATCCGGAATTCATAATTTATCGGAAGTCACAGATGGAATAACTACATTGGTTATTCCTAAAAAACAAATTAATAGCATTACCAATAACTTATCATCAAAACGATTATCTGATATGAATTTTAAGGAATTAAGCTTACCAACTCTAGTTGAAATTCAATCTTTATTGGGCATATTCTCCTCAAAAATGTCAAACTGGGTTCAAAATTTAAGAAATGAATTAACAAAATTTGATTTATCTAATTATGGTATAACCAATATTGATGGTGTAGAGACTGTCAAACTTCCTGGTATCTCTGTAATTACGACACCAGATGGTGAATCTGTTAAGGTTGGTCCTGTACGAGTATTAGATACGGCACTAACAAATACAGTTAGAGTTGGCAATTGGCTCACTGTAGTTGACTTCCCAAAATTCAACATGGTATCATTACCTGGGATTAAAATTTTGGATGTGCAGGGAGTCGGATCTGCACTTAATATTTTTGGATTTAAAATATCAGACAACCTTTCTGCTGATTACATAGAAGAATTTGAAAAAGGATTTGCTACTTATTTAGATCAACTTGAGGAACGTTTCGATAGTAGATTAGGTAAAATATTAGCAAATCAGAAATCAAATATCTCATTGAATATGAGTTGGGAAGGAGAATTAAAGCCCCTGTTGGCTGATAAAAAGGATATTTTAACTGATCAACTATTATTAGAAGGTACTATTGAATCGAGCAGACAATTAAGTGCTGGTACCAGTGTTCGAGGCGAATTACTAATGTTAACGGGTATGTCTGACAAAGATGGATATGAAATTTCAAAATCCAAATCTAGCTCAGATGGTGTGAAAATGCCAAGGATTAAGGATATAAAACGAATAGATGGATTAAAAGCAATTAACATTAAAGATGAACGAAAGTTACGAAAAGCCCAGCATAAACAGGGAAAATTAGACAAGAAGCTAAATCGAGTCCAAGAAAAAATCGATCGGAAATTGGATACAATCCAAGAATCATTGGATTCCGTGAAAAATGGTATATCTGAAAAATCAGATTCACATGAATTCGATGAAATAATCGACGTGGATTACGAAATCGTTGATGAAGATGAGCCATAAGAAGATTCCAAATCAGAAAAATAAATAGAATAAATTTCCCCAAGATTTACTCAATCTGATATGTTATTGCATACATTCATACAAATTCTAGAATAATAGAATGAGGTGAAATATTTCAACTATATATTTAAATTCTCATAGTCTTTTTCTGATCGTTAATCACTTGTATCGGTTTGTACAGAAATGATAGACGCATTAGTTCCAAAAGAAGTGAACATAGTTGAAAAATATTACCGCCATTTTTACACTACAGCTTTGATAGTGTCAAATTTTTTATAATTGCTGAACTCATATTGAAATTGGATCTTATTATTCCTTTTCAGTTTTTTCATTGAACAAACATGGTTCATAATATTGTTAAAATCTGTCAATTAATGATTTTTACACTTATTTTGCTTCCATTATTTTATACTAATGGAACCAAAAGTTCAACAAGTTCCACAAGAATTATATGCAAAAATTTTCTCTAAAGTTCTGCGGGAAATCAGTGAAAAATCTCACTGACATTTGAATTCTCAATATAGAGGTTGGAAATCAAATTGGTTAATTTAGACGAAATATTTGATAGGTTTCATTCACCAAGCAAACCTATCTTCAAGGATCGTGATACTTTAAGAGCTACCTATGTCCCCGAAAATTTACCACATCGGGATAAGGAAATTAAAGCTCTTGCAATTATTTTAGGTCCTATTGTAGCAGGAGGGACTCCATCAAATGCATTTTTGTATGGTAAACCTGGCGGAGGAAAAACAGTTGTCACTAAGTACGTGTTAAATCATCTTCATACAAAAGCAGATTCTTTAGAAATAAATTTTGAATTTGCTTTTATCAATTGTCAAATGGTTGACACGGCCTATCGTGTATATGCAGCGTTATGTGATGCAGTCGGTGTAGACGTACCTATCACGGGGTTAGCAACTGACAAAATCTTTGAGATTTTTTGTAAAGAACTTGATAAAAAGGAACGTAAATTGACGATAGTTCTAGATGAAATCGATCTTTTGATGAAAAAAGACACAAAGACACTTTACAGTCTAACTCGAATGAATAGTGATCTCCAAAATAGCAAAGTCAGTCTTATAGGAATTACTAATAATGTAAATTTCAAAGAAACAGTTGATCCACGAATCAAGAGTACGTTAACTGAACAGGAAATTGTGTTTGCACCCTATACCGCAACTCAGCTTAAGGATATTTTACAAGAAAGAGCAGAAATTGGTTTCGAAGAAAGCGTAGTCGAAGTTGCTGCCATTGAGAAAGCCTCAGCTTTAGCAGCTTCAGAGCATGGAGATGCACGTCGTGCACTAGATTTAATCAGAGTTGCTGGAGAAGTAGCTGAAGCAAATCAAGACGCTAAAGTTTTAGTCGGACATGTAAACAAAGCTTCACAAGTAATTGAAACTGATACTGTTGCTGAGGTGCTTATCAGTCTCCCTATACACTCAAAGACTGTACTCTTTGCGATTACACTTTTGGAAATGGAACGTTATGCTGATAAATCAAAAAATGATGATGCAATAACAACTGGGGAAGTGTACAGACGATATTCTCGCTATTGTCAAGATTTATTCTTAGATATTTTAACACAACGAAGAGTTGGTGATCTGATTAATGAATTGGATACTCTAGGGATGATAAGGACTAATGTTGTATCTAAAGGGAGGTATGGGAGAACTAGAGTTATCTCATTAGCTGTTCAAAGTGTGGAAATTCACAAAGCCTTACAGAAAGACCCCCGATTTGAAGAACTACTACCTGATCTCAAGCAATGGACATATTAGTTGAACAATTGAATTTACAATTAATCGGTTGCAGTAATAGAATTTTGTGTTAACACGCGAACAATACTATTACAGACTGAAATAAATTCACAAGCTATACAATCAGTAAGTTCATTATTGTTGTGCAAATCATTGTTTCAGATCTATGGAATTTATTACAAGCAAGGAATTCATGATTGATCATCTGGAGACAAATTTAAATTCTCTCTTTATTGATTTTGATGATACTTTAGTGGACTATCCAAGTGCTCAAAATCAAGCTTTACAACACCTCCTTAATCGTTATGAGTTGAATTCTTCAGAATATCCAAATGTTTTCGATTTGTATCATAGCATCAATAATTCTCTGTGGCCTATGTTGGAAAAGGGTGAAAAATCGATCCCACAAATTAGAGAAGAAAGATTCAAAATTCTTAAACAATCAATTCCGATTGATGATACACCTACAGAATTGGATAGACATTATCTTGACTATTTTGTGGAGTGCACCCAAATTAGCAAAGTGAATTTACAATATCTTCAGACTATGAAGGATATGGGTTATAATATTATTATCACCACCAACGGTATCAGAGATGTACAACGGAAACGAATTATTAAAATCGGAATTGACTCAATAATTGATGACGTGATTACTTCAGAAGATGTTGGTAAAGCCAAACCTGCACCATTAATGTATGAAACTATTATGGATCGATATTCAATCCATGAGAATCAGGTATTTATTATTGGGGATTCTCTATCTTCAGATATTATGGGTGCAAATAATGCGAAAATACGATCTTGCTGGTTAAATTATGGAAAACCCTTCAATTCATCAAACGAGTCACCTAAACCGGATATAATAGCAAATGATTTTTCAGATATCAGTTCATTCATTACTAATTTGAAAAACGATAGCTAAGCATTTCGCTGATAAATTTTTCATTATTTTAATATAAGATGAAGTTCATACAATATTTGGCATCAATTGAGGGACGCTCCATAAATTTTGAAAAATTGAATCATTTAGATGAGGATATTAATCAGATATTGAAGGAGAGGATATTAGATTGTCACGATGAAAATAAATTGATTGAATTTTTCCATGCTATTAGGCCAATGTATATCTCATTTTCATTGATGCTCTTAGAATATTCACATGAATTTGAAAATTCACCCAAAACAATTTTCACATCATCACAATTACCAGATGAGTTTTTTTTAGATGAATATCATAAAGTTTCAATTCTTTCATCATTGAATGATCTTGTCACCCTTGAGGATGTTGTTAAACTTTACAAATTTGCAAAGGTTGTTCATGATAATGTGGTGTATCAACTTAGACACATAGTTAGACCTGTTTTGAAAGCAATGGATTACGCACAAATTAAATCATTCAATATTCCAAAATATTTGGATGAAGAGTTATTTCTGCTACTTTTTGAACATCGTCGTTACTCACAAATTTTTAGATATAATGATAATTATGATATCTACTCGCAAGATGAGGATCTATTAGATAGTTATTCTTACTACCCCTCGAATGGGAATTTTGAATGGTTAACAACATAGCTAAAATTGAATTAAAGTTTGTGTATTGATTTGCTTTCTAATTTAATTAATTTCTAGGAAATAATTATATTGTAATTGAAATTTCTAATTTTCTAACTAATTCTTTGTATCGATTTCTTACTGTTACTTCAGTAACTGTAGCTGTTTCTGCAATTTCTCTTTGGGTTCTTCTTTCGCCTTCCAAAATACCTGCAATATATATTGCGGCTGCAGCTAATCCAGTTGGGTCTTTGCCTGCAGTTAATCCATTTTGTTTTGCTTCATTCACGAGATCAATTGCTTTACGGGCTGTTGAACCAGTAATTTTTAATTCAGCTGCGAATCTAACAATATAATCGGTAGGATTGGCGAGAGGTATCTTCAGATTTAATTCATGGATCATTAATCGATAGCATCTTCCAAGCTCTTTTTTGGTGATTCTAGAATTACGAGCAATTTCATCAAGTGTACGAGGTACACGTCTCTGTCTAGCTGCTGCATAAGCTGATGCTGCAATCATTGCTTCAATTGATCTTCCTCTAATTAGACGTCTGTTAATTGCGTTTCTGTAAATTACCGATGCAGTTTCCTTAACGGATCTTGGTAATCCAAGTTGTGAAGCTAACCTGTCTAATTCAGACATTGCATGAGCAAGATTTCGATCAATTGGTGAGTGGACTCTAGTTCTGATGTGCCATTTTCTAAGACGATAAATCTGTGATCTTTGATTGGGACTGAGCTTTTTACCAAACACATCCCGATCTTCCCATCCGATTTGAGTTGATAACCCTTTATCGTGAACTGTGTATGTTGTTGGACTACCCACACGTGATCGTTTTGATCTTTCGTCACTTGTGAATGCTCGCCACTCTGGACCATCGTCAATCAATGAATCCTCAATGACAGTACCACAATCTCTACAAATTGTATCTCCACGTTGATAATCTTGTATAACCGAATTTGATCCACAGTCAGGACAACGATGAACTACTGTCTCACTTTTCTTTTTCTTTCCAACAGATTCTGATTTAGATTGATTAATATTTGTTCTTGAAATAATTATCCACCCTTAGTAATTCAAAAAGTAATTTGATCCCAAAGAAAAGAATTATCTCTGAAACTCAACAACCCCAAAATCCACAACTTACTTATAAATGTTTGCATAATTTTCGATAGATCATTTCTAAATGGGAATGATAAATGGCTATTCCCGATAATTACTCATTTCAGTTTTTTTTGCATTTGATTTCTTTAGGAACATTTTAAAATTAATTATCAAATAATTTAAAATCCTATCGGTTTAAATTTACAACCAACCGAATCTGTAAAAATATGTTTGATATTCTTACTTCCTAATCTAACCAATTTTAGTATTAACTTGATATATTTAAACTTATAAAATCACTACGAATTATCTTTATTGAGGCTATAATAATTCTGGTGGAAAATTAATGAGAGATGAACCATTAAAAATCAAATTATTCAATACTTTATCTCGGAAGAAAGAAGAATTAATTCCAATAAATGGTAAATCTGTAAGCTTTTATTCTTGTGGTCAAACAGTATATGAAGCGGTTCACGTGGGTAACGCGAAAACCTACATCGTTTGGGATCTCCTAGTAAGGACTCTGAAACATTTTGGGTATGATGTGAAGCATGTTCAAAATTTTACTGATGTTGGTCACTTAACCGATGATGCAGATTCTGGTCAGGATAAAATTGCAAAAAAGGCAGAAGAACTGAAAGAACATCCTATGGAGTTAGTTGATCGAGAAATATTTCAATATAACGAGTTTATGGATCAAATTAACGTAAATCGCCCCAATCTAGCTCCGCGTGCTACAGCGCATATAACGGAAATGATTGACTTAGTAATAACTTTGATTGATAAGAATCATGGATATGTACATGAAGGTTCAGTGTACTATGATATTGAAACTTTCCCGGAGTATGGCAAGCTCGCAAAACTTGATCTTGATAATTTGCGTGCAGGAGCCAGAATTGATGTAATTAAAGGAAAGAAGAATCCGGGAGATTTTGCTCTATGGATCAATGCTCCAAAAGCGCATATAATGCAATACACGAGTCCATGGGGTAAAGGTTATCCGGGTTGGCATCTAGAATGTTCAGTTATGGCAATGAAATATTTAGGGGAAACAATCGATATTCATGCAGGTGGAATTGATCATATACCTGTCCATCATACAAATGAGATTGCACAGAGTGAAGGCGCGACCGGAAAGAAATTTGCTAATATTTGGATGCATAGTGAGTTTATCACCATTAATGGGGCAAAAATGAGTAAATCTAAGAAGAATTTTGTGCCGTTAGAAGAGTTAATTATCGAAATGGGCTCCGGTCCCGCAAGAATGACATTAATGCAATTCCATTATCGCACTCAAGCAGATTTTTCAATGAAACAAGCTCGTTCAATAAAAAAAAGATATAATCGATTAATTCGAAATTATCATCTGGGATTGCAATATTTGGTCAGTAAAAACATAGAATTGATTAGAGACTCGATTGAGCAAGAAAGCAAAATTATGATAAATTTCAATAAAGCATTAGCTGATGATTTAAACACACCAGTTGCAATTGCTCAAATTAACACCAATTCTAACAGGATTGAACAAAGTATTAAAAATCAAGATGATGAAGCTTTAGTTTCATTGATCAAAGAGTTCGAGATAATGATGGACGTTTTGGGAATTCCAATTGTCACTATTCTATCCCAAGAAATTGAACAAGTTACTGATTTATTAAAACTTCGTGCAGAATTAAAGAAAGAAGGTAATCTTGAAGCTTCAGATCAAATAAGAGCCTATTTACAATCAAACAAATATGTGATCCAGGACCAGCCCGATGGTAGTGCTAATTGGTATAACGCAACATTGTCATAAATTAAGGATTCTTTCTGAAATTTTCTTATTGGCTAATAACATGGTTTTACCTTTATTTGATATCATCTCTTCAATCGTAGGATCAATATTATCAATAAAACCCTGATCAATTTTTCGACCTAAATTCATATCTTGTATTCCTTGTGATAGTGCTGAATCTTCTAAATAATCCTTTCTTGTCCAATACATTAAGGGAGTGGATGTTGATACACATTCAGAAACTAATCCGTATCCAGTTTTACCAATTACGACATCCACGGCATCAATGTAATTTTGGATATCATATGTTCCAATAGGTAGTATCAGTATTTTATTATCAGCCGGTGTGTCAAGGTTATTGACCACATTCGAAGTAATAATTAAATTATAATTTTTTCCCAAATGTGATAAAATATTATCTTTTGATTTCATATCAGGTGGTAAGGATGTTACAAAAATAATTGGTGAGCTGTTCTCAAATTGACTTTTTATTAAATCTGATTTTTCTTTGCTACTCCTTCTTGCAAGTAAACCATATTCTTCGTATTGATCTCCAAAACTGTAACACTCAGTTGCAAATGGTAGTTTAATATTATAATCACTCATTGATTCGAATTCTTTTATTTTATTAGTTAATATCGTAGGTGCAATAGGTTCTAGAAGATCACTCCAGGTAAAATTTGAAATATTGACTATCGGTATCCCCATCTTCTTTGCAATTGGATTATGAAAAAATTCAATATCATTGATAAGTACGTCTGTATTAGTTAAAACTTGTCCCCATGTAGTATCATCTCGAATTTGAGTATCAAAATCAATTGCCATTTGATATGAATATATTGTAGATTCTAGGTCGACTTCGTCCGGTTTACTTAATGAAAACCCAGGTGTGATAAAATTACTAAAAGTAGTTGCTTTTAACAAATTGAAATGATGCCTAAACACGTTTTCTTGATGATCTGATACAATAAATTGAAACTTAACTTTCTCATTTTGATTGAGTATTTCTTCACACAATGCAAATTGACGAGTTAGATGGCCGAATCCTAATTTTGAGATTGCAATAGTAATTTGCATATTCTACATATGAACCTCTGATCTCAGATTAATAAGTTATATTTTTGACTTCGTCTTCATTTAGTTCATTCATCCTTAGAATGATCGAAACAGCTTGAATATTCACCTAAAATTGGTTAATGAAGCGAGAAATGTATTTCTAGTTTTGGTGTTTTCAAATACATATATAAGGTAGAAAGATACAGAATCATTAACTAATCCACGTAAGTTTGGAACGGTTGTAATGATCGGTCAATCGATCGATTAAAGAGGAAAAAAAAAATGAAAATAAACAAGTCTTACAAAGCTTTGTTATTTATTGGAATTCTCACAATGAGTGCTTTTCTATTTTTCAATACGATTAGCACAACTCAAGCAGCAGAAATTTCTACAGATATACAAGCTGGGGACACAATTTGGTATACCGTGGAGGAATTCACTCCTTTGGGAGATTTAATAACTCCTGATGATCCATCTGAGGGGACAATTACCGGTACTCTTGTCGGATCTCAAGTTTACGTTAAGGTCATGAATGTTCAAAAAGAAACTTTGACGTATTATGATGGCAGTGTGGTTAAAACAGGACTCGTACCCACAGTGGATATTTCAACAGGTGGTATTTTAGGATCAAGTATAACTTTAACTGTTCCATCTAATACATCTGATACTGGTTTCGAAGATGTAATATTACCTGCAGGTGCTGGATTACCCTTTCCAATCACTTTTGGTACAACTACCGTTTTTAACGTAACTGACATGCCTGAATCTGTACTACCTTTACCATTAGTATTGAACGACGATTATGCCATGCATGAAGCAGTAGCAAACGAAGCAAAAACTGCACTTGCTAGTGAAGGATGGACAATGACCATTACAAATGATGCAGCAGAATTTGCTCTCGACGTTCATGGAGAAGATCCAAACAGCACCAATTCACTTGATGTTTCTGGTTCATGGAGAAAAACTGATGGATTACTCCAATCAATTGAATTGACGGCAGATATTAATGGAACTCAGGCTCATATGAAACTTGGACTTGAGACGAAAGAATACAAACCACTCAAACTGAATGTTGGTGATGATTGGCAACTAACACTTGATGATGTAGGCTTTAATTATGAATTAGCTGGTTTCGACGCTACAGAACAAGCAGATGCAGCGACCCAACTTGACGCAATTATCGCAGTCATGGACGGACTCTCTGGAAAAGTCTTACTTGATTTGACTGTTGCTGAGATCGATGGATTATATTACCGTGTTGAAGGAAGCACCTATGATGGTGAATTGGATGCAATGGTTCCATTAGATGGCGACGTTTGGTTAGCAGGCTTTGGTACACTAAATTATCAACTACCTCGACTTATGGTCAGCTCAAGTATGGACACATTTGGTTTCACAGAGGCTGATTATCAGAGGCTTTTATCTGGTCCAGGTTTCGCAATCACTGAAGATTGGGCGATCTATGAGGCTTTCGATTTTTCAATTTCAGCAGTCCTAGAAGGTTACGAAACCTTATTAGTTGAGGCATTAGCCGCAGAAACAGATGTTACTGGCACTCTTGATATCTCATACAATGGAAGACCAACGAATGGTGGATATCAACTTGATACTTCAACTGATTTCGATTTAACCGGTCCACTTGATGACGGAGACCCAGCTACCGCAGATGCAACAATCACAATTCAACAAAGTACATCTGGTAAGATGGTCTATGATAAATATGGTTTATTAACTGAATTATCATTCAAAGGCTCTGGATCCGTCAGTTTAACTACTGGTGAATCAGTTTCAATCACAAATGCAAGATTTGTACTCAAATCCAACTTCCAATCCGATGAACCATTGGTTGATAATGTTGGAGATGACGGAAATGATGCTGTGAGTGGTGGTGACGATTCTGGTCCTGGTTTGGATGTACCTGGATTTGATTTCTATCTAGCTATAATCTCGATCATGTCATTTGGTCTCATTATTAGAAAACGAAGATACTAAATTCATAACTCAAATTAAATCAAAATAAAATATTAAATTTATCAAAATTAAATTCATTATATAATCATATTAATTCTATAAAGAATTTGCCGAATATTGAGGATATTGAAATCTCACGAAATCTCGAAATTTTTATTGGTAATCCAGAGATATAACAAAATAATTCTATTGTTAGGTTTGGTGATTTATGCCATTTTCCTCCCTATCGGAGTTAATACGGTCGAGATTCTAGGTGCGGATTTACGTGTTGATAATATTACTGATGATCAAGAGGTAACTTCCTTCTCATCTTTAAAAAGTAATATCATAGTTGTTGTTGATGGTGATAGTAATATTATTTCGAGTGAGTTCAAAACATGGTTGGAAATAGAACTGAATGAGTTTATTACTAATTCAATAAGTAGGATCACACTATCTCAAGATGGGCATTCAACCCACATATTCAATCAATTCGATAACGTCCTCAAATCATATATGAACAGCCTATTTTTTGCAACCGCTATTGCCAATATTACCACTTACTTAGTTATAGATGGAACAAATCAATTAATTCAAACTTACAAGATCCTAAAAAATAATTCTACTGAAAATTATGCAGAACTTGCATTCAATCAAACCTCTTTACTTGTACAATCAAAATTGTCTACTTTAAGCAAAGGCTTTCGTTTCCTAGATCTAGCAATAGATTGGTTAAACAAAACAAAATTGTTTCTTTTAGAAAATGAAGATATTGTAGATCCTTATCCGAGTTTAATTTCTGAATGGGAAACAAATACCGGATATTGGGTGGGTGATAATTTGTCCTCGGAATATGAGAATATTATTGGTGAATTATTTTTTCGATTAACACCAGAGACAATCTGGGAGGAGGATTTTGTTATCTCTCTTGTCTCGGAAATAATTTTTAACAATCAAGATCAAGAAGCTCTAGATTTTATTCATGATAATTTTGATGGAGGTAATGTAAATCATCCTTCTATTTATGCCTCTAATCAATTAATACCTTTCATAAGAGGAGATTATAATCCATATGGATTAGTTCCTGAAACTGCAAATTTATTGCGAACTGCATTATCTAACAGTGAAAACGGAACTGAAATTACTTCAATCATTATTCAATTCCGTTTGAATTCGGATATTACCAAAGATCAACTCAATGATATTCTGACATTTTTTAGTCAGAAATTCGAGAGGATGTCTAAAACTAATGGTTTTGGTTACGAATTTGCAATTATGTCTTTGCTTAATTATCAAAAGGAAAGGAGTGAAAACTTAGATGAAGAATTTCAAAGATTAGACATATTAACGATAATTCTAGTATTAATTATACTGATTTTCTGGCTAAAGGATATTCGTCTTATTATCTTATCCTTGGTTCTATCCTGGACCACTACCCAAACAGCAAAAGGCTTGCTCCTGACTTTTGCTCCTAATTTTGTATTTTTAGTAGATGTATCTGTTAGCATTGGATCAGCATTATTATTTGGTGCAGCTCTTAACTATACCATATTTTTTGCATTTAGATACAAAGAAGAGCGAGAATCAAATGATCACTTCGACTCTGTTATGAAAGCATCGAAAACAGCTATTCACGCAATATTTATTTCTGGAACTGCAATTTTCCTAACTTTTCTACCTTTAATGGGGTCATCCTTGGGTATGATTGTAGGATTAACATATATTGCTGCTGTTGGAATCCTGATTGAATTATTTCTACTAGCATTTTTGTTACCTGCTGTCTATCTGAATTCAGCTAAAATTTTGAATTCAATTGATTTCTCTACCATTAACAAAATTACTATGCGAGGGATAAATATCAACTATTCCAACTATCGGAAATATATTGTTGTTAGTATTTTACTTTTAATTCTCTCACTTACAATTATCATGAATTCTAATGCAAACTTGTCAGCCGATGATTACGTTGGAGAAGGAGGTCAAACTGACCTCGCCACAAATATTTTTGCAGAGCATTATCCTGCAAATTTCTTCTCAAAAATATTGGTGAAAGTAAAACTAGGGACAATCAACAATTCTGCCTTGTCAGAAACACAATATCAGGCAATCAGATCTCTAACTGAGAATTTTCGGATTATGAATGGAATCTCAACAGTTGTGTCGTATTCACATCCATTTGGGAAAGCGGTCCCTTTTAATTTGACTCTAAATTTAATAGACAGTTATACTTACTCAATTGTTCGAGATGAATTGATTATACCTTCAGCTAATGAGGTTTACATCATTTTAGGACTCAGAGATAGTCCCAATTCAAACGCTGCACTTAGAACTACAGAATCACTAATTGAATATATTTTAGAAATACAAGATACACTTCCATCGATTGAAGGAATATCCCTAAGTGGATTCACATTGACAAATTTAGATTTTCAACAAAGCGTAACAGACGAGCTATTTCAACAAATAACAGTCGCTTTGATATTACTCACATTGTTTCTTTGGTATCAATTCAGATCAATTTCTGTACCTCTAAGATTAGAAATTACTATTATAATAGGTTCAATCTATGCTTTAGCAATAAGTGTTATTCTTTGGAATGTAATCTACGGAACTCCATTAAATCTACTAATTGTTACGACAGCGATTATTATTCTGTTAGGACTTGGTGCGGATTTTGATATTTACATATACTCAAGAATTCAAGAAGAGTTGAATAACGGTGCTAAATTAATAGATGCAATTAATGTTGCTCTTCAAAAATCAGGACCTGCCATTAGAACATCAGGATTAGCAATGGCATTTTCCTTCCTCTCTCTAACTACCGGTAATATTGTATTAACAAGACAATTTGGGTTGGTAACTTTTATCGCAGTAGTTATTGATGTTTACTTTATTCGAACAATCTTAGTTCCAGCAATATTACTTTTCAGACATAAAGAACCTGAAAATGAATCAAAAATTGAGAATCTTGAGAATTTGTAAACTCACATTACCTAGTTTCTAAATACTCTCATTATAGAAGTTGTATCACAATGAAATTTCTCAAAAAGCTATCTCGTAAAGCTCCTGAGGAAAAAGTAGCAGAAGACCTACAGACCATGGAATTTAATCAAGCTTCGATCTTTTTTCCAGATTTGTTTCCGAAAATCAGCCTTGATATCATTACCAAGGTTGTAAACCAGTTCTTGGAAAGTGGTAAAATTGAAGGGCAATTCATTGGAACCAAAGGTTGGTTTCTGTTTAAAGCCAATTCTAAATATGACTCTATTTGGGTAAATTTAATGAAAGGTCCAGTTGATCTTGATGAAATCTCTCAATCTTGGGGTGATATAGGTCAAAAACGTGTATATATGGCATTAGAAAGTCATGGTGTTAATAAAAAATTATCCAAACCAATTTTTAATAGAAAAGGAAGTTTGCTATATCTAAATTCATTCATCTTACAAGAATGGTATGACGCCGTAAACAAGCATAATTTAGAAGAAGGGTATGTAACCTTCGATAAAATAACATCACAGGTTAATCAAGAGATTCGAGAAATTGTGATAGATATCGCAAAGGAAGCAATGAGGGATGGTAAATCAGAATTACTTTTGGGAAATGATGATATTGTAAGACGGCGAAATAATATTATTCAAGACATAGGTGTTTACATAAATTCAACAATCGAAGAAAATGATAATGTAGAAATTAGTTATGAAACAATTGCATCTAATTTCGGCTTGTCAGAAGAGGACGTTTCCAATTATATTCTCAAATTAATTGATAGCAACGAAATTGAAAATATAACAAATTATCCAATAGATGGATTTATCAAAACAAGGTAGGATCATTGTCACAATCACTTTTATTGATATTATTAGTTATTGAAAGTTTTAGGTCAACTTACTTTTTTGCGTGAAGAACATTTTAATTATGTAACTCAAATTATTTTTTATACATGGTGGTTCTTAATTTCAGATAATTTGGACTCAGAAAAACAAATCAATCTTGCTAAATTGGCAAGATCGGTTGGACATGATCTTAACAATATTCTTACGATTATAGCTGGATTCGCAGATCTGGCTTTATTGGATCTTAATAATAAAACAGAATTATTATTTCAGTTGCAAAAAATTAGGTCTTCAGTCGACGATGCAACAAAATTAACCAACAAATTGTTAAGCTATCCCAAGAAATGAATATGGATTCGTTGGAAACAAATTAATTTTGTTTTTGCATGGATAACAAAGTTCTGGATTGAACTATTGGGATACATTGACGGAATATATCATCTGGAGATATACCATCTTTAGTAGGCTCGATGATTCCTCTATAATCACTAATTTGATCGCTAAAAGTTACATCAAATTCCCTTACAAAATATCGAAGAGCACGTTTTAATATAAATGAAGGACGATCAGTTTGGATTATTGCGCTAAGATCTCCAACTTGTTCAAAAAGAATGAATCCATCATTATACTCAAATTTCTTTATGTTGAAATCACCTGAGTCTTTACCTACCAGTTCTTTGATTATTACTCCTATTGAAGTTAAGCTAGGACCTACTAGAAAATCCGTTGTATCCAAATCTTCTTTCAATTCAGCAGCATATAGCAATTGACCAGATGAGGAAACAAGTTGTAGAAATTGTATTTTACAAGGGGCTAAATACACAAAATTAGGGTATTTGATGTAATAGTATGCCAGTATCATGAAGGTCGGGATACTGGTTAGAAAAGCATCAACTACAACCGATTCAGTGATATGTTCTAATATCTCTAGAAAAGAGGTAACAAAAAATAACAATACGGCTGCTTGAATTATTATTAAATTTCGCTTAAATTGATCCTCTTCAGTTACTCTATATTGAGAGTAATAAGAATACAATATTGACCCTACTGCAAATAATTGAATTACGTCAAAAATAAAAGAATCAAACCCAGTATGTCTAAATCCTGGAAATAACTCATCTGAATAAACAACTGTTCCTGTTCGCAAAAAGTAGTAAGAAAGGAAGTAATAAATTCCAACTAAAAAGCTCATCACAAATAATCTAAAAGGGTGTAATCGATCGCCCAAGAACTGTTCTGCAAATACATAAAGGATTATTAAAATAATTATGTGTATGAATCTTACTGGATCTGCTGCTACAGAAAGGTCAACTTCAGGATTGAGTTGATTGAATTCATCAACTTTGGAAAATATTAGCCATTCATCATGAAATAATAGCTTGAGAGTCTGCATCACACCAAGAAGTGCGGTTGACCCAAAAATTGACATCGGCCAATCTAAAGCTCTAACACGTTCATCTTTCCTTTTTTTGTAAAGGATTAAAAAAATAGCGGATGTTAGAATTACAAGAATTACGGGGGGTAATAGAGTTCCCAGACCAGCTTCATCACTCATATAATTTTAATATTGCTCTTTTGTTTAAATACTTATCCTGTGATAGTTTTACTACAATTAACAATTAGTTGAAATTTTAAAATAAATCAAAATTCTTTGACGAGTGACAAATTTCGTTGTTTTATATTACACTTCAAAAAAATTAAGAAATATTCCTAACTTAGATCTGCTCAAGCACCACGTGAACTAAAAAATCATTGATTAATAATAATGTATGGAGAAATTCAATCTTTATGGAAATGAATTTTCTCAGATCTATGATCGCTTTTGGAGTGATTTCATTGATGAGATTGGACCGAAAATTAGCGATATTTACTTAAAATATTCCACTCCCAATGTAGAGAATTCAAGAGTGTTAGATCTTTGTTGTGGGACTGGTAGACTTTCAAAAATTTTATGTGATCAAGGATACAAAGTAGTTGGATTAGATCAATCATCATCTATGCTTGAACTTGCGAGAATGAAATTACATAAAGAAATTAATCTAGGTAGCGCAAAATTTGTTGAAGGGTTAGCTCAACAATTTGATTTTGAAGAAAATTTCGATTTTGTTATTTCAACATTCGATTCCATAAATCATCTATCAAATATTGAGGATGTGAGATCTTGCTTTATCAATGTTTTCAATAATTTGAATGAAGGGGGTTGTTTCATATTTGATTTAAACACAAAATATGTATTAAAAAACTGGAATTTTGTCGATTTGGATGAATCTGATGATAAGTCAATCGTGTATATTATGCATGGCAAATACGATGTCGGAGAAAATAAAGCATACACTCGAGTTATGGGTTTCATAGATAAACTAGGTGATGGATGTTACAAGAGATTTGACGAACTTATGTTTAATAGCATATTTGAATTGGAAGAAATAATCCAAATTCTCAAAGAAGTAGGATTTACCAATTGTGCGATTTATGACAGTTCATTAGAAAATCTCGTAGCTAGTACTAAAGCACTCAAAGATAGAGTGTTTATTGTTGCTTATTAATTCGTGTTGTATCAAACGATCGTTAATAATAATAATATTTGGGTGACTAAGAACCTTTGAAAATGACAAAAATAGATGTTAAGTAGGTTTATATATCGCATTCCCCTTATTCTATTAATGAGGAAACAAACTATTGATATCACTCATAATCTATATGATCAAATCATTCGTTTAAAAAAGGATAAATCAGTAGAGCAGTTTCTTTCAGATTTACTATTTAGATATTCTAACGATGAATATTCAGATAGGAAAGAAATTATTAAAATAAATAGAAGCTCTGAAGTTCTCTCAATTAAAGATAAATTTGAATTTATCAATAATGATGAAAACTTATCAAAATTCAAATTTAAAAATTAACATAATATTCTTCAACAAATTTAGTAGTGTATTCAATTATTCCAAATTTGGAAAAAATAATTTTGGATTGTTTCTAATTAATTTAGACAAGATAAATAATGTTTAAATTTAGGAAAAGGTAAAATTAATTGTTAGCATTGTCCAAATCCGCAAATAATGAATCATCGGCTCAAAAAGAAACTTTAGAAAGTAAAAAAGGTAAATCTTCTGGGCTTAAATTAGATGATATCATTGATTTAACAGTTGTGGAATTATATATTCTTAATTTTCTAGTGAGAATTGGTGGTTCTGCAGTCAGATTTGCAGTATTCAATGAGCTAAACGCTAAATTGGAGCGAAATAAAGTTTCTCGATCCAGTTTTTATCATTCATTATCAAAATTACAAAACAAAGGATTTGTTGATGTTGAATCAAATCCAAAAGGAAAAGGATCATTAGTCAAAGCTACATCTGTAGCCAGAGCAGCTGTTAAACGCAGCAACATCTTTTCCATTTGGAGTAATATTGATTTGTCAAAAATAGCCCTAGATATATCAAAACAACTAATTGTAGATATGGAGCAAACGAAAACCCAAATTTATCTGAGTTTTGATGAAATACCAAATATCGATACCATAACTGCAATTTCTTCATTAGGATCTTCTACCAATATTCTCGTAAATAATGAAATTGAGGAAAGCTATAGTTCAAGATTGTTAGATATACCATTTTCAAAATTTGAACATGAAGTAATTAAAGAACCAAATGATTATTTTGATAGGGCGATAATTTCAAATTATTTCCCATCATCTCATCTATATGGTGTTCAAGCTAATCATTTACTACAGGAAATGGTTCGAGTAGTTAAACCAGATGGAGAGATAATTCTGATTTGTTTTGATGAGCTACCAGCTACCAATAATATAATTCTAGATTCAATCATGACTGACCTATTCAATGATGTCATATTCCACCCAGCTAATCCTGGATCAATAAAAGAAGAACTTGAAAGTTTAAGTATCATAATTAAGACAGAGCTAAATTTTAAAGGCTACTTTGTTATAATTGGTAAGAAATAAATCATCGTTCCAAAATTGGAACTAATAGTTTTTATTGTGTAAAACCTATTAAAAAGCAAGAAGACATTCCTTCTTAACTAACGAAAGTGGTAACATGAATCTACGCAAAAAAATTCTTTTAGCAAGTACATACGCTTTTGCTATTGCTTATCTCGCATTAGTGTATACTGTAAATGCACTTGGATTATCCGCCACGGATGATGGAAGTGTGGTTGATAGTGGAGGTTTCTCTGCAGATGCGGGGAAATTTATCGGAGCTGGTTTAGCTGTGGGTCTTGCTGGTTTCGGCTCATCAATAGGGATGGGTTCTGCTGCCTCTGCTGCAATTGGAGCAATATCAGAAGATGAGAAAATGTTTGGAACTGCATTAATATTTGTAGTGCTTATCGAGGCAGTTGCAATTTACGGATTACTGGTAGCTTTATTATTAATTTTCGCAGTTTAATTTAATAATAGTAATTTCCCTCGTCACAATGTCTAATCATATGATAATGACTTATTGAACGCCTCCGTTTATTTTTAACAAATCCAAGATTTTTGTAAAATTTTCTGAGTTTCCTTTTACTTGAACCAAATTTACCTGAGGGTGTTAGTTCGATAGGTAGGTTATACATATTAGAGTATGATATAATGCGAGTCATTATTTCTCGACCAATACCTTCACCACGCCTATTTTCATCCACTTGAATTAGATCTAACTGTATCTTATTGAAATTATTCTCCATAACTAGTATCACTGGATAAAGTATTTCCAAAGAATTTCTCAGACCCTCAAAGGATAAAGATTGCACAATATTATGAAGTACTCATGTATAATTAAACACTCTAGTTGGTTTCTCCACACATTGAAAAATTGATTAAATTGATTAAATTATTAGTTAAAATTCTGAATGTTTTGTGTTTTTAAGAGAGTTGATCCAAATTATACTTGCCTCTCAATCATGTAATTTGCAAATTCCTTGAGAAGTTGAGTTTGGTCATTCTGGGGTAGCTTAGATGTTAAATCTACAGCTTTAGTTGCCATCTCCTGTGCCAGTTTTCTAGCATAATCAACAGATCCAATTTTTTTAATAAGTTCTACACATCCTTGAATTTCTGACTCAGATGCTTCTGCATTACCTAGGACTTTGAGAAGTTCAATTTTCTCCTCTTTTGATGCATTACTCACGGCATGGATTGCAATTAAAGTTCTTTTTCCCACTCTGATATCTGAGCCTACTGGTTTACCAATCTTATCACTCTCACCCAATATTCCAATTAGATCATCTTGAATTTGGAAAGCAGTACCTGCTAATTTTGCGTATTCTCGTACAACACTAATGATAGGATCTTCCATTTTATTAAGAGCAATTCTGGCTCCTGTTACACAGGAAAATTCGAAAAGCACTCCAGTCTTTAAATACTGCATATTAGTAACATCATCTTCAGAAATTTCTGAAAATGGAACCTGTTCATAACTGATATCTAACATTTGTCCTTCACAAAGCTTTGTATATATTTGACCAAGTTCCCTTGTGAATCCATATCTAAGATCTGAAGAAATATTTTCAACATCACCAACTATTGAAAATGCAACACCAAATAATACATCTCCTGCAAGAATCGCAACTGTTGGGCTCCATTTCTTCCAAACAGCTTCAACACCACGTCGAGTTTCATCTTTATCCATATAATCATCATGTAATAAACTTGAAACATGTAACGATTCAATTGCTGCCGATGGAGCAATTGCACTCTTCTCATCTCCGTTTAAAGCTCCACAAACAAGCTGTAACATCGCGGGTCTGAAGCCTTTCCCACCACCTTTAAGGTAGTGCAAAGATGCTTTTCGCAATGGAAGTTCAGGATGAATATATTCACGACAATAATCTTTGAGATAATTTATTGCCCGACTTCCTCTCATTGCAATTTCTTGTTGTAAATCCACAACTTAAGGTAATTGATCATTAAATAAAGGCTATCTATAAGATTCAGATTTAATTATTAATAATTCTTCCAAGATTTAATTTCAAATCAACTTGATCCTTCTTCATGATCAGATTTTTCAGGAACTGAAGGTACTTTAGGAATATTTAATCTCTTTGCATTTTCACTTAAATTATCCACTCGTTCGACATCTTTCAAAACTTCCTCAGATTCAGAAGATTCTGATACTTCCACTGGAGAGACTGCTGGAACATTTGGTGATATATTATCTGTTTTCTCTTTAATATCGTTTAATGGTTCGTTAACCTTTGGTATTTCAGACTTCTGTACTGATGGTACGGTTGGGACACTAGGAGGAACCCCATTTTTTGTGTCATTAAATTCTACTGATTTTACACCTGGAACTTGAGGGATGGGCGTTTCACGGGTTGTCTCCTTAGCTTGTTCTTGGGAGGCTTCAATAATTACATTTTCATCAACTTTAGGTACAGTAATTGTCTCTGAAGACTCAGGAGTTGAATGAATTTCTGAAGATTTGGACACATTTTCAATCTGTTTCGTTTCTTCAATTTGAGTGTCTTCAGGTAACGCCAAACCAAAGTCTTGATCATCATCTATTTTTTCACCTAATTCAGATAATATTTCAGTGAAACTGTAGTGAGCCTTGATCGCGATTTTATCAAAGAATGGTGTAAGTTCTTCAATAGGGATAATACCTGATGATTCAGCAATCACCTCACCGAAAAGCCCCGTGATAGTATCGACTTCTTTTGCAATCACAACTGAAGTATTAGGAGATACATTTTTAACAAAATAAATGAAGAGATAATCTAATTGTTCTCGCACAAAAATGGATGTCCCACCTAATTCTAATCCATCAATTTGTTCTTTTTCCGTAAACATTTCACCACCCACATTTTTTAATGATTCAACTAATCCACTAATCATCTCTTTATCGAATTTGACATCTTCCCAGAATCGATCATAAATTTGACGCATCTCAAATGTGATAATCAATCCATGAAGAATTGGTTGCTCTTCTTGATCAAATGAATCTAAATTATCTCGCAATTTCATCTTGGCAATAGTAAAGCTGTCACGTGAATTTTCCAATTCATCTGTGATTGTCGATTTATCAGCTAATGTTCTTGATCTAATAATGCCTTTTAATACATAATTCATTATCTCAGATGGCGTATCGTCTGATGGCATAACGAATTCGATAGTATCATTATTAATTGCCGAGACAAGGGTTTCTGATGCATATTCATGAGATTCCAAAATTATTACTGATATTAATGGTTTCATTTCTTTCGTAAAATCCGCAAAATCATCAGGAGATCTGCCACGAGTTAAATTTGTATCAATTAATACTACATCACAATTTTTATTCCTTATTATCTCCACTGCTTCCTCTTCATTTGTAGTGGAAATAAGATTAAAACTTAAATTCATAGTATCGTATTCTGTATCTTCAGAATTAAGTTTCTCCAATTCTTTGATTAGATATTGCTGTTGGAATTCATTGTTGCCGTAGAGCAAAACTAATGATTCTGGCATAGAAAATATACTTTCTACTTCTTCGGTTAATTCTATACCTTCTTCATCTTCCAAATCAAAATCGACAGACAATTTGACTAATTCTGCTTCATCTTCATCTGTCAAAAATCCAGTGTTTAAAGTGTCGCCATATTTCTCAATAATTTGATCTACAAGCATAGAAATTCGATCTTCAGCTTTCTCAAAATTATGTTTGGTTAAATTTTTTACTAGAAATGAAAATTGTATACTTTCATGAAATCGGAAAATGACTGATATCCCTCCGAAATTTATTTCTTTGAGGGCTTGCTGATTATTAAACAAATCATTGCCTAGTGCAGTGATTGAGGATAAATAACCTGCCAATAAGTACTCATCTTGTGAAAGTGTTTCTTCAAACCATTGGGTAAATTTGGGCACTGTATGACTTACAATCATTAGTCCGACAAAATTTACTGGTGCGCCTTCTTCAAAAGTTAATGAAGGATCTAATAACAGAAAACTTGCTTTACTCAACTTAGGCGGTTCCTGAACAAATGAGGTAACCATTTTATCTATGGAATATCTAGCTTCTTGTTCACTAATTATTTTCATTAGGGACTTTGAGGAATATGGAGTTTCGAGGAAACCTGTAATTAACCCCAAATTATAAATATCCGCGAGATGTTTTGAAATTATTCTTGGTGAAATAATTACAATCCTTACATGAGGATTAGTTTGTCTCAATGAATTTGAGATTGTTATTGGATTGATTCTCTCATCTTGTACATCAATGAAAACAATCAAAATTTCTTTTTCCATTAAATACAGGGATGCATCTTTAGGTCCCCCTGCATGAATCAACTCATAACCTAAATCTTGAGGAAAATATTCTATAAGCTCTTTGTACGCTGCATATCTGCCAATTATTAGGAAATATTGTACTTCTTGTTGAAACTCGTCGATCTCAAATAGTGAATCGATAGAAGGAATATCCTCTTCCACGACGATTGTTCGACTACTGAATATATAAATAAATTTGATTCTCAATTACAAAATGGAATTTGTATAATGATTTTTTAATCGGATAAAAGAAAGAACTTAATGAAATTCAAAGTAGATTCAAATATAAGGGATCAATTCTGTGTTTCCAATTTCCTGAGCAAGATAATCTGCAATATAAACTAAGGTCCAAGCAACTACACCAACCCAAACAGCTCGTTCGTAGGTTGCATCATCCATAAGAATTATTTTTATTGCATATGCACTGATAACGAATGTTAGAATTGTCAATATCCGTCCAATTCCTAAAACATTAATTTCACTAATAACTGCTGATACACCAATAATTAAAGCAAAAATAACGACCGCTGTAATCATAGCTTTAATAAAATACCCGCTAGTAAGCTTAACTGGTTTGTTGCCTAGAATTTTATCTCCAAAGAAGAGGAATAATGCGAGTAGTAGAACTGCAATAACTAGGATCAGAATTTGTTCTAAATCTGCCATAAGACTTTGGCAATAGTTAATTCTTTAAAGTTTTATCCACCGGATTAAGTGAATCGCTAGTCTTCACTGTCTTCTTCTTGATTTTCGGACTTTTTTGATCCTATTTTGGATACAAGATCTTTAATTCCCTTTTCTAATTTTGTAGGATCAAAAATATTTGAAATTTTCCCAGTGACCTGGTTTGTAGACGCTGCTATTGTTTTACCAATTTCAAATTTTAATGTTTCAATTTCTGTCATTAACTTTTCTTTATCATCTTTGAACTGGTCCATTTTCTTGTCACTCAGAGGTATTTGTATATCCCCAGTCTCATTATCGTCAATTTCTATATTTTTAAGTTCTGAAATATCAGACATGTGAATAAATGCCTCCTTCGCTGTGTTGGATATGGCCTTTAAGCTATCTTGGAAACTTTTTGACAAGAAAGAACCTGCGATTTTTTCTGCCGAAGTCAACTCATCAATTTTTTGATTTATATCACTTTCCAGATCTCGATCTCCTTCAATTCCTAATTCTTCTCGCTTTTCAAGCAATTCTTCAAGATCATCTAAATCTCTACTAATTTCATTTGTATATCTTTGTCCAACTTCTGTACGGAATATTTTTGCTTTTTCAGCGTCTAACGAAACCATAATCGATTCTAACATCATTAATTGGCGTTTGGAATCTTCTTGTATCCACCCACTGAATCTTTCCATTTGCAAATGTTGTTGCTCTCTATGTTCATTATCAATTTTTTGAGATCTTAGAATTGCATTTCTTTCTCTTCTTCGTGAGCGTTGATCTACAACCAATATTAAAAACGCAACTGATAACTCGATTCCTAGAGTGGCAATATTTGGGATCTCGAAAGCCATAATGCTATGCATTCAAATCGCCCTTTCAAGCTTGTTATTAAAGGTATAACAAGAAGATTTATCTTCACATAACTATTTCTCTAATTCAAGGGATCATCTTTGATCTAAAAATATTTTACTTACATCTCTTGGTGTAGTCGATCTTTTCTCCACTAATGATTTATCTTTTAATTGATCATAAATATCCGCATAAGTTGGCCTCGCCTCTTGATAGAAAATCCCATAAGGTATCTTATCACCCCATTGATTAGCTAAAACAATAGCGGAATCATAATCACTTGTATCGTGACCTGTTTCTTGAAGGTCATATAATCTTGGTTCATAATAATCCGGTGTATTTATTCTATTGAATGTGATACAGAATTGCATAACCTCAATTACTGCCATTCCTTTATGTTTTAATGCGGCTTCAATTATTTTTTGCATATGTGCTTTCTTTGCAGAACTTGTTCTTGCAACAAATGTAGCATTTGATGCTAAAGCTAAAGCGGTTGGTCTAAGAGGGCGATCAACATTTCCTTTGGGAGAAGTTTTAGTTCGATAACCCATATCAGATGTTGGGGAAGTTTGACCAGTAGTTAGGCCATATGTATGATTATTTGGAAGGATCAATGTTATATTGGCATTTCGTCTACATGCGTGTACGAAATGACCTGCACCAATTCCAAGCATATCTCCATCACCACCAAAAGTGATAACATTTAGTTTATGATTTGCAATCTTAACTCCTGTGGCTACAGGTAAGGCTCTACCATGGATTGTGTGAAGTCCATAAACATCAATTGCAGTCATCATTTTACTTGAGCAACCTATACCAGGAACGAGAGTTGTATCTTTTGGGTTTATTTGTAATTCAAATAATGCATTTTTTAGAGAAGATAATATCGCAAAATCCCCGCAGCCTGGACACCATAGCGGGTGATATCCCTTGTTTGCATATTCACCTTTTTGGAATGTTAGTTGTATCAAATTTTCCGAGGAAACCATTACACAATCGACAACCTATCTTATGGAATTAAGTATATATACTGAATTATTGGATACTTGGACTTTATAATATAAGAACCTAAAATTGGACAAAGGTTCAGAGTTTATAATTGAACAATCACATGATCTGAAAAAGTTAACTTTTTCTTGTATGTTCAGCTAATAATATACAAACGTCACCGTATCATCCAGCTGCTACACTGGAATAGTATACTACATTTCTCCAGATGGAGAGTATCGCTTCCTTCCACTTGGTTTGTTCGAGTTAGCAGACCCGACCAAGATGGAATTTTCATACTTTTTAACCATCGCAAGATCATTCTCGAACATCCATCAAGATCTTATAATCTGACTAGCAGTTCGTTACGACGGATACAGGAACAGAAAATCGCTACTTTCTTATTAACTGTATGTGGACTTCCTTTTCTCTTATGAGATCCAGCCTTCGGTGTATTCTTTATAACCATATCTGGTTTAAGAAATCGACCTAGTCTCAATTAATTAGTACATTCATCTAATATAAACTCTATTCCAACAGTGGATTATAAGTGAAATTATGATAATTTAGGAAAGTTAACTTCTTTGAGCCATGGATATTTTGATTGTGCTGATTAAATTCCTTAAGATTAATTGATTTGATGAGATTGCAGGATTCTATAAATTTCTGAATAATTTTTATTTTGGGCGTGAGTGATTGGCAATACTCCATCTTTGTCTGCAATATTCAAATTGGCTCCATGATTCAAAAGCAATCTAACAATTTCCTGATGTTTTTTTCCACCTTCTCCTAGTATAATGGCTTCGAGTAAAGCCGTCCACCCTAGATTATTTATCAAGTTAACATCTACCTTAGTTCTTTCTAATAATTTCTTTACGGTGCTCACATGACCTCTTTCACATGCAGGTATCAACGCATTTCCCCCATATCCATTGAGAATGTTGACATCAGGATTTAGAGGGATGAGGATATCTAAAATATCGTCTAATCCTTTGGCTCCAGCATACAAAAAAGGTGTATTATCAATTATTTTTTTGGTTTGATCTCTAAAATCGATATCTGCCCCTCGATCGGCTAACCATCTAACCATTTCAATATTATTCTGCTCTGTGGAAATTAAAATCCCAGTTTTCCCATCTTCATCAAGGGAATTTATATCCATTCCTTTATGCATATAATCCGTAAGCTTTTCAAAATCATTATTTTTTACAGCTGAAATGAAATGAAATCGATCTTCAGGTTTTTTCATTCAATCTATCGGGGAACAAAAGTGATTTTTAAGAAAACTTTCGGAATATTTTCATAATATTCTTATTTTTTCGTAATTTTTACAAACTCTTAGTAATTAAATTAAAAGTACACAATCATATTCACACTTATGAATAAAATAGATTTACAGCTCCTTGAGTTATTAAAACGAAATAGCAAACTTCCTTTGAAAAGCTTAGAAGAGAAGCTGGAAATACGAAGTAGTACTATTCATTCCAGAATAAAAAAATTAGAACAGCGTGGAATAATTTCCAGCTATACATTAAATATTGATAATAAACAAATTGGTTACCCTCTTGTTGGATTCATAATGTTAACTTTTGATCAAACTCAAACTAATCGTGATCAATCCGAGATAGCTGGTCAAATAAGTGCATTAGCCCGAACAGAGGAGGTCCACTTAATTGCTGGAGAATTTGATATTTTAGTAAAAGTAAGGGCAAAAAACATTGAAGATTTGGGTGAATTTGTTACTAAGGATCTCAAAGATATTGATGGTATCGGTGCTTCAAGAACCCATGTATCATTAAAGATTGTAAAGGAAAGTTATGATTCTCCTTATTTAATTTCTAAAGTTGTTGAAGATTATGTAGAGGAAGATTCTTTTTAGAAAATGAGTTATATAACCCAATTAACCAGGTAGTAATCCAAGTATTCCATCTTTATCTGGAACCTCAAATAATAATGTAACTCCTTGTAAGAAAATGAGAATTGATAAAACTAATATCACGATGCCCCATGATAAAAGGAACAACATAATATCCATTGTCTGTTCTTGTATAAAACCAATAATGAATACAACAATTAGAATTATAATGAAAACCACAATCGTTAATTGAAGGGACAAGCCGCCAATAATTGATTCTTCATCACCTCGTCTATCCAATACATACCATGTCATTGCTAATCCAAGTACAGCAGTAACGGCGAAAGCTATTGGTAGTTTTTTGAAAGGTTTCGCTAATAATGAAAGACTGAATAATGTGGAGAATAGTATTGTGTATTTGGATATAACTTCATCATTGTAAATTGATAGAATGATAGTCGCAAATAATACCAATCCCCCAAGTATTCCAAGTAATTCTAAGAGATCACTTTCTTCTTCATCACCTTTTGTGATTCGATCAAATCCTAAAATGAGACCATTGATACCTACCAGTATCAGAATGACTTCATAGTAATCTGTAACGGCATCTAAAACCATAAACTCATAATCTATGTCATCTTTATTAGATTTACTTGAAGAAAACTACCACAAGTGGAAATTCTGAGGTATTTTTTTCTTTTTGTTGAATTGGAGATAAATAAACTAAGAATTGTTAGTTTGTAATTTCCATTAATCAAGAAAGAACGAAATCATTGATTTTATCACTAAGACTATTTTTTCTTTTTCGACTAGTAAATTATAAAATTGAATTATATTATTCAGTCATACTGAAAAAGTAATTAAATGTAACTTAGGTTTTCAATCTAAGATTAAAAATGGCTGACGTCGCAGACCTTCTTGAGCAAGCTCAAGATGCAGATAAAAAGCAAAGAAAAAATGCAGTAAAAGAACTCGGTAACCTTGATGTTCAATATGAATCTGTAATGGATACATTACGAGATCTAGCTGCAAATGATTCTGATAAGGGAGTCCGAAAAGAGGCAGATAAATCGATCCAAGCCTTGTCATCTAAACCACTTGAAGGTGCATCAATAACAAAAGAGGTTGAAATAGATGATGATTCCAGTGAATATTCGTTACAAGAAGGGGAGTACGATGTAGATTCGAGTATGGATAAAAGAGAAGAAGATCGGCTTGAAATGCAAGCTGAAGGTAAGGGATTGATGGTATCGCTTCAAGAAAAAAATTATGTAACAATGGATTATTACGGTGAAGTTCAAAGTACTGATCAATCCTCGGGATCCATAGTTGTTGCGAATTCCGGATCTAAAGATCGTATTACTGGTGTTGATTTAGAGCTAAAAAATATAAATAATATTCAATCAGAAACTGAATTATCTGATAAAACAAATATTGGATTACTAAAACCGGGAATGGATAATGCATGGAAAGTTGATTATAAATTCGAGGCAGCCATAACACCAATAAAAATTGAACAAAGTTATGCTGATCCTGAAACTGGTACTTCACCAAATTTTGCGAGTGGGGCTGAACAAAGCTTTGAAGCTCAGATTGTAGTTACAAATACTACAGACAGTGCAATCTATAATTTGAAAGGTGAAAAAACAGTAAACGAATTAGCATCACTAAGTGGCTCAAATTCGACCAAAGGAAATGTTAATGCAAATGCAAACGTTATAGAATTTGTAATTGATGAACTAGCAGCTGGTGAATCGGCTACAGTAACTCTTCAACTTACAGCTAGCTTACCCGAAGATGAACCATCTTACAAATCTGGAGAATTAAAGGTAACATATGAAAATAAAGATACTTTAGGATCTGGTTTAGATTTTGATTCAGTTGATGGTGTTTCAACAATTCGTCAAAGAGTAAAAAGAACTCAAAGAGAGACAGAACCTGGATTTTATGATTGTCAAATAGTATTTCAGAATTTATCTGAATTTGTTTATGATTTGAATAAATTTGAGGTATTTGCAGGAGATATTGAATCATCCGAATTAGTCCTCTCATGGGATGGCACAGCCGTTAGTGAAGATGAAAGGGAAATAGTTCCGGGCGAATCTGTTGATTATAAATTCGTTTTTGAGTCACCTGAGGGTTCTCCTTCATTTGGAGAACATGTAGAGTTTTCGGTACAGCATGAAATAGTGAAATCAGCTCTTACTCAAATTTTACTGCCTGTTGAAGATCTTAAATTCATGGCTTTGGATATCGCCAAAGCATTTATGGTGGATGGAGAAGAAATTAATAAATTTGAAATTCCATCATATGTTGAAACAGAAATTCCTACCATGTTAACAGTTACCGGTGTTGGATCTTATCCATTAGAAGGGATAATTATAACAGATGAGATTGCAGCTGGATTTAGAGGTCCAATGGAAGATCAAGTTGTATTATCTCGAGGATCTGAAGATGTTCCGTCAGGTGAGTATAATCTTTCAGTATCTGACAACGAACTTAGAATTGAACTTGAGCATCTTGAAGAAAGTCCTGCAGGAGGTTTCAAGGAAGGAGATCAATTTATTATCAAATATGTTCAAATTGCAGATAAACTCGGAGCCTTGGAAGAAAAAATCGCAACAAAAAGTTCCGCAGAAGGTTACATCTATTCTGCTGCTGATGCAAGAGTGATTGCGACCACCGAAAATGACGATCTTGAATTGGTAGTACTGCACGTCCGTGATGATTTAGATATCGGTAAAGTAGTAGAATCCATAGATTATGAGGGAAGCGATGCATTTCGAATTAGCTTAGAAGCAGACAATATGGGTAGTTCAACTGTGTCATTATTCCTTGAAGATTTAATTCCAAATGGATTTAGATTTTTGGAGGAGACACTTGAATCTCAGCCAGAAGCTGAAAGAATGGATCCTAAATCTCATGGTGATGGTACAATCTATGGACTAAAATTCAACAATATATCACCAGATTCCAATGTACGTGCTAGTTTTGTTGTCATTGAAGAAGACAGCACTGCAGATCCAAGAAAACTACAAGCAGTTTTTAGAGGCTAGAGATCCATCTCAACCTCTATCTTCTTGCATAATCATTTTGATAAAAGATGAATAATTCTGAATTAAATCCGGACAATCATGATTTGCAAGAAGAATCTACCTCATTATCAGATCTAATACAAAATGAAATAAATGAATCTGAATTATCTGAAGAAACTACTCAGGATTCAGATCAAGAAATATTAGACTCGGAGATCAATGAAATTATTCAACCCGAGGTAGATCAAGAAGTAATTTTTCCAATATATACATTACATAGGAATGAAAATCGTGAGAAGGAAGATTTGAAATATCAACCTGGAGATTTAATTACTTTAATTTTAAAAAACACAGGTGCTTCTAAAAGTACAACTGTAGAAATGTTTGATTCACGGGATCAATCGCGATATATGGGACGATCTGGAGGTAATGATCATGAGTGGACAACTAGGATCCAAAGAACAACAATTTTAGGTAATTGGAGATTCACTGCTCAAGGCCCCTTCATTGATGAAAATAATCTTTTCTCCCTAGATATACCATTTGAAATAGTAGCATATATACCTGAAGAAATTCCTATTGTTGAAGAAGTTCCGGTTATCGATCCAGGATATGATGAATTAATCCAATTTGCAATTTCTGAGAAAATAAATATTCCGGTTATTGAAATTAAAGGCGTGGGACCAAGTTTTCAGCACAGAATGAATGGTGCGGAGGTCTTTTATTTTCATGAAATTCTTCAATCGGATCCAGAAATTCTCTCTGAGCAACTATCAATTAATCAAATTAAAATTGAGATGTGGTCTGCTTTCGTAGCAAAAGTACTTCAAAACAAAACTCACCAACTGGTAATTAAATATAGTCCATTAGTAAGTGGAACGGGCAAAGGGAATGAGCTTCCAAGTACGATCAAAGGTGTTGGTCCAGTGGCAGAGAATAAATTACTTGCTGCAGGGTTCAATAATGTACAAAGTATTGCCGATTCAAATACTGATTCGCTTGTTAGCGCAATTCATATCACTGTAAACAAAGCTCAAACATGGATAACTAATGCAAATAAATTACTTTCAATTTCTACAGATCCTAAAGAAATTGCATCTCCAAGCAAGATTGAATTTAAACTTACGGATCCTCCTGAGAAAATCATTGGTGTTGGTCCCTCAACTTCAAAGAAGTTAATGGCATCCGGGCTTAAAACTATAGAGGAGATTGCAAATGCAGAAATTACAGAACTTATTGAAGCATTGAATTCGGAGAAAAGGGCTATTAAAATTCAAGAGGGTGCCAAACTTATATTATCGAATCTTTAGTTCCTTCAGATTAAATATTAAGGGCTCATTTTAAATCCAAAATATTTTTTGTGCATAAATAGTGAATAGTTAACTGCAAGTAACAATGATGAACGTTAAGATTAATAAGAGGTTTTTTTTTATTGAGTATAGACGAAAGGTGCCTATATTTTGAAGTATTCATTAAAACTAATCTTTGTATTTGAATTATTACTTTTGCCACTTTTACTTCTAAACACTCCTGGTGCTATAGCAAGTGAAGGTGATGATCCAGTTCTGGGTATTGATGATAATAAATATCACATCAGAATTGAATTATCACAATGGGAAATAAGAGCCTATGATGATGTTGTAGCTCAACAAATAGCTGATGAAAAATATGGTGGGGATAAAGCCAAAGCGTATGATAATGATGAAGTTAAAGAAGTCAAACATCGAATGGGTTCTTTTGAGAGAGGAAGTACTATCGCCATTGAAGTTTACACAACCGATGTTCAGCATGGATTTAGTATTAACGAAGTAGGTGTTGCAATTGCAACCATCAGACCAGAACCCGGTGAAGAATTCGGTGCACCCCGAGGTACAGAATGGGATTGGCCTGATGAAGATGTTACAATTAGTGCTTTCTGCCATATTTTCTGTGGATTGGGTCATCCAGATATGAAATTAAAATTCGTTATAGGTGGGGGAAGCGATGAACTTGGACCTCCAGTATTTTATGCAGTTATAGCAATAAATGTAATTATTTTTGCTTTCGTTGGAAACAAAATCTTAAACAAATTAGATTAAACAATTAGATAAAATATCTTAATATCTCCAATTTCATTTTTCGTAGTTTGGATTATATAAAATATTTAATTTTTGATTGATCGAGTAATTATTGACCGTAACTATATATATAAAGTACCCCTCAATTTGGATATCATACCGTATTTATAGGTTGATTTGTTGTGAAGTTGACAGAAACAAGTCTTCTAAATGAAAATTTTAGAGATCCGGAAACTTTATTTAATTTCCTAGCAGGCGGAGCTGCTGGAGATGGAATAATGTCTGCTGGACAATTATTTGTCCGTATGATGACACGAAATTCTTACTATTGTCATCTCTATACTGAATACCCAAGCTTAATTCGAGGTGGGCACAATATGGTCGTCATAAGAGTGGCAGATAAGCCCATTCATTGCCAGGTTGATCATGTTGACATCTTACTTGCAATTAATCTTGAAACGATAGAAAACCATATTCACAAATTAACTAAAGGTGCTGCCGTCATATATGACCCTAGAATCCTTAGAAGAAAATCAGTTGAGGATTTTAATAGACCTGATGTGATGTGGTGTCCCATACCGATGCATGAATTAGCTAGGTCGATTAATGCAGCTAAAATTGTCCAAAACACAATTGGAGTTGCAGCTGCAATTTCATTGGTTAATTTACCAATTGAAGAATTCGATGATATTTTGAAAGAAATGTTTGCTAAGAAACCTGTAATCTCTGAAATTAATGTAAAAGCTGCAGATCTTGGATATCAGTATGTAAAAGATAACTTCCAAGATTTCAAAACACAGCTAGAAGATAAAGATGATATGGGCTTAATCACCATGACAGGTAATACCGCTGTTGCAGCAGGATTTATTGCTGGTGGGATAAGTGTTTTTACTGGTTATCCGATGTCTCCTGCAACTTCACTATTAGAATCAATGGTTAAATATTCAAGTGAATATGATTTTATGACTGTACAATGTGAGGATGAAATCTCCGCAGTTACGATGTCGATTGGTGCTAATTATGCTGGGGGAAGATCTGCTACAGGGACTTCAGGTGGTGGATTGGCATTAATGGTTGAAGCTATTGGACTTGCTGGATCTGCAGAGATCCCACTTGTAGTAGTTAATGTGATGAGACCTGGTCCTTCCACTGGTTTGCCAACTTGGACGAATCAAACAGATCTTTTATTTTCAATTAGAATGGGTCAAGATGTCTTCCCTAGAATGGTCATAGCCCCGGGAGATATTGAGGAAACCTATAAATTAAGTGCTGAAGCATTAAATTTAGCTGAAGAATATCAAACTCCAATCATTATTCTTACAGATAAATGGCTTGGGTCTAGTGGATTTACACTAGAACCATTAACTTCTAACGAAATTGAAATCCGTTCAGGAAAAACTATTCTCCTTGATCAAGAGCCAACTGATGAAGATTATAAACGGTATGAGAACACTGATGATGGAGTCAGTAGAAGAGCAATACCTGGATTGCCAAAAAATATGATATTCCGATCTACTGGTAATGAACATGATCAATATGGAAAAGTTGATGATTCTGGTCCAAACAGGCTTATCCAAATGGATAAAAGAATGAGAAAATTTGAAGCAATGAAAAAGAATCTACCAGATCCCGTAATATATGGATGCCAACCTGAAAAAGCAGATGTAACAATCTTATCTTGGGGATCAAACAAAGGTATTATTCTTGACGTATTGAATCGATTACCAGAATACAACATTTCATTCATTCACACAACATATGTATGGCCCTTTCCTTCAGAATTCATAACTAATGCAATAAATAATTCTAAAATTACAATACTTGCTGAACAGAATTATGATGCTCAATTTGGATCATTGATAAGACAAGAAACTTTGATGGATGTGGATCATAAAATTCTGAGATATGATGGGAGACCATTTGATCCAATTGAAATGACTAACGAGATTATCCAAATTGTTAATAAAAAATAAACTTGTTTTCTCACACTACAAATTTTCATTTTACTCATAACGGCAAGAGGAAATACTAATCGTATTTATCACATTAATTGATCACTATTTGTCCGTCATTTCAACAAAGACAAGTTAATAATAAATCCAATTATGTTATGTTTCAAATGTGGCAACCATTATAGAGCAACTGCTAGCAATAATAATTGTCCTAGGAATATTTTTCGAGATAATCCATAAAGTTGTAAGATTGGCTTCTCGAACTTGGGATGAAAGGGAGCATCTCCCAAGAGACCGATTGATTCAAGTAGTGGTTGTTGTACCTTTGGCATTATTGATAGCATTGATTGCAGTATTTTATGGGGTTCTCTTCTTAATTCAGATTGTAAAATTTTAATTAGTTATAAAATTGTAAAGTTGTATTCTGTAGGTTAGTTTTGTAATAAAATAATCTTTCACAATATTCATTTTAATAGAAATTACCAAACCTTAAATTAAGATGAACAGGATTAGGTTTTAAGGGAATTAATCTGGAGGAAAAACATGACGACGTGCTCACCTGACGAAAAAAATGATATAGCCATTATTGGTGCTGGCCCAGCAGGGCTTGCAGCAGCTCTTTATTGTGCGAGAGCTGGTCTCAAAACTATAGTTTATGGAGATCCATATAGCAGCCAACTTGCAAAGGCAGGAGTAATTGAAAATTACCTCAGTGTAAAATCTACATCTGGAATTGAATTAATCGAAAGTATGGTCTCTCATGCAACAGAAGTTGGAGCAAACTTGGTTGATAAACAAATTAAGCAAATTACACGTGATTCTAATGGGATTTATTCCTTATTTGATGGGGATGGTGAATCAGATTGTGCTTATGCAGTAATTCTTGCTTCTGGGACAAAACACAAAAAACTAGGTGCAAAGGGTGAAGAGGAATTCACGAATAAAGGTGTAGGTTATTGTACCATCTGCGATGGCCCACTATACAAAGATCAACCAATTGCCATTGTTGGTTTTGGCGATGAAGCCGTTCAAGCAGCCCTACGTATGACATCAATAGCCTCTAAAGTTTCTTTAATTTCAACTAAAGCTAGACTGGGTGCAGATTCTAGTCTAGTTGATGAACTTGATTCAAATCCAAATGTGGATTTATTTGAAAATTCTAAAGCAATAGAAATTTTTGGAAATGATGATGGAGTTACTGGGTTTAAATTTAGACATAGTGGAATGGATCAAGAAGTGGCTGTTAACGCCGTATTTATTGAAGTTGGAGTATTACCATCTTCCGCTATTGCATCAGGTTTGGGTGTGGAATTGGATGGTCAATTCATCAAAGTGGATAAGGAACAATCGACCAACATTACTGGATTCTATGCTGCTGGTGATATTACTGGCGGAAAAGCAAAACAAGCGATAGTATCATCTGGAGATGGAGCACGAGCAGCCATTGAGGCAATTGATTATATTAAATCATTAGGTGTGAGTTTATCAAAACTAAAAACTACGCAATGGGGTGGAAAGAAATCATCACTTCAAAAACCTGAGACTTCAACAGATGTGAAAGTCGTTGAATCTACTATTAGTGAACTATACGATTACGTTCAATCTGATTCAGGTTTCGCTGCAGGATATGATAGATATATTCCCAGAATTGATACATTATCGAAAGTCAAGGAATTACTACCCAATGCAAAAGTAACTGTAATATCTGCAAAATGGTGTCCAGATTGTAGACGGAATGTACCTAAAATGGCAAGGATTGTTGAACAACTTCCTTGGGAGGTTGAAATCCGAGATAGAGATGAAGAGGGTATTATTGACAAGTTTAACATAAAGAAAATCCCAACATTCATCATATCAGATTCAAACAATCAAGAAATTACTCGAATAATTGAAAAACCAAAATATAGCAACCTAGAGGAGGATCTCCTAAAAATTGCTGAGAATAGTTATTAATTTATTCTAAATTTTTAATTTCTCACCAATGTCTAAAGGACAATTATCTTCAACAAACATTATATCCATTTGATTTGCCTTAGCTTTAGCTTTAACTGATGTTATTCTTAGAGGTAACCAAATGACGGGAATTCCGAGGTCAATTGCATTCAAAGCGATCTCTTCTGCAGCTGGTAATCTTCGATAAATAATAATTCCTTTCAATTCTTTGATAGGTAAATCATCCAAACTTTTGTAAGTTGGAATTCCTTCAATTTCATCAACTATGGGGTTAATAAGTAAAGTATCAAATCCTATCTTTCGTAGATATTTTGGCACAAAATATCCTGCCTTTTCTGTATTGGTGGATGCACCAAGAATGGCGATTTTCCCAGGAGTTCGTAAAAACAGTTCAATGTCCTTAATTGAAGCATTCATTATAATAATGTCTTATTGACTCAAATTAAATTTTGTTTTATTCCTAATTTCTTACAGCAAATTTGTTCATCATTTTTATGAAAGTGAGAACTAACTGAATTAATGACAGTAGATTCTCCATTGGGAATTTCGTTAATAAAATTAGAGATTAAATTTTAAATAGCGACAATAGATAAATAACCTCTAATTTAAACTAGATTAGAGGATAATTGAATGACTAGTGATGAATCTACATTTGAATTAACTGTTCGTGAATTAATGACCACAGCAAAAAATGATGGAATAATAACACCTGAAGAGAAGGATATAATTGATCAAGTCCGAATTGACGCTGATTCATACAGCTTAATCTTAAAGGAATCATTAAGCGATGGTTTGATTGATTCAAATGAAGCAGAGAGATTGGATGATCTTAAGCAAATGATTATTGATCGAGCTGAATTAATTGCAAAAGTCGATGGAGTACTCGATAATGATGAGAAAATGTTGATCAAAAAGCTTTCCGACATCTTGAATAATCATTACAAACATAGTAAATAACACTAATCAATAAGTGAATTGTAGTATTATATTGTTATAAAATAAGGCAAAATTGGATGTGATGATATCAGTCCATCCGAAATTAGTATAAATAGATTGTAAATTTTAAGATATGAGGCAATTAGAGCTAAAAGAGGGAATATTCGAAGAATATAATTTATCTAATATTTTATTCTTACCTGACGGTATGACCGAAGCTCTAGTAATTCGCCTTCATGGCCTACCCGGACGTAAACCATCTGAGGAGCTCAACACTCTTGCAAAAATGTTAACAGATGTTGGGATTGCCTTCTTTGCATTTGATTTCCCCGGGATTAGAGAGTCCGAAGGGTTCTATACTTATCGTAATTCATTTAATTTAGCAAAGAAAATAATTGAATATTTTGCAACTGAATATGATGAGATATATCCCAAGATTGGTCTATATGCAGAATCATTTGGAGGTTCGATTGCAGTTTGTCTGGCAAATGCCAGCTCTATTGTTTCATCCTTATTTCTGTGGAGTCCAGTATTGAATTTTGATGTATTATCCAAGGAAATCAATATGAATTTGATTGGAAAATTTATGGAGGATTCTGGTGTAATTAAGCTACCTCAGTATGATGATTTCGCTAAAGCTTTTGCCATTCAGATGTCAATTAATCCTCCAGAGTATTCTCAAGAAGTATTTGAAAAGCTACCATCTAAAATTTTAACTAGTAAAAGTGATATATTATTTAGTCCAAATCTAATTAAGAAAGAACTCGATCCAAAATATCACCATATTATTCAAATTGAAGAAAATTTGGATCATAATTTAGCAAAAGATGATTCTGCTTTGCGAGTCTCAGAAATCGCAAGAGATTTCTTCCTTGAAAATTTTTTATGATCATATTAGTAGTTGGCGGGAATCATACTAATCCGATTGTCAAATATCCTAATTAATATAGATTACCTGTGTAAATCCAATTTCCAAATAAGCACAGATGTTAAATAAAATTAATTCACAGTTGTTAATTGAATTTTACTTGTATTTGGTTCTGATTATAGTTTTTGTGCTAAAACAGATATTAAGAAATGACAACATTGACTATTTTATGATGATAGATGTATGTTAATAATGTAACCTATCTTTGAACAATAGGTGATAAATAAGATTATAAAGCATTTTATTACAAATCGATTGTTCTTTATTATACGAGAGTTGTATATATAAGACAGGAAACAAAACAAATGAAAAGAAGTATTTTTACTTTATTATTTATTACCTTGCTCGCTATGGGTATGTCTAGTGCTGTAAGAACTGCACAAGCTAACACACAGGGTTATGACGCTGTTGTTGCAGTCGTATTCAGTACAGGTGGTCTTGGTGATCAAAGTTTTAATGATGCAGCTAATGCTGGATTATTGCAAGCTCGTATTCAACACAATATTAGTGTTACTACAGTTGAACCAAAAGATGTTCCAGCTATTAACACCCAACTACTCAATTTCGGAGCTGATTCTGAAAACGATTTAGTCATTGCAATCGGGTTCTCATCTGCTGGTGGATTAAACGCAACTGCACTTGCTAATCCTGGTACAGATTTCACTCTAATTGATTCAGTAGTTCCATTACCAAATGTAGCTAACATTGTGTTCAAAGAACAAGAAGGAAGTTTCCTTGCAGGTGCAATGGCAGCTTTAACAACAGAATCTAACAAACTTGGTTTCTTAGGTGGATTAGATATTCCATTGATCAATAGGTTTGGATCTGGATTTGAACAAGGTGCTAAATGGATTAACCCAGCAATAACTGTTACATGGGCTTATTCCCCTGATGCAGCAAACCCATGGGGTGATTTAGCTGGTGGTAAAACTGTTGCACAATCAATGATTGATACTGGTGTTGATATTATATTTTCTGCAGCTGGTGGTACCGGACTTGGTGTATTTGATGCAGCACAAGAAGCAACAGATGCTGGTTCTAAAACATATGCAATCGGTGTAGATTCTAACCAAGATCATCTTAAGAAAGGAACTGTATTAACTTCCATGCTTAAGAGAGTTGATGTTGCTGTAAAATCACAAATCGATGCTAAAGTTGATGGTACATGGGATAATGGTACACAAGTACTTGGTCTCGAAGAAGGTGGAGTTAGTATCACTGAAATGGAACACACTCAAGCTGAAGCAAATGCCGTTTGTGGAACCACAACAAGATTAGCATACGTAAATTCCTTATCACCTGGTATTATCGATGGATCAATTTACATCAATGAGTCTAGAATTGTTGTTGATGCTGAATTTAATTCAGTTGCACATCCTTGTGGAGCAGCTCCAACAACAACCTCTGAAGAACCAACCACAGTAACATCTGTTATTACATCAGTGTCTGTTTCTGAAGAAGGTGGAGTTCCAATTTCAATCATCCCCATCACATTCTCACTTTTTGCTACTGTATTCATTCTAAGAAAAAGAAAGTAAAATTAATTACTTAAATTAAAATTCTATATATTTCAAGTTAAAATCTAAATACTCAATTTACTACTCAGATTTATTGACCAATACAGAAGATAATGTAATTATTAAACTTGACAAGATTTCAAAGTCTTTTGGGGAGATTCAAGCACTGAACAAAATTTCATTAGAAATTCGTGAAGGCGAAATTCTAGCTTTGTTGGGTGAGAACGGATCTGGAAAATCAACCCTAATGAAAATTATTTCTGGTCTTGTGAAGCCTACTGAGGGTAATATCTCAATAGACACTAATTTTTTCACAGGTAATGGCGAAAAAGAACTTCAGGAAATAATAATGAAAAATCCTCGATTCTCTATGAAATTAGGGATTGGTATGGTTTATCAACATTTTCAGTTAATTGATATTTTCTCCGTTAGTGAAAACATAACCTTTGGAGAAGAATACTCTAATTACGGTATTATTGATGCAGAAAAATCACGAGATGAGGTACGCAAATTGAGTGAAAAATTTGCAATGGAAATTGATCCTGATGCTTTAATCGAAGATTTACCAGTCGGCCTTAAACAACGAGTTGAAATTTTAAAACAACTATATAGAAATGCAAAATTATTGATTTTAGATGAACCAACTGCGGTTTTAACTCCAACTGAAGTCAAAGATCTATTTGTGACTATTCGTGAGTTAAAAGCAGCAGGGACTTCAATCATATTTATTTCGCATAAACTCCATGAACCCTTAGAAATTGCAGATCGTATTGTGACAATTAGGCGTGGAGAAATAGTTGGAGAAGTACTTCCAAAGAATACAACCAAAGAAGAATTAGCTCAAATGATTGTAGGACGAAAAATTGTTACAAAATTAGACAGAGTTAAATCAGAAGCAAAAGACATGATCTTAGAAGTAAAAGATTTTTCTGTAACCGATACTCATGGTGTAGAGCATATTTCAAAGGCTTCCTTCGATGTATATACATCAAGAATTCTTGGTGTAGCTGGTGTTCATGGGAATGGTCAGTCAGAATTGATTGAAGGTATTATGGGTCTACGAAGCGGAGTAGATGGCACCATAAATCTCGTTTTGAAAGATGGTGATCAAGTAAATTTAATTAATAAGTCCACGTTGGATATCTACAAATTAGATATTGCATTTATACCTGAAGATCGAACGACCCAAGGACTGATATCCGATTTTCCAATAACTGAGAATGTATGGTTAGGGTTTTACAATTTAAGAAATAAAGCACGCGATTATGTTAAGAAGGAAGATAAACCACACATGCCTCAAGCGCCTCTAAACAAATTATTAGTACCAGTTCACTTAATGAAAAGGCTCACTAAGAAGATAATCAACACCCTTGATGTTAGAGCAGAAAATGAAAAGGTAAAAATTTCTCAGCTAAGTGGTGGGAACCAACAAAAGGTTGTTATTGGGAGAGAATTCGCTAAAAATCCTCGCTTATTAATTGCCAGTGAACCTACTCGTGGAGTTGATATTGGAGTTATGGAAAATGTACATGAGAAATTAATTGAATTAAGAAATGATGGTGTGGGTGTGATTCTTGTATCAAGCGATCTAGATGAAATATTAAAGCTCTCAGACGATATTATGATAATGTACGAAGGGCAAATAGTTAGCTATCGACCTATTGAAGACTATACAATAAATGAGATTTCACAATTAATGACTAGTGGAACAGTAACCGATGGAGAGGCAAAAACATGAGTTTACAATTAGAATTACTTCAAACACAAAGCAAAAAAGAATCAGTTATTATGTTGATTTTGAGCTTAACTTTTGCAATTTTAGGTATCGTAATTTTCTTACTGAGTCTTTCTTTAGTAGGACATGATTTCAAAACTGAAGATATATACCAATTCACAGTAAAAGATACTTTTTCCAATTCTCTAAATTTCTCCAGAGTTATATATTGGTCAATGCCACTTATTTTGACTGGTCTTTCTGTTGCAGTTGCTTTCAAAGCTGGTCTATTCAATATCGGTGGTCAAGGACAAATGATGGTTGGTGGAGGATTTGCAGCAATTTGGGGAGCATACATAGTTCCTGAATCAGAATTCTGGTCACAATTTGACAATCCGACTTTTATGATTACAACTACAATACTCGCAGGAATATTAGGAGGTGCATTTTGGGGATTCATACCTGGAGTACTCAAAGCATATTCGGGAGCACATGAAGTAATAACTACAATTATGATGAATTTAACAGCAATTGCATTGATTAACTACTGGTTCGTCTCGCAAACGTACTCTCCTTACGTGGATAAATCTAGTACTGATGCCTATGGGCAATCAGACACAATTATTCCAAACGCTCGTATCCCATCGTTAAATAGTAATCCAACTATTAGACGCATCTTAGATTTCTTCAATTGGGAAATAACATCTGAACTCAATTTCGGACTTTTCATAGTATTATTCACGGTTTT
>JAAFKL010000282.1 GCA_021399405.1 Candidatus Heimdallarchaeota archaeon | reverse complement strand
ACAGCGGTCAGGACTGTACTAATCTGAGCGATCGATTGGGAACTCCGGCACGTTGGGATTCGATCCCGACCATAGCGTGAGGGCCACACCGAGAAGCATCCGAACCTCGATACCGCATAGGTCTTTTTTTAGTAATAGGCGTTGTATTAGTAAATCATTTTGTTAATTTATTCAGTTTTTATGTGTTTAACCAGTGGAAGTTTTTTAAGGAAAGGGTGGTTTTTGTATCAAATTGCGTTTAGTGTTACCTATGCGCAACAAGGAGACTATGCAGAATATAGGGAATAAGGTCGGGAAAGTACCGAATACCAAACAATTGTGAATTACATTTATTGAAAATATCCTCATCCACAAATGAGTGCAATTGAGAATCATTTTGAACTAAAGAACTATAATTAATCTTGATAGTAAACAACTACTGATAGGAAACATGTTAACCCTAGATAAACTTGGTTTGGGACGATTTATTGATAATCCACAGTACAACAAGTATCTTGATTTGCTCAATGCCTTTGTCGAACAAAAATCCAAAGAAGCTGATGTGACTCATATATTAGTCGGAGGATCTTTTATTAGAGGACAACTGGAACAAGGTTCAGATCTCGATTGCTATGTTTTAGATACCAAAATGGAGACCCTCCTGGAAAAGGGTGTTATTATGGATGGAGTGAAAGTGGATTACCTGACTATGAATGAAGACGTGTTGCGTAAGCATATTGAAAATGAGCAGAATGGAAATTTTCGTCTCTTCTCTCAGGGATTTATGATCGTTAAATGTATATTTGGTGACGACAGCAAAAACAAGTACATAGAATTTGCCAAAAATGTGGCTGAATCAGAGATTCTAATTGTGCCTCTTGAGACTTTACTCAGCAATATTAATTTCTTGAACAATCAGAAAACAGAGACTCTAAGAATGCTGAACAAGGGGGATACGATAGGGTTCCTCCTGCGCGTTTCTCATGTGGCACAGAACTGTGTCTTCTTTTGGTTTGATGCAAACCAGGTTCTTGCAGTACCTTGGAAAAAGCTTTCAAGATCAGTAGAGGATAAAAATCTTCTCTCCCATGTTGAGGATGTTTTATCCACATCAAATAATAACGAGAAACACAAACACTTATGCAAGCTTATCGATTACACAACCGATTTGCTTCAGGAAGCAATTAGCAATACTGAATAACATTGCTTAAGGGACAGTACTTGCAATATGTATGAATTGGATTACCTTGACTTCACACATCTTACAATTATCCATTGGTGACTCTATTCAATAAATTCACTTTTGTTGGTTTGCATATTTCAAAGCCTGTTGGATATATTTTTCAAATTCAGAAGCTTTAATTCTTTCCTTGATCGTGATATCCGCATTCTCCCATTTGGTTAGCTCTTTTTCTAATATCTGGGTTTCTTTATCTAGCATTTCCTCTAAATTCTGTAGCTTGAACTTCCTCAAATGGTCTGCAGTATTGTGTAAGATATTGATTGCGACACTTATATCACCTTTAATGAAAAAAAAATATTTGGCCAGAAAGATTTGTTGAGATACAAAACTAGAGATTGCTGATGGATTATTACGCAGGGGAACATTACCTATTTTCTCCATTAACTCGTCAATTTGATTGCTCGTATCTTGATCTTCTGATAGTACATAATCTTCGAATAATAACTCCAGTAGATTTAATGAAATTCCAATATTATTTGGATAGAATACTATTAATTCTTCCAATATATCTATTGCATTCGCCTTTTTTCTAATATTACCATGTTTGAAAATTAATGCTTGGGCATAATTAGTAAAATTTACTATGGTATTATTATCTGGATGTGTTTTACTCAATTCCTTCAAATCAACAAGTGCTTGATCTGCTTGATTTAAAAATTCTTTATCCGTGGTTATTTTAAATCTACCATAATAAAATCCAAAAATGCCATAATATCCAGTGAAGAGCTGGATTGGGTCATTATACTGTTTTCGATACAGTAAACTCTCTTGATAGCTTCAAAGGCCTCATCATAGTTTCCTTCTTGGAATAAAAGAGACCCTTTCATTGTTAAACTATCAAAAATCACATTTGTATCTAGATTTTGCCTACCTAGATTTAAGTGTTGTAGATTCAATTCCTTTGCTTTCTGGAAATTACCCTTAATACGGTTTATCAATACTAGATTACCCAAAGGGAAGTATTGATATAAATTATTGTATTTCTTAAAAGCACTCAGTGCTAGATGCTGGTATTTTTCTCCTTTTTCAAAGTCTCCAATCATAAAATAATACCAGCCAAGCATAATATAACCATGAGCTGAATAATAATCTCCTTCTTCTGGCACTTTTGACCAAGCATCAACACATTTTTCTTGGAAATTGGTAGCATTAGAGACATTATCTTTTATTACCCACTCATACCAAGCTTTACTATAATTGTACCAGCCTTCACAAAAATATTTTTCCCAATCATCCTTGAAGTCAATATCTTGAAAGGATTGCTCCATTTCATATAAATATCTTAATGCTTTTTCTTTATTTACGGTGGGATTGTTCCACCCCATGTAATAATAACAATAATACCAATTGATAAAAAATTGAAGAAGTTGATCTTTCAATTTTATATTCTCACTTTCTACTTCAGCTAATATTTTAAGAAATTCTTTTTGATGTTGAAATGCCATATGATATAATTGAATAAATAATTTCCCAAAAGCAATATCCAAAGGATCTTTTAAATCTTCAAGAAGGTTCTTTGCCTCTTCAACATCAGTATAATAAACAACTTAGTCATGAAGCTCTTTTACTTTCGCTGAAAAACGAGGCATTGTTATCAAATTTATTTCAAATTGATTAAAAAGTATTTTCTAAAACAATTTTGCAATTCGGATAGTAGAATGTTTTTCAATTCCGTCTTTTCATATAATTACCCCAATTCATTAATTACGCATGATTGTTTTTATTGAAGAATCATTGATTTTGGTTATTGGGATTACTCTTTCTTTCTGTACAGACGCCTGTACTTCCTCTCCTTGATGATGGAGAAACGAGCTGGGTAGGGATGTACAACCTTGGCCCCACATTTCTTACAATTCTCTTCAGACAGAGAGTAAGTATCACATGAGGTGCATTTGTACAGAGTTTTCATGGTATCACCTAGTTTTTGTTCTTCTGTTGGACCATCTTGTACTCAACATCGAGTAACTTGCCTCCCTCTTCCAATGCCTTCTCGATGGATATGTATACTTCACTGATTTCAGGATATGTCCTGCCTTCAAGATAAACTCTGTATTGTGGGGAACCTACTGTGGTGATTTCATTTGTTGTATCAGGGAATTTTTTGGCCTCTTTCTCAGCTAACAATAACAATT
>JAAFKL010000281.1 GCA_021399405.1 Candidatus Heimdallarchaeota archaeon | reverse complement strand
TTCTGAAGAAGAGCTGGTATCTTTGCAAATAGGGGTTTTCTCTCCTCTACAATTTTCAAGAATTCTTGTTCAGAGATCTTGGATTTAAATTTCACAAGTTGAATAAACACGTCTCTGAATAGTAAAATAGCATTTAATGTATCCTCATGTAAATTGAATAGAAGTCAAAATAATGGTAAAATGTTTCAAAAAGTGCTACCATTCATGGTCACCCATTTTAGATATCGATTTAAGGATAAAATGTGATTTCTCAAAGGATAAAAAATACCATGGCTCCACCTTTGGTTGAGCTTGGTCAATTGGCAGCTTCAACACCAGATACAATAAGTCTAGGACAGGGTGTACCATTTTATCAACCTGATGAAAAATATTTCTCCGATATTTTTTCCGATTTTAACAAATCACAATTCCATCGATATACTCCAGATCCAGGTATTTCTAAATTAAGAGATTTGATCTCTGATAAAATTCAATCTGATTTCAAAGTAAAGGTTGACCCACAAAACATTACTGTGACCAATGGAGCAAATCAGGCCTTTATCAATACATTACTGACAATCACAGATCCTGGTGATAAAATAGGATTAATTGCCCCTTATTACTTTAATCATCAAATGGCTGCTTCCTTGACTAATGTAGATGCATTGGAAATTGATCTGAACAAAGATTACTCTCTTTCTCAGGAAAATATTGAAAGTGCAATTCAAAAGGGATGTCAGGTCATAGTACTTGTCAATCCTGGCAATCCAACAGGGTCTGTTCACACAATTGAGGATCTAAAACTACTGGCCGATCTAACAGAAGAAAACGATATTTGGATTATCAGCGATGAAACCTACGAGTATTTCACCTATGGTGAAAAACATATACCAATGAGTACAATGGAAAAAATCAGGGATCGTCTTGTAACTATTACCAGTTTCAGCAAGACCTTTGGTATTCCTGGTTGGAGATTGGGATATTATTATGGGTCTTCAGAATTCAAGGAAGAAGCAATAAAGGTTCAAGACACCTCAACTATCTGTGCACCAGCTGTATCTCAATATCTCGGCCTAAGCTTACTAAAAAACAGAGAGAGTATTATCCCCGAATTTGTAAAACTTATGAAGATAAATTATAAATTGGCAAAAGATTTGCTCGATGAGGTATCTTGGCTTGAGAGTGAAAATGGTAATGGTGCCTACTACCTCTTTCCCAAGCAAATTACCGGTATTAATTCTAGAAAATTAGCCAGGGATCTTATTATCAATGATAAGGTTGCATTGGTTCCTGGAGGTAACTTCGGGACCAATTATGAGGATCATTTCAGAATATCATTCGCAAATGTCATGGAGGAGCAGTTGCAAGAGGCTTTTTCAAGGTTAAAGAAAGTACAAAAATAAGCATTCTGTATGAATTGTACTAAAATTCAATATCTCATCTGTAGAATATAATATCTATAAAATGGATGTTGAATTGAACTGTGTCTACCCATATTATACTTTACCAAATGGATGTTGTATTTGGGAATTCCTCAATGAATTTTTCCAAAATTGAGAAGTTTCTCAATTCATTAAAAAAAATTGAATTAAATAGCCTACTCATCCTTCCTGAGTTGTTTCTAACTGGATATGATCGATCAGAAATTGAAAAGACTGCCTTTGAAAATGAAGAATCAATGAGTTTATCAAAACTAATTTCCATAGCCAATCAATATAATATAGCTATATTTGGATCAATCGCAGAGAAATTTAATGACAATTACTATAACACCGCTGTTTTCATAACTAAGGAGGGAATTAAGGGCAATTATCAAAAAATCCATCTATTTGGACCTATGGGTGAGAAGTCTCTATTCAATTCAGGGTCTGATATAAAAACAGTGATCCATCAAGGTATTACATTTGGGTTGTCTATATGCTATGATCTACGATTTCCTCTGATGTACCAGAAAATGATGGATGAGGGCGCAGAGATTATTCTTGTAGTCGCAGAATGGCCAATTGCCAGGGTAAATCATTGGACTGCCCTATTGAAGGCAAGAGCTATTGAGAATCAATCATTTGTGATAGGATTGAACCGGGTTGGAGATGATCCCGATTACACCTATGGCGGGCACTCTGCAGTTATTTCTCCCTATGGTGATGTTGTTTGTGAAATAGCAAATAGTGCCGAAGGATATGCAAAATGTGAAATCGATTTGGATCTAGTTAAAAAGTTTCGTTCACAATTTGATGTGAGACAGGACCGTATTCCTTAATTTAGATGTTAAATATAATTACTCTAATTGCAATGGATATTCTATTTTGAGTTTACTATAAAATTCGTCCCCACACATCCAGTAAAAGGTGGGTAAGCCCTCAACCTTTATTTCCTCATCAATGATCGTGGTTGGATGTGATTTTATGTTATATTTGTGCAGTTTATCCTTTAGTTGTTCAGAATCCTCATCGATTGAAAATACTTCAAGTTTACATCCTGCACATTTACCAACTTCTACATTAGAAATGTGATCCAGACAATCTGAACATCCATCAGAGAAAACTAGGATATGTTTTCCCTTCTTTCTACTTATATTCGTCTCAATTTCCATATCAACAGAGTAATTTCCTATAATATAAATAATATCGCTATCGTGAATAAAACATATTTTGTCATGAAAAATGATTAAATAGATAGGATTAGAATAACCATTATGGAAAATTCTTGGGATTACATCATTGTGGGCGCAGGTGTACTCGGGACAGCCACAGCAAGTTACCTCAAGGGAAGAGAACCGGAGAAGAATATTCTTTTGGTGGACAAGTATTCCACTGCCGGTCAGGGAAATACAGGAAAGTCTAATGCATGTTACAGAAATATCTTTGACACGGCTCTCAATGTCATGATCTGCACTGCTAGTATTGAGTATTACAGACAGATGGAGAAAGAGGGAATTGATCTGGGGATAGAGGAATTTGGGTATCTTTGGTTATTATCTGATGAGCAATATTATGCCAGAAATGAGAAAAATATCAAATACGACGAGAGATTGATCTCTCTCATCGAATTCATGGGAGAAAACAAGATTAAGATTGAGATGTTTGAGAAGAATAGAATCCTTGAGATGTTACCTCATTTGATAGGTTCATTTGATGGGGAAATGGAATACGGATTCGGTGAGGACATTAAATATGGATTCATGGGTAGGGAATGTGGGGGAATGGCACCTGATCTCCTGGTTAAGCATTATGAATCAGAATTCCGGGAAAAGGGGGGAGAATGTAGTTATGGCACAGAAGTGTTAGAATTGCTGATTAAGGAAAAGGGAATAGAATATGACCCCGATTATATTAATACCGTGTGGAGGGATGCAGAGCTTGCAGGGATTAGAGTAAAGAAAGGAGATGGGGTGGTGTCTATAATGGCCGATAAAATAATACTCACAACAGGCGCCTGGATCAATCAACTTCTTGATCCTCTGGGAATAAATTCGACAATCAAGGCCAAGAAGAGGCAGCTCTTCAGAATATGTGATCTTCCTGATTTTGTACAGAATCCTAGTTTCAGTGATATTCAATCCATTCCTTTCCTAATCCTACCAACAGGGGGAGTTTTCATCAAACCAGTTCCAGG
>JAAFKL010000280.1 GCA_021399405.1 Candidatus Heimdallarchaeota archaeon | reverse complement strand
TTTTCTTCACTTCTGATCACTGGTAAATTTGCAGCAGAAGAATTATGGCTCCAAATGGCTAGGAAAGTTTTAGGAATTGAATAATAAATTAATATCAGCAACTCTAGAAGGAAAAATCATAGAGTATTTATATTTTTGAAATGATATTACCATTATGAGAAAAAGGCTGTGTAAGGGATACCTCATTCTTCCAGAAAATAAAGGGGAGATACCTGCTAGATGTCTTTTTCTGTACAATAGGCCCAATTTCTATACTGCGAGGGCAAAATTGATCCTTTCTCTGAAAGATGGTCATATGGGACACTCTTCTCACAAATTATGGCAAGTGGGTATTTTTAGTTGCAATGAAATTGGCCATAACAAAGAAAATCATATCTACTCTGTGAGTGGTACAGATCCAGGTCAGATCGAAAATTTTCAATCAGAAGATTTTGATAGCATAGTAATCGATGTAAAAGTCATTCACATATCCATTGAGAATATCAGCCTAGACCAATTCGATAACAAAAACGATTCAAGACCAATTGTGAGAAAATATGATTGAATGGATTTCATTTTTACTTGCTCTAGTCTCAGTTCAAGCCAATTAGCATCAATATTCGTATTCATTTTCCGTAATGTTATATACTTAAAAGTGTTCAAAGATATTTACAATTATCACCCATACTTTTTTTCTCGCGAACTTTTAAAAAGATGAAATGAAAAACACAATTAGTCACCACGAATATCAATTGACGAACAAATTGAGACAAGTCTCTCCAGTTTGTTGATTACACAAGTCGAGGAGAATTAATACTATGAACATTAAAAAATTAACACTATTTGTATCACTGTTCTCATTATTGTTATTAGGACAGGGCTCTGCAGCTACAGTTGCCAGCGTCTCAGTCAATAGCTTTAATGACGGTGCTGCTTATTCACTAGATCTTTGGTGGGTTGGTACAGACACTGCAAATATGCTAACACCATCAACTTATGGAACTTATGATATCGTATCTACAACTGGACTCGTCTCATTGACAATTAAAGTCAATATAACTGGTTTTGCAATGTGGAATGATATTTACAACATCACTGGAGTACCTGATGCCCCAACATCAACGGTTGGACAGCTTGATGTCATCATTGACGGACACCATGCCACTCGTGCCGCTGGATATACTGGTGGTTCTGGTATACAAGTAACATTGGCTGGTCTAGGAGATCACACAGTTTCTTATCTTTATTCAAATATGGATGAGGATGGAACTTACCACTATGCCACAGATTCTATAACAATCCGTTTAAGAAGTACCAATACATTTGCTGCTTATAAGACTGGAGCATTTCCACTTGTTTATACCGTCACTGATTCTGCAACAGCTGGTCAAAACATCAGTAGACAAAATATGGCTCTTCTATTTAACTACGCTTATGGGATTTATACTTTCACTAAGAATACATCTCTAACAGCCGGTAACGATGCAGTAATCGGTGTTGATAATACTGGTACAAAAATCACTATGTCTGGTGCTATTGATAGTACTGGTTCAATAGATGATGCCCTGAATCAATGGGTAACTTCCACAGCAGGAAGAGTATTCATTGTTGATGCAGCAGGTTTACATCTATATGATGGAACTGCCTTCGATGTTACACTCCGTACTGAAGATGCTTTAACTAGCACATTTGTTGGTCTCTTTGTACTGGCTGATGCTGGTATGTTCTATGATGACTATGATTACGAGGAATTCTATGGTACAGTAAATGACACTGGAACTCCCACAGATTTTGATTTCTCATTTGATTTCTTGGGTAATGTTGAAGGTTCAACCCTTGGAATTGATCTAGTTCCCGGTACATTCACAACATCAGTAACAAGTGTCGCAACAAGTACTTCAACTGTTGAGGGACCTGGTTTCTCTGGATTTGATGCCCTACTTGGTCTATTATCCCTTGGAACAATTGCATTCCTAATCCCACGAAAATTCAGAAAATAATTAGTATAATCTAAAATCTAAAAATATCAACTAATCATAAATTTATTATAAAAAATATTTTTTCATATTTTAACAAAATATTAAATGTGTAATCGTACATTAAGTAATTTATCAAAAAATAATCCAGAATTGATAATATAGCAATAGTCTCATTTAATACAAATAATCAAGTGATGGTTGACAAGATAGAACTGCAAAGGCGGTTACTATATCGTACTAGGCAGACGAGATACTTTATGAATATTGTTTTGTGAAATAATAGTATATACTATTATATCTTGATAACTAGTGGTTTGAAACCTTTAATTGACCCCAAGTAAAATAAGTATATTAATAAAATAAAAACTCTAAACAGGCACATATTAAGAATTACACTTATTTTTACCCTATTAGTTTATTAATGTCCGAACAGATGCAGGTAATAACCGAAGTTAATACACATATTCGTTGTCAGTTGAATAAGATCCCTTGGGGGGTCTGAGTTCAGAGATATACTGAAACGGGTACCTTTGTACTTCAATTCTCGAAAGAGAATATTAGGTGAAAACAAAACATGAAACAAAAGAAAATTTTTGGTCTTGCCCTGATTTTTGTATTTGTGCTAAGTATGAGCGCAAACACAAATATTGTTGTGGCCCAGACTGATTACGTTGCAACAAACTTTGATTTGTCTTTCTTCATACCAACTGGTAGTAGGAGAGATGAATCTTACAGTTTATATATTAAACAAGCACTTGCCCCACTTGGTATAGAAGTGAATATCTTCGCAAAACCATGGGGACAATACGTAGGAGATCTTACCCATCTTGTACCAGGTAGTGGTAAGCCATGGGACATATCCACTGTCGGTTTTAGTGGTGGTGGACCAACACCTGACTTTGGATGGTTTTACAGAGGCGGTAGCTTCTGGGGCGATTACGTAATGCAATTGAGTGATCCTGATGTTATTGCATCACAACTTGCTCAAACTGGATTAGAACAAGATGATGTCAATGCTATGATCGATGCAATCGATTTTGAATTGAACATCACCAAGAGATATGAGTTATTGGAAGAATTCAATGATTTATACTTCACAAAATTGCTCTGGAATATGCCATTAGCCGCACAAACTTACATGACAGCCATGTGGGAAGGATTTGGTGGTGAAAACAGTGCTGATTGGAATACCAAAGAAGGTATTCTCGGTTCTAGTTGGCTTGGTGCCGCATGGGAAGATGCTTTCATACCCGCTCAAAGAGCACAGGATCTTGTTACCTACAGGACTGCTGTTGGAGATCAGGGTCAATTTAATCTCGATCCCTTCCAAGTAGTAGATACCTCACAGGCTACACAGTCAAATATTGCCAATATTGGTGGTTTTGCAGTGTCTGATCAGTTCAACAACATTCATCCAAATACCGCATGGAACTACTTTGTTACCGATGGTGGTACAATAGATGATGATGATAACACTACTACAGCTGAAGTAGCCTCTACACAATATACTTTCTTACTGAGAGATGATGTGGTATGGCCAGCTACAACCGATATGGATGGTGCTGTTGTTCCTGCACATCAACTTGATGCAAATGATTATAACCTGACCTTGACCATGTATGACATGGATAAGCAGACAACCGCATTCAAAGTGAACGGTATTGATACTTGGAAAGTATTATATGACTGGGATGTATCTACAACCGTATGGACAGATGATACCCTAACATTCAGATTACCCAATGACCTAAGAACTCCTGATGATCTACTTTGGTTTACAGGACTAACTCCTCTACCAGATCATATTCTTGGTGGTGACTTGACATGGCTCAACAAGACCACAGGTGAAACAGATGTTAATATGACATCCCCACTTGTACCTGGAATGCCTTTCAGTCCCTGGAATACCTTTGAATGGAATCACTACGAATCCTTTGAGGGTAATACAGCTATTGGACCATATATGATGTCTGATTATGAATTCAACGTATTTCATTCTTTCGTTAACAATCCTGACTACTGGTTCCCCAATGAATGGGACACAGTAGCCTACCGTGAAGCAGCAGGTCTCGATGCAGAAGTAGTAGCACTTGAGAGCGACTATTCAGTTAACCTAACCAGATGGGGTGGTCTAATTGAACAAGATGCTTATTATCATACTTGGGCAGAGGTAGCAGGTAACAAGGCTAAACCCGCTACACCAACACTTGAGAAATATCAATACGTAGTAATCGCAGACCAGAATGCAGAATTAATCAAATTCGAAGCTGGTGACCTCGATGATTATGGATCCTCACAGCTAGGTGCAGCAGTAGTATCTGCTCACACTGCCGATGCAGATATGGTTGTCAAACAAGAATTCCCCTCAGTCAGTGCAAGGATGCTATTCTTCAATATGCTCCATCCTGATTTATTGAAGCTCAATGTTCGTTTGGCAATTACTCATGCAATCGATCGTGATAAACTCGTAAGTATTCACGATGGTTTCGGTTCCGCTTGGTGGAGTGTTGCTTTCATGAACAAAGAATCAGCTTATGAAGGTGACATATACTATTGGGATGACATTCAGCATGAATTGGCCTATGATTATAGTCTAGCAAGAGATCTAATGAGATTAGAAGGATATCAAGCAGCAGAAACGAATGACTTCATTCCAACTGCAGCAATTCCTGATGTCGCAGAAATTGTTGACATTCTTGGTGTTGAAATTCTAACAGAAGTTGTCGGAAGTGAGCTATTGATGCTCTTCTCCAGCTTTGCCATGATCTCAGTTGTACTGATCAGAAAGAGAAAATAAAATTATTAGACTAAACTATCAAATATAAAATAAAATTTTTCATTAAAAATAATCACATATTACAATCTATTCAGCAATGAATTCATATCATAATCTACTTTTATTTGAAAACCAAGTATATGAATGATATATTTTAAGAGGAATTAATGAATAAGTACTTTATGAGAAGAAATGAACTAGAATCACAATCTTATCAATCGGATTTTGAATTTTTGTGTAATAAAGTTGATATCGGGTATTTGGGATTAATTGATAGAGAAAATTATCCCAGAATAATCCCGGTTAATTTTGTTGCTTTGGGGTGGGACATTTACTTCCATGGATCTCTAGAGGGAGAAAAGTATGATCTGCTCACTGGTAATCCTAAGGCAACATTCAGTGTAGATTTTCCATATTCATTCATTCCGTCCTATTGGTCCTCTGAATCATATGCATGCCCTGCATCCCATTACTTCAAGTCATTATTCCTTCGGGGAAAAGGGTCTATAGTTGATAGTATTGAGACCAAGGTAACTGTTCTACAGAAATTAATGGAGAAGTACCAACCCGAGGGAAATTACAAGAAAATCTCAGAAGATCTTTCAATTTATAAGAATGCATTGAAAAATGTTGGAGTATTCAAAATAGAAAAGGTTGAACTTAGTATTAAAGTCAAACTAGGGCAAAATGAGAGTGATAAAACCATTGATAAAATTGTCTATGGACTACGTGATCGGGGTAGTGAAATTGATCTTCTTACTGTAGATGAGATAATGAAATTAAGAATGCAATAATGCCATTATCCAAGGTTAATAAATCGATGATTATTTAGTTGGTTTTAATAAGGTTTCAGAATTTAGTATATTATGTGGTATAAAAAGTACATTTGGGTTATTATTCTCTTATTCTTTGTTAATGCACATCCTGTTAAACCAGATGCCATAGCGGAAAACTTCACCATTAAGTTACTTATACCGAGTGATAATACAAAATTTGATACAATTGCACAAGCATTGACTCAATTTTGGACGCCATTGCGGATCAAGGTTCAAACAATTGGTGTCACATTACCTGTATATCAAAGCAAATTACTCTCTGATGATCATGATTGGGATGCGGCAATTTTTTACTATAATTTTAACTTTGATAATTATCCCCTGTTGAATAAATTTTATCATCCAGATTATGATTTGGGTAGCACTCTCTATCAATTGAATCAATCAATTTTGGAAGGAATCAATGGAGATTCTAAAGATAAATTCCTTGAAAGCTTGGAATACTATGATAACTCTGTTGAATATATTGATAGAGTCTCTGAGGCTAAAAAGATGCAGAGGATATTCAATGAAGAGTTACTTTATGACATTCCTCTTCTTAACCAACCCCTTTTGGTCTCATCTTTGAATGGTTTTGAGGGTTTTGAAATTGATGAGGATTTATTGCATTCAATTTTTTTAGGAGCTTCTTGGGGCTCAATAATAGGATCAAGATCAGAAGATAGAGCTGATGATGAACTGGTTTATGCTATACCCAATATTGTAAAGATTTCAAATCCACTGTACACAGCCACCCGGGAGGAAGACCTTATTTCCCAATCCCTATACTCGACCTTATTCATAGAGGATCAATATAACAGTATTCATCCCCATCTAGCAACTGGTTACTCACATAAAATTACAGATTCTTCAAGTGAATGGAATATCACAATCAGAGATGATGTTGTGTGGTCTGATGGTCATGTTTTAGATGCTATGGATGTTAAGTTCACCTTGGATCTCAATAGATTCCAGTGGATCCAAGCAAGCAATCATGACGACTGGAAAAACTTGGAAAAAGTGACTGTTATAAACCAAACCATGATAAATGTTTCCTTCTCCAAGTTCAGTGTAATTGAGTCAAGTCTATTTTCTAGTGAATTCATTATACCAGAGCACATATACAACACCAGTTTTACGTCTAGTGATGGCGTTACTCATTTTCCCTATGAGAGTGGGTTCCCAAAGGATTCACAAGAATGGGTCTCATATTCGAAAAATCCGGTAACCGCTGGACCATACGTAATTAACTTGTATAAAACTGGTGAGTTTATTGAATTAAAGGCCAATGAACACTTTTGGTTCCCATCCGAGAGTCAACTTTCTAAACCACTTGATATCAACAGTAATACCAAACCAGGAGCTTATTACTTCAATTATGGAGATAATCCGCTGACAGGACAGATAGAAGAAACCAATCATCTAAAAATTCAAACCTTGAACTTTCAATTCTCTGACCAATCAATTATTGATCAGAACTCAGTTTACCTCCTTTATGATGCAGGAAAAAGAGATTTTATTGAATTTGACCGCATTGATACTACATCTAAGTATCTATCCGATCAAAATTATCAATTTTATGTGAAGGAAAACAAAAATTCAGGAATTAGAATTTTATTTAATTCACAGTTTGATGAAGTAAAAGCATATGATATCAGGAGGGCATTATCTTTGACCATTAATAAAACAAAAATAAGTAGCGTTTTGGGTCAAGGATACCGAGCCCAAAATACGATCGTTAGCAATGCATTCACTGATTACTATGATGACACAAGTTCCTTATATTATGATTTTGATGAGGCAAGGGACCTATTTCGGGCAAATGGATTAGTCGCATTTGATAACACCTATGCTTTTTCCGATGCTGGTGAAATAATCTCAGATATCTATGCAATACCTATTTCTATACTGTTCTTATCAGTTTTTAAAAGAAGAAAGGTGACCCAATGAAGAAGCATCCCCGCGCGGAAGATAATTTAGCGAAAACCGCTATATCTTTTCTATTGGGTGTAGTTATGGGATTTACATTTTTACTCTTAGGATTGGTTTTTTTAATGATCGCTCTTCTTGCCAACAAAATTGAAAATGCAGAATTAGCGTGGTATGTTTGGTTGCTGCTAGGTATATTTGCGATAGTAATTGGTTCATTTATGATGCATAGGAATTTAAAATCTGTACCACCCCCAGGTTTTAATGGATAATTATTGTGATTTTTGGCTTAATTTCTTCTAATATTCTTATTTTACATTAAATCATTTAATAATAATTATTTAAAATTGTACCTTTATAAATGTCTGTACAAATCATTACTCAAGGCAGTTGATGCTTCAACTGACCTAATTCCCGTTTGAGGTAAATATATTATGTCAATGTTTGTTTACAGTTTAAGAAGGTTATTGGCGATGATACCGCTTATTATTGGTATCTCAATGATGACTTATGCCTTATTCGCTTTTATGCCCGTAGATCCAGTTTCTGCCTTTGTAGGATTGGATCGATACGCAGATACACGGCGAGAGGCTTTAAGAGTTGAATGGGGTCTCGATAAACCAGTTTATCAAAGATATCTAGACTGGGCGATACCCATGTTCACCGAACTCGATTTTGGGGTATCCTGGCATTCAGGAGATCCCGTACTTGAGGATATACTACCATTTATTGAGAAAACAGTCTTATTATTTGGAATCGCTTTCCTTGTAACAATAATGGTTTCTACAATTACTGGTATTATGAGTGCAATATATCACAATTCGGCACTTGATCAAGCTGCTCTCTTTGGAACCCTAATAGGGTTCTCTTTACCCTCCTTTGTCCTGGGTTTAATCATAATTATTGCAATTATGGTGATCACAAATAATCGTGTAGTAGCAATTTATGATGGAACAATTCATAAGAATCTTGGAGATTATATTCATGTTGTAATAGCAGCCACTCTTACCATAGTCATTGGAGGAACTGCTTTTCTCACCAGATTGGTTAGGTCACAGATGCTTGATGTATTGAGACAAAACTATATCAAGACTGCAAGGGCGAAAGGATTACCAGAAAGAGTTGTTATTTATAAACATGCTTTAAGAAATGCTTTGTTACCTTTTGTTACCGTAATCGCACTATCACTCCCAGGAATATTAGGAGGTTCAGCAATTATAGAAATAGTATTTAACTATCCTGGAGTTGGACGAAGAATAGTACGTGCTGCTATCCAATTCGATTTCCCCATCATCCTAGCATCTAACATGTTCTTTGGATTTATGAGTATTCTGATGCTTCTAGTGGCAGAAATAATTTACGGGGTGGTTGACCCGAGGATTAAATTTTAGGTGATATTATGACTACAGAATTACAAACTGAAGAAAGATTAATGCCATCCACTGGAAAATACTCCCCATCAATATTTGCCAATGTGATTACCCTCATTGTGATTGCACTTACAGTTGTAAGTTTTATTGTGATCATCGTAGGTTCCCTTAGTTTAATTGCCGGGATTAAACTTTTCAGAGGTGCTTTGGATGCAGGATTACTCGAGACTGATGAATTTGGAAATGCTGTCAGTTTTGAATTAACTGCTGAAAATGTTACTCTGATCGGCTATTCTAAATTCACTAGATTGGGTATTGCCTTAATAATTTTGGGTATAATCGTAATTTTCCCGATTAAATGGCTTGCTCAGACTTATGGAAGACAATCTGTCGAGATAAGCTCTGAAGGTATCCAGATTAAAAAATGGCCAAGATACAAACATTATAGTAATTGGGACGGTATTCTTGATATAACAGTTAAAGAATCTGAGAGTGTTTTCTCAAATATTATACCTAATCAAAATAAAATTGTTATTTATACTTTGGATCGATCAATCGGTATTGAAGGGATGACACTTGGAAATAATAGAGAGATCTCTAGTCAGCTCAAAGCTTTTGGTGATTCCCTGGAAGAAAGAGTGATTGATTTTGGTTATGGTGCACAATTTTCCGTGATTTGGAGAAGGATGAAGAGGAATAAAATTGGTGTTTTTGGTGCCTTTTTAGTGGCTTTCTTCTTGTTCTATTCCTTAACTGGTGCTCTTATTGGTGTGATATTCCCCCTGAATACATTAACCGCACAGTCAACTGAGAAAATTTTTATCTTTTGGAACCCTAATTTTCCCAATTTTGAAATGATTAATAAGCCACCCAGTTCTTCATACTGGTTTGGAACTGATCAAAATGGAAGAGATATATTTTCACGATTAATGTTTGGTGCTTTCTATTCTATTCTGATTGCTGTGATTTCCACAATTATCCAAACTTTTCTAGGCGCTACCATCGGTGCTGCATCTGGTTATATTGGAGGAACTTTCGATCAAATTATTCAGAGAGTTACTGAAGTTTTGAATGCATTGCCAGGTTTACCAATTCTCTTGCTAATCTCCACTTCTATAACTATTATTCTTGAAAAAGTAGATATTGAAGGTGCGTACTATCTAGCGGTGTATAGCATATTTGCCCTGATTGGTTGGGGAGGAATTGCCAGAATTATTAGATCAGAGGTATTAGGGTTAAAAAATAGTGAATTCATTCAAGCTCAAATTATACTAGGTTCTACTCATGGACGAATTATTAGGAAACACATAATTCCTAATGCAATGTCTACCGTGATTATTTTCTTTACACTTGGTGTGGCTGGAAATATTATCGGAGTAGCCTCCTTATCCTTCTTAGGTTTCGGATCTAATTCTACATTAGTTTGGGGTAAAGATCTTTCAGACGCAATTGGGAACCAGCCAACTAATTTCTGGTGGGGTACAACATTTATTTCATTGTTACTATTCCTGCTAGTACTTGGTTTTAATCTAATGGGTGACGCATTGAGAGATGCTCTAGATCCTACACTTAAGAAATAATCTATCTACAAAATCAATTAAATATATAATTTTTTATCAATAATCTATTTAGTCAATATTCATACTATTTTTATAGGTTTAAGGGGTAATCAAATTAATAATCAAAGGACATCATATTATGATTGAAATTCCCGTAATTATCCAAATTTTGTTGTTCCCAGTAATAATATTAGTTCTGTGGACATTATTATTTAACAGTAAAAGTTCAAGATTTACCAAATTCGTAGTAGAAGGAGGATATCTTGTACTTGTCATACCTCTTATGGTGCTAACATTTGTATTAATCCCCTTCATGACGGTTGCGTTCTGGTTGAATACAACTGAAAGCTCTAAACAAATTGTCCAGTTGTTTGTATTTATTACAATTGGGATCATATTAATTGTAGAATATTACTACATAAAAAGAATAGTAAAACAAATTGAGGAAAAAGAACAAATGACTATATGGCAAGTTTTCAAGAGAGAATTGGATCCTGATGTTAGAAATTCAAGAAAGAAGAAACTCGTTGAGAGATCTGAAGAATCTCAATCTTATCTGGATGCCATTGAGAAGATGAATGAAGAGAAAAGAAAAATGGACATGGACAAGAAAGAAAGGTTAAAGAGAGCATTATTGAATGAATCTGATTAGTTTGGTGTTTAATGATGCTGAAAAACATAAATAGGAAAAAATTTCTTAAGGGTATAAAATATGGTGCTATTATCGAGATTGTATTAATTGCCATATTCACCATATTTTACCTTTCCCTCCTCAAGGAAGAAGGGCTCTATCCTTATCTAGTTTTTACATTATTTTCAGGAGGATTGCTTTTCATCATATCTGGTTTCATCGGCCCTGGTAGATACCACCATAATTACAAATTATTTATATTCTCCCCAAAAGTTGGGGCTTCATATTTTGAAAATGTCCCATTAAGCAGTGTATGTACAGAAGGAATAAACAATGCAGATATATATGTAAATGGTAAAATTGTGGGCGAAATAGATTTTAAAAATCAATTAAGTCAAATTGTAATCAAGAGGGATTTGGTTGATGATATTGGATTGAATAAAATGTGGTTACAATCCAAAAATGATAAATTCCTGTCAAATTTAGTCTCATTCACATTTTTTGATTTTGACGAAACCATGAGCACTGAGCAAGTGGACGAATTCAGTTCTTTTGATAATCAAATGAATTCATTTGCGCTCAAGCAACTAAATGAAGATTTCCAAAAGAAGATTACAAGTCACATGGGTAGTCTGAGTTTGGGATTATTCATTACTGGTGCTTTTGTAATGGCTATTGGTTTTATTTTTGAAAATATATTAATATAATTAAGAATGACAATTTCCTTCAACTCTTAATTTCAATTAAGCTCTAAGCTAAGAATATAAAAGGGTTTGAGAATAAGCGACATTATTAAATGAATCAATTCGCAACCCAAGACTCATTGATTAATCCTACAAAAGAAGTTACAAATTTCAAATCAATGAATTACCTGTGGGTAATAACAGTTATTGGTCTATCTTCTTATCTCTTAGCGATTTTTTTTATTTTCTATGGATCTATTATTTTATTAAGTGATGTACACCGTGAGCTGTATTACAATTTGAGTATAGCATCAATAATTTCTGCATTCATTATTATTGTTATAGGTCGGGTAATAATTAAAAAATTTGGAATTGAAGAGTTATTTATTAGCGACAGACAAATAATAATTGATATCAAATTTATTGGGACGAAAACAATTGAGCTATCAGAAATATTATATGTTAAAATTGAAAAAATCAATCCTATTATAGATTTCCTTTCACTCTCCTCACCTGGGGTAATTGTGGGAACTCATAAAAAAATCTACAAACTAAAATCATTGAAATATAAAGATAAAAAAAGATTTTTTGACTTTTTTGAGGAATTCGAAAGGAAATATCATGATGAATTTGTAATATATTATCATAAGTCCAGGAGCGGTATTAAAAGGCTAATTCTAAGATTTACTCAAGATACTGCTGGTGTAATAGGCTTGACAATCATATTAATATTTGCATTCCTTGCACTTTGGGGTGCTTTTGCAATGATTATCAGCCCTATCGGACGATACAATGTCTATACCCTCTTCCTCAGAAATCCTGATTTTCTTAATTATGAATTAGAAGAATTTTCCTACATTGATGTAGTCCTTGCCGCACCAAGTAAGGATTTTTGGTTTGGAACCGATTTTGCGGGCAGAGATCTATTTGCACGATTAGTTTTTGGAACTTCTTATACTTTCATGGTCGCCATTACTGGAAGTGTAATATCGATAATATTCATAATGTTTTTTGGTCTCATTTCCTCATTCAACCCCGGTGTAACAGATAATATAATCATGCGAGTATCCGATTCTCTTCTATCTTTCCCCCCCTTCATTTTCTTGATCATATTTTCTGCAGCTTCAATTTCTTTTCGTGGAAACATACAGGGAGGTTTATTTTTAGCAGTATACATAGGTCTAGCTTTTGTAACCTGGCCTATGGGTGCTAGAATTATTAGGGCTGAAGTTCAACAATTATTAAATGCGGAGTATATTCTTGCCTCTAAACATTTAGGTGCATCTAAATTCACATTATTAACAAAACATGTGATACCTCAAATATCCCCGACTATTCTAATAATTTTTACATATCAAGTGAGTGACATTATTATTGGTACAACACTTCTTGGATTTATAGGGTTTGGATCCGAATCAACATTAATTTGGGGATCTGAGCTATCACATGCTCTTTTTGGTTTTTCTTTTCTTGAACACTGGTGGACAGTGTTATTCCCTAGTCTCTTTATCTTCTTACTTGTATTCGGATTGACACTATTTTCTGATTCAATAAGGGACAATATGGATCCAAGATTGATAGGTGGTGTTAATGCCTTACCTTATGAGATCAGGAAGGAGATGGATCTATGAAAATTGTTGAATTTATATTATACCGTTTTTGGGCCTTAATACTTCAGGTTTTAGGTGCAGTGGCCTTAATCTTCGCCCTCATTGAGTTTCTTCCCTATGACCCCACAGTATTCTTTCTTTTTGGCTTCAGAGGAACCGCAGAGGGTAGATTGATCGAATTGGAAAGACTGCGTGCCAGTTTAGGTCTTGATATTCCTGTTTATCAAAGATATATAAATTTCTTTGAAAATTTCTTTACTAATGGTTCTCTCGGATATTCTTGGACTTCCGGAATTGAACTTAGAGAATTGTATGGTTCAGCAATGACATACTCATTTTTAACTTTTGGTATCGCTTTTCTGATCTATTCTCCCTTATCTCTGATATTTGGAATATTAGCTGCCAAGCATAGGGATTCTGTTTTCGACTATTTTATGCGGATTGCCAGTACTGTTCTTTATTCGGTACCTCCTGTTATTTTTGGTTTGTATGTAGTTGTTATCTCTGTAACAAATAATTGGGGATTGGCCCCCCTCCCAACAATTTTACCCGAAAATATTTTTGATTTACTGAAATATTTGTTGTTACCAATTCTCGTGACAGTCTCAATATATACAGGATTTCAATTCCGTTTGATTCGCATTCAAATGCTTAATGTTCTCAAAGAGAATTATATTAGAACCGCTAGAGCCAAAGGATTACATACGAGAACAGTAATCTATAAACATGCTTTACGGAATGCATTACCCCCATTCTTGACTATAATGGCTGTTACTTTTCCTATAGCTTTTTCTGGCATAGCCGCCCTAGAGATAGTATTTGGAATACCTGGCGGGGGAGTGGTGATGGTAGATGCAGCATTGAATTTTGATTGGCCAGTTTTAATCGCGGGCACAGCCGTGTATACTACAATTAATGCAATAATACTCGCATTAACAGACCTTACTACATTTATTATTTCACCAAAGCTCAGACATTCTTATGTCTCAAACAAATAAGTTGTTTCAGAACCGCTGAAAACATAATTAAAAGTAAAAAAAATATATTGAATATACTATTTATTATTGCATAAATATTTTAGACTTATCAAATTTATTCTCTACTCTTTCCACTAAATACATCAATGTTTTTATAAGAACCCAAAGAAATTTGAGTTTAGATTATCTCTTTCGAGAAAGAGATCTAAGGATTGTCACCAGAGGATTATCAATGTCTAAGAAAAAAGAAAGACCAATACTAGAAATTAATAATTTACACACCTACTTCTATACAGAGGATGGGGTAGTTAAGGCCGTTGATGGAGTAGATTTTGAAGTTTACGAAGGAGAAGTCCTTGGACTAGTGGGTGAGAGTGGTTCAGGAAAAACCGTAACCGCAATGAGTATCTTAAAATTAATCCCCCAGCCTCCCGGTAAAATTGTTGAAGGTGATATTCTCTTTAAAGGTCAATCTCTTGTTGATATGTCAGAATCTGACCTCAGAACTCTCAGGGGAAATCAATTAGCAGTAGTTTTTCAAGATCCAATGACCTCATTAAATCCAGTTTTAACTATTGGTGAGCAGATTGCTGAGGCAATTCGTCTACATCAAAATGCTTCTAATCATGATGCTCAGATAGCCACTATCAAATTACTTGAACTTGTTGGTATCCCCGATGCAAGCCAAAGATTGGGAGATTATCCTTGGCAATTCTCTGGAGGAATGAGACAAAGAGTAATGATTGCACTTGCTCTTTCATGCAATCCTGATCTGCTTATTGCAGATGAACCCACCACCGCACTTGATGTTACAATTCAGGCACAAGTACTTGACCTGATGCAGAAGCTAAGGGAACAATTCAAAATGAGTATTATCCTGATCACTCATGATATCGGTGTAATCGCTGGAAACTGTGATAGGGTCGCTATCATGTATGCGGGAAATATTGTGGAGCTTTCAGATGTAGTTTCAATATTCAAAAATCCCAAGCACCCCTATACAGTGGGTCTTCTTGGTGCCATTCCAAACATTAATTCCAAAAGATCAGATGAACTAGTAACTATTCCTGGGACCATTCCCAATCTTATCACCCCACCTTTTGGTTGTAGATTTCATCCTAGATGTGGAAAGGCAATGCCTGAATGTTCAGAAATCAAACCTGTATCGATATTCATAACACCCGAGCACAAAGTGGCCTGTTTACTGTATGGAACTCAACTTGAGGAGTATAGAGCTGAACAAGCTTCAAAACTTGATGCATAGTACTTACTTTCATAATTAAAATAATTTAAAAAATTACTTATTTATTTTACGAT
>JAAFKL010000279.1 GCA_021399405.1 Candidatus Heimdallarchaeota archaeon | reverse complement strand
TAGGTAATGATCATTATTTCAGCTGGGATTCACTCAATGGCAAAGTAAATCTTGCACCAATGGCAGCAATTAATATTGCAACAACGTCAGAAAATTGGATACTCACTGATACAGAAGAACTAAAAGGTTCAACACTTTTTTCAATTGGGATTTTAGACGCTTCTGAAAAAATCAGTCCTAATGAAGAAGTTCTAATTTTTAATTCTGACAAGACACTATTGCTTGGTGTTGGTATTGCAGTTATCAGTGGATATTCTATGAATCGGGTTGATTCTGGCATTGCTGCAAAAATTAGGAAAAAATGTAGCATGGAGGTAAAAATAAATTGAGAGACCCCATAAAATCGAATCCAGAATTCAGAAATTTACTCTATGACCTTAGAGTGATCTCAAATGATATGAGAAAAGTGAGCCATGAGAAGATAATTAACTGGGTAGATGATCATCCAAATCCTGATGGGACTATTGGCAAAGCACTAACCTATGTTCTACCAACACGTGGTTGCAAATACGCGATGGCAAAACACGGTGGTTGTTCTATGTGTACCCTTCCAATGGATAATCCATTAGAACCAAGTAAAGAGTTGATACATACACTTCCTGAACGAACTATGAAAATTTTTAATGAAAAAGGTGGAGCCGATACTTTCTCTGCAGTTAAATTTTATACATCTGGATCATTTCTAGATCGGTGGGAGCTTCCAGCTGAAATCCAACAAGAAATTGTTAAAATATTTAAAAATGAAGTTGATGAGATTATTCTAGAATCACGGTGTGAATTTGTAACTACCAAAAATATTGAAAATCTCCTTGAAGTTTGTGAACCCGAAAAAATTATTATCGCGATTGGTCAAGAATCAACAGATGATGAGATCAATAAACGATCTATTAACAAAGGACATACCTTGAAACAATTTGAGAGAGCTGTTTTAAAACTTAAATCATATAACATTGAAACCAAGGGTTACATCTTACTAAAACCAATTTTTCTGTCCGAATATGCAGCTTTGGAAGATGCAATAAGAACTGCTTCCGACATGAAAAAACTTGGTGTGCAAAATATTTCTATAAATCCATCTTATATCGGTAAAGCAACCTTAATGGATGAGATGTATAAATATGATCATTATCGGCCACCGTGGTTGTGGACAGTTTATTTTGCCACAATTAACATAAAAAGTCTCTTAGGTCCAGAAGCTAGAATAATTTGTGATCCTGTTGCGGCGGGTAGCGATAGAGGTCCTAAAAATTGTGGTGAATGTGATGATTCATTTAAATCTTTGCTCAAATCATTTTCAGCCACTCAAGACACTGTTTCACTTATCGAAAATGTACCTACATGTTCTTGTCAAGAAATTTATTTTTCAAGTATTAATACTGAGACGCTCTATAATGGGATGGGAGTATACCATGATTTTCCATTAAAAAGATGGAAATAAATTATCCTTTATTCAATTGGTTTTGCTTTGAATCCATAAGTTACAATCCCCTGTGCTCCATCTGTAAATAACTTTCTAAAAACCATTTCTGTTTTGGTACCTGGTACTAGGTTTTTCTCGTCATGAACAGAAGTTAACTGGACTGCGGTTCTTATTCCTTCATCGAGTTCAACTATAGCATAATAAATGGGGGCATACATTTCAAATCCTCTTGCAGGTTCAGTAATTTTAGTCCATTCGACTAGTTTGCCTTTCCCACTATATTTATGATCATGTAAATTATCTGATCCGCATTTATTGCAAATTTTTGTATTGGGAAAATAATATACATCGCAATCATCACAATGGTTACCCATCATTGCATATCTTGATTTTTCTAATCTCCAGTTTTCTGCTACTAAATTTCTTGGCATATTATTCACCTCGAGAAGAAACTTACTACTGAAGTTCCTCCAGATCCTCCCATACTTTGTGTCATTCCCCAATTCAAATCTTTCAATTGTCTGTCACCTGCGACTCCTTTAAATTGATCCATTACCTCAATTGCTTGAGCTACTCCTGAGGCACCTATAGGGTAACCACGAGCTTTTAGACCACCACTGGTATTAACTGGAATGTCACCATCAATTGCGGTAACACCCTCTTCTGTAGCTTTTCCCCCTTGACCAGGTTCTACTAATCCCATGGCTTCAATAGCCATAATTTCTGCGATAGTGAAGATATCATGCGCTTCAACAAATGAAATATCCTTTGGTGTAATTTCCAGCTGCTTATAACCTAAATCTGCTGCTTTTTTGGTACAGGTTAGCTGGTTTAACGTGTCACGTTTGTGCAAGGCCAGTGGAGAATGTCCCTGTTTGCTTGCTCGCAAATAAATAGGTTCACTATCATAAGATTCTGCGACTTCAACTGAACACATTATTAATGCTGCACCACCATCTGAAGCAGCACAACCATCTAATAAATGAATGGGATCAGCGACTATCTTTGAATTTAGTACATGAGCCTGAGTAATTGAATTATGAAATTGTGCTCTAGGATTATTTTTTGAATTCGAGTGATTTTTAACAGCAACTTGAGCCATTTGCTCAGATGTAGTTCCAAATTCCCGCATATGAGACTTTGCCATTAGAGCATAATTTCCCGCTAAAGTCGCACCCATTGAGGATTCCCAGATAGAATCTAATGCTGTAGCTAGCGCATATTGAGTATCGTGAGCAGATGAGAAACTAGTCATTTTTTCAATACCCAAAACTGCAACTTTATCCATATATCCAGTCATTATACCATGTGCTGCCACTCTCATCGCCACTGCACCAGAGGCACCAGAGGCTTCTACACTCAGAGATTGACAATCTAAACCACATTCAGTTGCAATTAATGCCCCAAGATGTTCTTGTCCAAGAAAACTTCCTGCTCCTGCATTACCGATATATAATGCATCAATATCTTCTCGGCTAATACCTGCAGATTTGAATGCACCAGTTAGTGCCATATTTGAAATATCTCCAATACCAAGATCGTAAAGATCTCCAAAAGGAGTCATATCATAACCAATTATTGCAATTTTATCAAATAAAGGATTCATCTTAATTTATCTCCACTAATCCAATAAGATTTTACCTCGATGTTTAGCATATAATGCATAATCGAGCATTTCTTTATCGTTTATGTAATCATCTGTGATAGGTGCTAAATCTCTTTTCTTTTCGATTTCATCAGTTACCATAAAAGAGAAAGCATCACTTCCAGCTCCAGAACCATAAGAAACACATAAAATTCTTTCACCTGCTACTGCAAGATCAAGTTGTCTTGCCATACCAATCATACTTGCTGCACTATATGTATTTCCAATTTTAGTTACACAGAGTGCATCCTCGAGTTTTTCATAAGGTATTCCCATTTTCTTTGCTGCAGAAATGGGGAATCTACCGTTTGGTTGGTGAAGAGAAATTCGGTCAAAATCAGAGAATTCTAATCCCAATTTTTTCACTAAGCCTTCTGCTGCAGAAATAGTGTGTCTGAAATAAGATGGGTTACCGGTGAATCTACCTGCGTGAGTAGGGTATCTTGCCCCTTCTCTTCTCCAAAAATCAGGAGTGTCGGAGGTGAAACTGTACATACCTTCCAATTCAGCAATGATATTTTCAGATCCAATTACAAAAGCAGTTCCACCAGCACCTGCAGTATACTCAAGTTGGTCTCCTGGACGCCCTTGTGCACAATCGGTACCTACTGCTAAGCCATATTTTATGTCACCCGCTTTTACCATTCCAAAACACATTTGCATCCCCGCTGTACCTGCTTTGCATGCAAATTCTAAATCTGCGGCTGTCATAACTGGGGTTGCTCCAATTGCTTCTGCAACTGTCACAGCAGATGGTTTCACAGCATAAGGATGAGATTCAGAACCCACATAGATTGCTTCGAGTTCATTAGCATCGATTTCTGCTCGAGCTATTGCATTTCGAGATGCCATAACACTAATTGTGATTGTATCCTCATCCATATCGGGTACACTTTTTTCTGTCACATTAATGCTTTTTGACATGAGTTTACCATCTTCATTCCAAGTTCTAGCAATCTCATCTACAGAGATCCTAAATCTTGGAACATAGGCACCATAGCCGATAATTCCGACTTTATCAATCTTTTTTGTGCTACCTTGCATCGAACTTTCCTCATGAAATTTGGGTATGGAGTCTGTAGAACAATATTATGGAATTGACAACATTCCAACCTAAAGTTCAGACTAACTTGTAGATTTATTGCTAGGTTATCAATATAATGCTTAGAAACACCTGCAGTTCTATCTCCATATAATAATTGACTGTAAGTTCAATTCTCACATTCATTTTAAGAATGACCTTTGTATGTGTGTAATTCCTATAATTTGGAAGATTTTATTTTCCAGATTTAATTGTGATAAGTTATATCTTACTGTTTTTATGAGCAATTAGTGCTGGCTCCTAAATCAAATCGGTTTACTTTACCGCCATTACTAATTGGCTTGATTGTTCTAATATTTAGTAAAATAATCGGTTTTATCATTTTAGGATTTGGTTTGTACTTGATTTGGTTTTTTAGGGATCCCCATAGACAGATTATTATCAATGATTCTTTAGTTTACGCAGCTGCAGATGGTAAAATAATATTTGTCCAACAGGATTTGAACAATCTAAAAATCGCAATTAGGATGTCACCATTTAATGTTCATATCAATCGTTCTCCAATCCAAGGAAGGATTGAATCCATAGAGCATATACCTGGTCCACATCGTAATGTGTATTTCGGGAATATCGAAAATAAAAATGAAAGGAACCTGATAAAAATCATAGGTAAAGCTATGAATTGTGATATTCTTCAAATCACAGGCGCATTTGCAAGAAGGATCGAATGTTGGTTGGATGAGGATGATTCCGTGGATCAAGGTCAAAAAATTGGAATAATACGATTTGGATCTCAAACAAATATGTATATTCAATCAGATCAAACAGATAAATCAATTAAACCACTAGTAAACTTGGGTGATAGGGTATATGCAGGAATAACTGCAGTAGCCAAAATTGAGGAATTAGGCGATAATGAGTGAAAAAAACGTAATTGATCGTTTTGGTCATCGAAGGATCAAATTTTTCAATCTAGAAGCAGATGCTTATGCCCTACTGGCAAATTTCTCCACTCTTATGAATTTTATTCTAGGAATTATTGTTGCTCTGGGAATCATACTTGGCAACCCTCTTGACAGAATATTAGTGATGAGATTCATTATGCTGGGTGCGAGTTTTGATGCTATTGATGGAAGATTGGCTAGAAGGTCCAATACAAAACCAAGATTAGGGGCACAATTTGATACATTGGCAGATCAAGCAACATTTGGCTTAGCACCTTCAATGTTAATATTACATAGTTTTAATGCAATAAATCAATACTTTGCATTTTTACTTGCTGGGATGTATCTTTTCGCGGCATGGTTTAGACTATCCCGCTTTATGTTATCACCAACACATGGGTTCTTCCATGGTATGCCTTCACCTGTAGCAGCAATTTATATAGCAGCTTGGTATATGCTCCCTGATTTGGATCCAACCTTATATGCTGCAAATGTAGCCCTTATCTCTACTGTGATGGTAGTAAATCTCCCATACACGGCTATGAAAACTGTAACTACTTTGTTCCAAAAAGCGAATTTTATTTTTACAGTAACGTTAATGTTGTTGTTAACTTACTCACCAAATAGTTGGATGGAACCTTTAGCAAAATTATGGGTACTATATGTGTTTTATTTTATCGTAGCAGGACCCTACAATGCAAGATTAGCTTTCAAACAAAAAAACAATAAGGGATAATATTGAATTATATTTAATTTCCCGTTCTCGGGTTATCTCTAATTCCACTATCAGTTATATAGAAGACTTCTTCTGATTCGGGATGTCTTGGAGAGTCGGATAATCTTGCAACTCTTGCCATTCCAGGAGATTTTCGAAGTACAATTCGGGTTTGTGGACGATGGCTCCATGCTTCACCCAATGCTGGTTGAATTTCGGACCCACCCGATACTCTATCAGGTTTCACAACAATTTGATTTGTTACAACTACGGCCAAATCGTTAAGATAAGCTAGATTGGTCAATGAGGAGGCATGTTGCATAATTTTTTGTTGGCGTTCAGGTAATCTATTTTGCCCAATAAAATCTGTTCGAAAATGAGCAGCAATTGAATCGATAATTACCAAACAGATATTATGCTCCTTTGCCATTTCGTTTATTTTTTGAACAATTCTAGTTTGGTGGTTGGAATCTAATACTCTAGACACAAAAATATTACTTAGAATTTCCTGTGGATCAAGATCTCTACCTAGTGCCATTTCTCCTACTCTTGTAGCTGAGAATGTTCCTTCTGTATCAACGAAAAATACCTTCCCACCAAGACCTCCTTGAGAACGATCTAACTGGGCATTAACTGACAATTGAAAACATAATTGGGATTTACCAGTTGCAAATCCACCTGAAATTTCAGTAATCTCGCCAGTCCAAGGACCACCTTTTAGTAAACTATCTAATGAATTGCTAGAAGTAGTAACCTTGCCTCTATCTTGTTCGATCTTTAGTAAATCAGCTGCAGTTGATGGTGGACTTCCAACTTCCAACACTGATTTTGCAATGATTTCATCTGCTAACGACTCAGAAATACCAACATCATCTGCTAAATCAGTTGAGAGTGCAATTGCAATGGCCTCTACTGTTTTGTAACCAGCCTCAATAAGAGCTTCAATGGTCTCCTCAGTTAATGATTCTAGTCCAACAATGTTTGTAGATCCCATAATAAGCTTCACATCAAATTCTCATTTAACATATTATATTCTTTTACCTTGTTAAAGCCGTTAAGACAAATATTTGCTTGAAATATGATATATTTATCAAAAATGATCAAGACTCAATTCGTAAATCTTTATTTCAATAATTATTATTAGCAAACTTAATCCATAATGATTGGATAGGGTTATTGTGAAAAAAATTGAACATAGACGTCACTCAATAAGAAATCAATCAAATGTTCATTTAAATCAGGCTGGAGTAACCTTGGCCAGAAAAGTTGGTGAAAGCATGGGTAATTTTGATTTCATTGTTTCAAGTGGGCACGAACGTGCTTATGAAACCGCGATCGCAATGGGATTTGCGGTTGATGATATTCGGGAAGAACTAATGACTTTTGGTGATGAGATTATGGATGAAGTGGAAAATTGGACAATGACATTTTCAAAAATCAAAGAATATTATGATCAGAAGGGAGCACTCTATCGTTATTGTTTAACACAACAGAAATTATATGAAAAATTACTAGAAAATATTGATGAAGGAGAGTCCTTGTTACTTATAACTCATGGTGGAGTTATAGATTATCCATTAGTCTACTTATTTCCTAACGCAGACCATCAATCATGGGAGGATCATTTTAGTTATTGTGAAGGGTATGAAATGCGATTTGAAAATGGGATTTTTACTAATATGAAAATTAAAAGGGTAATTATTTAATAATTTAACTCCAGCTTTTACCACAACCACAAGAGGATTGTGCATTAGGGTTCTTAACTTCAAATTTTGATCCCATGAGTGAGGTTATATAATCGAGTTCAGATCCATCCAATAATCTCATATCTGTTTCTTTGACGATAACTGTGGCACCATTGTGTTCGAATTTTTTACCATCTGAACTTGTTGGAATCCATCCCATTTCATAGCTAAATCCCGCACACCCACCTGGAACAACTTTGATTTCTAAAGCAGTATTTACTCTACCATCAGCTTCGAGCAATTCATTTATACGATTAGCTGCAGCTTCAGTTAGTGTAATTTTGCCTTCAGATACATTGAAATTTAGTGATAGTTCAACCATTACAAATTTTAATTAATTTTTAACAATAAAAAGCTAATGATAAAGTAATTTGTTACCATAGGAATATCATTTCTGAAAATATTAAGATACGCCATTCTTGAGTAAAGTTTTATTGTAAATTAGATGATATTGGATAAAATTTCTTAACTTCAAGCGGACTTAAAAATACCCTTAAAATGTATGAAATATCAATTAGAATTGAAATGAGTAAACTAGATATGGACTCATGCTACTCATGTAACAAGAGTTTATCTCCTGATAAGCCTGGATCAGCTAAATTTCCTTGTCCCAATTGTGGTGGATTAATTGTAAGATGCAACGATTGTCGTAGGTTGTCAAATAATTATATTTGCCCTTCTTGTGAATTTGAAGGTCCGTAAATTTAAGGTGGAAGAATTATGGCACAAGTATTATATCAATATGACATTAAAACCCCAAGCCCGGATGTTGACGCCGAAGCTATGGTAAAAATGATTAGGGAAAAATTACCTGAAGGATTTACTATGCAAGATAAGCCGGAAATTAAACCAATGTTTTTTGGAATTAAAGCAGCAGTTTGTCAATTTATTATTCCAGAAGATGATGGTCTGCAAGATAAATTAGAAAATTTTCTCACTGATTTAGATGGCTTAGGTGAATACGAATTAACATTCACAACTAGATTATAGTTGAATCTATTATACCTAAATTAATAATCTAAACAATACAATGAGAAATTTATGGTTTTTGAATACCTAACTTAGTACAATCACCACTATAATTTTCAATAAACAATCTCTCTTGAGAAACATCCCTTAATTCTAATGGATACATTACAGGTATCTCTCGATCAATGATGAACCATTTAATTTCTTTATTTTGGTTATGATAGAGCATTCCATCTATAATTTCCAATTTTATACAGTCTGCACATTGATCAAAATCAGTAATTCTGTTCAAATCTTCTTGACTGAGTGATTTCTCATTGTCTTCTAAAGGATTGGAGACAAGATATTCATCTTTAAGGTGGCAATAAAATTTACAAAATAAACCATTTTCATGTGGATGAGGAACGATTTTTCTTTCTCTTTCCTCAGATTTGAATATTTCTAATTTTAGGGGCCAAATCGATGGATTATCTGGATCTGCGAGGATATCCAGTAATCTTCTTTGCATAAGATATCAAATCATATCAATCTTAAAATCGTTCGCTTCTAGTTTCCTGCCATATGTTGAAACTACATATTGATTCATTATTTCTTAAGAAAAGAACGTTAAATATCTGATGTGTTTTGATTTAAAGAATTTAAATTCATTTTTTACAAAATTCTAACAACTAGTTTTTTATTTGTTCCCTGTAAGTGAAAATGACAAGTTGAGTAGTTTATTAATTTCAGTAGGTGAATTGGAAAAGGAGCTCTCCTTACTTGAAGGTATATTACTAAACATCTTGATCTATGAAAATGCAACAACTGAACTTATTGTCAATTATAGATTCAAATCATCGGATGATCATGACACAAGTGTCATTGGAGGTTTAGCACAAACCCTTAATGAATTTGGTGGAAAAGTTGATACTGGTAATGTTAGAACTATAGTATTAGAAGATTTGAAAATGTTATTTTCAAGTCTTGAAGATTTCATTTTTCTAATAGTAGTGGATCCGAGCTATGATGACTCTCAATTTTCGAATTTACTGAAGCTCCTACTCGAGGTTTATAAGGCATGTTTAACTCAATTCAACGATGATGAGACGATAGCAGATGAAATGGTGATTAATTCCCAATTAATCTCTACCTTAATCTCTGAGGAAATTGGGGGTGAAATGACCTTTGGACCCCAAGCAAAAATCTACCCTTATAAATTAAGAGAGTTGGCAGAGAGAAGAGCTTTAAAACTATTAGGAAAGCCGAAATTAGATACTGTGAATGACGAAGAATCTGTAGAAAAAACTGTTCCAAAAGAGGATATTACTGGGATTGCAGAGGATAAGCGAAAAAATGTTGCCGCTATGTTAGAGGAAGGTCAAATTCTTAGTAGCAACAAAGCTTTGTATCATTTACTAAATAAATTCATCCAGACATTTAAAGATGCATTACAAATCACACTAATCCGTTTTAATCAAGATGGGACAATCCAGAAGACGACGGCAGGTAGACTCGAAGAAAGTATCGACAATAAAATGTATGAAATTATTTTAGGCAATATGTCTCAGATTATTGGTATGTTAGATAAAGGTGAGGAATTTCGCACTATCGACCTAGATGGAAAGTGGGTATTTTTCCAATATGTTGATGCTCATAGTTTTATTTACATTACAGTAGAAAGTGAAGAAGTACTTGGTTTGATAATGCCTCTGATCGGGAGAATTTCTACCACAATTTCAAATCTATTTCCAGATCCAAATAGATGAGCTTGAATCTGATTTCATTAATTCTAAATTGAAATACTTTTTTTGTAATTAATATTTGATAAACTAACCATGGAAATTCTTTAGGTAGCAAATTGCAGTTCTAGCGGTTATTATTTCGAATCTTGTAATTCTTTTAACAATTCTTTGGTTCTTTTATTCACTCGTTTAGGAACTTTCAAACTTAGAACATAGTAGGCATCGCCTTTTACTTCGTTACCTCTCACTTTGCTTTCAAAGCCATTTTTATCTGATTTGATTACATCATTTAACTGAGATCCAGATTTAATTGAGAGTTCAGTTTTAGATTTTTCACCTTTTCCAGATATGGTTGGAACGTTTATTTTACCACCAAGAACCAATGTTGGATAATCCACCTCAATTTTGGCATATGTATCAAGGCCGTTTCTTTGAAACAATTCATGTTCTTTAAGATGAATTCGGAATATTAAATCTCCAGCTAAACCACCATTGCTTGAGGGTTTACCTTTGCCTTGAACTCTAATTGCTTGTCCATCATCAATTCCCTTAGGTATTCGAACTGTGATTTCTTCTCTCTCTTTTGATCTTCCTGAACCCTTACAAATTTTACATTTATTCTTGGGTATTTGACCTCGACCGTAACACTCTCGACAGGGTTCTTGAATGATTTGTATGAAAAATCCTTGTTGAACTCTATTTTCAACAACTCCACTACCTTGACAAGTAGCACAAGTCTTCAAAGCACCACCCTCAGCACCAGTGCCGGTACAATTAGCACAAGCTTTCCTAAATGGCATCCTTATTTTTTTACCAATTCCAGAGAATGCATCTTCAAAACTAAGTTCTAGATCTAGTACAACATCATCTCCACGTCTTGGCCCTCTTTGCCTCGATCGTCGATTTCCCATACCTCCAAAGATGTTATCAAACATACTGCTTCCACCAAAAATGGAACTAAAGAACTCAAATGGATCTGCACCACGTGCTGAAGATCCAGCACCTTCCAATCCAGCATGTCCAAATCGATCGTAAACTTCACGTTTTTGAGAATCCGAGAGTATAGAATATGCTTCATTCAATTCCTTGAACTTTTCTTCTGCTTCATCTTTAGCACCTTGATATTTATCAGGATGATATTCCATAGCACGTTTTCTATAAGATTTTTTCAATTCTTTCTCGGTTGCACTCTTAGATAACCCAAGAACCTCATAATAGTCTCTTTTTTTGGACACAATTTCACCTATTTTGGTTTTAGTCTTCAGAGTCACTTACTTCGTAGTCAACATCTACGAAATCATCTGAAGATTTTGATTCTGGTTGACTAGGAGTAGCTCCTGGTGGAGTGAAACCATCAGCAAACGATTCTGCACCTGGAGCTCCCTGTTGTTCAGGTCCACCTTCTTGTTGATAGAGCTTCTCTGAGAATTTATGAAACTCTTGTTCAAGGTCATCTTTTGCAGCTTTAATATTATCAATATTTTCAGTTTTTAGCTCATCTTCTAATTTGCTAATCTTACCTTCAAAAGTTGTTTTCTCAGCATCTGTTATTTTATCACCAAGGTCTGTAATTGCCTTTTTAGCTTGGTAGACCATTGCTTCAGCTTCATTTTTCACTTGAATTTTGTCTCTGACTGCCTTATCCTCTTCTTCATGTTCTTTGGCTTCTCTGACTTTTTGTTCAATTTCGGCATCGGACAAAGAGGTTTGAGACGTAATTTTGATAGATTGTTCTTGACCGGTTCCCATATCTTTTGCAGAAACATTCACAATACCGTTAGAATCTATATCAAATGTTACCTCAATTTGAGGTGTGCCTCGTGGGGCCGGTGGAATACCTACCAAGCTAAATTTACCTAATGCGATATTATCTCTAGCCATAGGTCTTTCACCTTGCAAAACCGAAATTTCAACAGATGTTTGACTATCACCTGCAGTTGAAAATATTTGAGATTTACGAGTAGGAATTGTAGTATTCCTTTCAATTAAAGGTGTAGAGACATTTCCAAGAGTCTCGATACCTAATGTTAATGGTGTAACATCCAACAATAAGACATCAGTTATGTCTCCAGCTAGAATTGCAGCTTGAATTGCTGCACCCATAGCTACAACTTTGTCAGGATCAATACTCTTGTCTGGTTCTTTCCCAGTAATATCAAAGACTGCCTTTTGAATAGCAGGGATTCTCGTTGATCCACCAACAAGTAGCACTCGATCTATTTCGCTTATACTCTTTCCAAAATCCTCGATTGCTTTGCGTACTGGACCAATCACCTCTTGAACAAGATCTGCAGTTAACTCATCAAATTTAGCTCGAGTTAAATCAGTGTTAAGGTGTTTTGGACCTGAAGCATCCGCTGTTAGATAAGGGATATTGATGTTAGTCTTTAGATTTGTTGATAGTTCAATTTTTGCTTGTTCAGCAGAATCTTTCAATCGTTGCATCGCAGTTCTATCTTGACTTAAGTCGATACCTTGAGATTTCTTAAATTCATCCCTGAGCCATTCAACGATTCGCTCATCGAAATCTGCACCACCCAATCTATTATTACCCGAAGTAGATTTTACTTCAAACAATCCCTCTTCTATTTCAATTATACTTACATCAAAAGTACCACCACCCAAATCGAATACAAGAATTGTTTGTTCCTCTTCCTTATCAAGACCATATGCTAAAGCACTGGCTGTTGGTTCGGCAACGATACGAAGAACCTCTAAACCTGCAATTTTACCTGCATCACGAGTAGCTTTTCTTTGTGCATCAGAGAAATAAGCAGGAACTGTAATAACTGCTTTTGTAATAGTCTCTCCTACATATGCTTCTGCGTCAGCTTTCATTTTTTGTAATACAAAAGCAGCAACCTCTTGTGGGGTATATTCTTTGCCATTAACTTTGTATTTTATTGATGAGCCCATATCTCGCTTGGTTTCAGCCAAACAAGAATCAGTAGCACTTATCATTTGACGTTTTGCCAAAACACCAACTGTTCTGGTTCCGTCTTCATTAAATTTTACGACTGATGGGAGAAGGTCCCCGCCTTCAGACGTAGGGATCATTTTCACATCGCCGGATTCCACTATTGCCACAGCTGAATTAGTTGTTCCTAAATCGATTCCGATTACTTTTTCTTTTCCCATATGTTTCACCTATTGTTTTTTTACCTCTGAGTTATCCGTTTCGTCTCCATTGTTATTGGAGTTGGATTCAACACCAGTATCTTTTTCGGAAGCAGAGGTTACCTCTTCTTTTTCTTTCGGTTCTGGCGGTATTGTAGTAATAATTACTTTAGCAGGTCTAAGCACTCGATCGCCTTTGATAAATCCAGCATTTACAACTGTAATGACAGTTTTATCAGGGAGATTAGGATTTGGTTGTGTAAGTATTGGTTCATGGTATCTAGGATCAAATCGAGTTTTTCCCTCTTTGATTTCAAGAATCTTGACACCTTCTTGATTAAAAATTGTATTGATTCTCTGAGCCATCATTGATATTCCCTCTAAATGCTTTTCGGGAATAGATTCTTTTCCATTTTCCAGTATCCTTTTCACGTCTTCATCAACATCTAACAGTTTTGAAAGCACTCGTACAGATGCAATTTCAGCGAAATCATCTCTTTGTTTCTCTAAGCGTTTACGGTAGTTAATAACACCAGCACGTTCACGTTTTATTTCTTCCAAAGCTTCTTTTTCCGCATTCTCAAGTATTTCAAGTCGTTTCTTTGGTATTTCAACCATTTCGACAACTTCTTCTTCCTTTGTTTCCTCAACAGACTTTTCAGATTTCTCATCTGTGGTATCTACATGCTCATCTTTCTCTAGAACCTGCTTATCATTGTTATTTTCGGTTGCATCGTCTAATCCAACTTGCATATTTTCTTCAGAAACCATACTATCACTTCTTTAGTTTGATACTTGATGTAGTTGAGTGAAACAGTAATGACCCTTTGGTATATTACCGGTTCAATACTATCAGTACATTACTACAATATAAACATTTCGAGATTGACCAAAATCAATAATCAGTATTTTAGGCATTTAGATTAGGGTTTATCGATTTTCCCCTATTCAAGCTTGTTGTTTTTGATCTCTAACACCAAAGTAGAAACCAAGAAGAACTGTTGCTCCAAAAATTAAGTTCTCTGTGGTTTGTGATGTTGAATGATAAATGGTATAGAAGATTGTAGTTCCAGTTAATCCAAGAAAAGCTAGGGATTTAAGATGATCTAAGAATCCTGCACCTGGTTTTGCAATTGGAAAGAGTCGTTTTCGAACTTTCATGTAAATCATACCCAGGTTATACCCAATTACGCTGTATATTACCTCTAGATAATAAGAAGGCAGGAAATTTCTTCCCTCAACAATCATAAGTTGATAAATACCAACGCTAAAAATTACAATTATCAAGAATCTGATGGTACCTGCTGGTAAACCCCATGCTCTTTCCGAAGCTGTAGCAGATTTGGGTATAGGGATTTCCGCACGCATTTTACCACCAAAGTAGAAAGTAAGTGCAATTGCTGTTAACGTAGCTAAATGATTCGCAATTGGTTCTTTCTCTATTGAAAGCCACACTAAATCAATTGAAAGAGCAATTGTAATAGTAGCCCTCACTGAGCCTTTTGGTAATCCCAATGGATGACGAGTTCTAAACATAATTTCACCGATATTATATTTTCTAATTTGAATTTACATATTAGTTGCTCGTAATCAACGCCGATGTTTGTTGAAAATTAGGTCCAATTATTAATCATTGATTCATAATTTCCTCTTTCTTTTTGTCACATATGATATAGTTAAGATCAAAATTAAGGAAAGCGATACAATAACTGGTTTTAAATTTTCAGTAAGAAGGTCATCTGAGTCATTTATAGACTTCGAATTGATTAAGAGAGAGTTTAGGTTTAAATTAAAATGACTGTATTGACCCAGACTGTCAATTATTTCCACAACTGCAATTATGTCATTAAGTTCAATGTAAGAATTACTAACAGTAAAACTATAGCCTGTTTCTATTTCGTTGATTTCAATTAGATCTTCAGAATTGAGAATTGTAACGAGAGAATTGTATTTAGGAATAGGTGCATTATCTAATAGAATTATCTCCCATGTAGTTCGAAGTTCTCCATTAGATCCCTTTGATCCCTGTTTCATGTTCACATCAATAAATGGGCCTTGTGAATCTATTTCTTTTTGAAAAATTGTTGTTTCAGAACCATATGTGATATTTACTGAGAATCTCTCCCCTGTTGCAATGGCAAATGATGTGGTTAATTTCCATCCATTAACTGATAGATCTGTCAACTCTTGTATTCCTTGAGAAGAGTTGATACTTACAAACAATTCATTTCCAATTATAGTTTCATTGAATAATATGGATAGTTCAAGTTGATCATCAATTTCACTAATTGAGAAACTCGAAATTTGATCCCCCTTCAATATCCAGTTTACAACGGCTTTTGCAAAATCTTTCGGCCCATTTGTCTGATCATCACTTAATCTACTTTCGTCCCTCCAATTTCTATTATTTACTATAAATGCCATATCCTGATTTTCACCGATATAACCCGCAATCTGATTGTATTCACCATCAGTAACAATTGGTATTCCATTTGTTATTTGGATTACACCTTTAGTCGTCCTATAATTGGTTGTAGCAAAATTTAGTTCAGGATCAACAATTCCAGTCTGAAATCCTTTGTTATCAACCACATTAGAGATCCTTAAACCAAACAAGCTCATCAGACTTTCAAGTGAGGATAGATCTGGAACTGTAATATCAGTTGTAAGATCATTAACTGTCCTACCACCAAAATCAATAATGAATTTACCCCCATTCTGTTTGAAGTGATATAATGCCATTAACTCTTCATTGCTAATTTTTTGAGATCTAATTGGTTCTCTATCTGTAAGAAATGGTATTGGATCTACAAATACACTTGGCATCCATATAACATCATAACGATCCAAAATTGTGCTAGTTAATCTCCCAGTTAATAGTTCATCAACCCACACTCCATTTTCAATTAACAAATCAACTAAATCTTGAGTATCCTGTCCCAAAAGACGTTCTAATCGATGTCTTGAAGATGATGCAAATACGCTATCCCAAGGGGTATGGGTTAAATCTAATAATAATCTATAAGTTACTGGCTCTGTAACTGTGACTGCAAGAGATGAAGCCACAATTAAGCCATTCGTGCTTGTAATGTTATAATTATACACATACAAACCAGGACTTGTTCCATTAGTCGGATTAATTTTTAGAGAGATAATTTGAGAGTAAGCAATATTATCTTCTTCAAAACTGATTGAAGTAAATTCACTAGCGTTACCATCACCAACATAGCTTGTCCATGAAGAAAGAGAATCACTGATTACTGTAACCGGGATTTCTATCATCTCACCTGCAGGTATCTTTGTTAGTTTAGGATGATGAGCTCCTTTGGGTAAAATGATTCCAGAATAACTCCCATTTACTAGAGAACTAATCATTTTTGTTACATTTATCAATCCACTTCCCGCTTGATACCAAGGTAATCCAATACTGGAAGATACCATATGAGCAGTCCCTTTGATAATGCCAGGATTGTTAGGTAATCCATGATCAACCAATGCTGAATTAGCAAGAGCCATAACTCCAGATATTATGGGTGTAGCAAAAGAAGTGCCACTGAGAAATCTGTAACATAGATTTTCTGTGCAAGATGGATAATTATTGTATAGTCTAGGAACCTTCAAATTTACACCTGGGGCAATAAAATCAGGTTTTACCTCCCATCCCATTGTTGGACCTTCTGAACTTTGAGATGCTAGATTTTTATTAAAATCAATTGCACCAACTGAAATTGCCTCAACTGCAGACCCTGGAGATCCAATTGTAAAAGGTTCAAATGTATTTTTTCCGTTTTTACCATCATTTCCTGAAGAGCTCACTACTAACTTTCCTAATTTTACAGCTGCATTGGCCATTTTTTCAAGTAAATCTGTAATTGGACTCTCTTCGAGTTCACCTAAAGAAATGTTAATTACGTCAACTTCATCTAAATTAGCTGCCCAATCTATAGCAGCCAACAATCCTGATGAAAAAATCAACCCATCTGAATTCGCAACTTTTGCATTAACTAATTTTGCATCATAAGCCACACCGCGGTATTCAGGATACGCAGGATCATTACCCACTATCAACCCAGAAACTGATGTGCCATGCCCGAATAGATCAACAACCGATTCATCAGACGGATAACCCAATTCTTCTTTCACAAAACTTCTCTCATCAATTTTTTTTCCTATCAAGCTAGGATGAAGAAAATCAATTCCAGTATCAATAACTGCAATAACTGAATTTTCACCAGTATAACCCCATTCCCATGGTTTTTCGAGATCTAGTAGTTCTGTATTTACATTCTCATTTTTTAGTTGAGATTGTAGGAGAGACAAATAATCATTATTATCAATTTTAAAATAGCTATTTGTTAGATCGATTCCATTATTTCTATTGGAATTTTTAGATTTGTCAATATGAACTAGCCCCCCTTCCATTGTTTGAAATTCATAGATAATATCATTTGGATTAACGTTGCCTAAGTCCGAAAGATACCAAATCCTAGGATCAAGATTATCCGTTTTTTGGAGAGCAGATCCTATGATAAGTTCTTGTTCAACTAATGTTTCTGAGATTTCCAAATTTATCTTAAATTCACTGGTAAATGTAGATGTAAGAAGGATTATGATTAACATAATCGACTTGGAACTTATTCTCAATCATTTCACCTTAAATTCAATAATATAAATGCTAAGAGTTTCACGAGTAACCTCAGTCACTTCTTTTTCGCAATCGATAGGATACTGATAACGTAATCAATGTAATAGTTATCACAGTTAATGATAGTACAATGAAACCAGACGACCCTTTAGGATTTGGTAAGCCTGATGAAACACTTGTTGTTACATTGGAATCACTTGTCGAAATTGTACTCGATGACTTAGAAAAGGTATCTATTGGTTTCTCTCCGACATAGAATACATAGAGTATTGAGTTTAAATTCGAATAATTATCAGTTACCTCAATTTTCAATTCAAACCAATGATTCGTCTGAGTCATTATTGAACCTGATATAGATACACTAAGAATTGAAGTGGATTCCGAATAAGTGACCGTGGTCAATTCAACTCCGTCTAAAAATGCCTTGATATTTGAAATATTAATATCTGACTGTTCATCAGTTAGTTGGAAAAGGAACATTTTTTCAATACCAGTTTCGAAACCAGTTTGATTAATTTGTAATGATTGAATTATTGGAGGAGTTGTATCAAGAATAACGAAAAGCCGTCTATATTCATCACCATATTCAATTAAAATCTCGTATTTACCATCATTTGGAAATTCAACATTGATATTCAGAAATTCTGTAATATTTGAAATTATAATTGGATGTCCCTGATTTAGTCCAAATTCAGACCATGTTGCCTTCAATTCTGGAGTCGAATTTTGATCATTTGTATGGACTTTAAAATTGATCTCATAATTATTTTGTGACCATTCATTATTGAAAATTTTGATTGAATCGTTATTACTAAACCAATTCCATAGGTTATTTGATAGAATTTTATCCCCTTCATCACCAAGCTCATTGTACAAACCATTTACACCAGCATTATCAAGCCAAAAATTGGTGCTGCTAATCAATACTTTGCCACCATTATCATTTTGATAGCTACCGATTGTTGTTCCAAACTTATCAGTCGCAATTTCTTGGGCCATAGGTCCGATATCTAAATAATTCCCATAATGAGTTATAGAAGTTACACCCCCAACAAATGAAGTGACATTTTTTAATAAGGCTGTAGTCCCAACAACATCATCATTGGGTATTGATGAGGCTGTAATATCAAAATGAGAAATCAGTGAATTTAATTCTGAACTATTTGTACCAGTGGTATATCCTTGATCCACATATGTACCTAGAAAATCAACTAATAATGAACCTCCCTCATCCACAAATTTAGTTAGAGCAGCGATTTCAGACGCGAAAAGTGGAGACGCCCTATTGTAAGTCCAATCTGCTAAATCAAAGGGATCTGGTAGCCAGACGATATCATATTCTGATAGAAGGGCCGATGTAAGTTCTACGTTTATTTCATGTACCCACATTCCTTTGCTTTGAGCAAGTTTAATCATCTCACCAATGTTTGTTCCGCCAATATTATTGCTATTAGAAATGTCCCAATTAGTGTGTCTTAAATCAAGAAGAACCTTTTTTGTAGGTTTACCAATTACAGTGATGCTGAACTCACTGAGAACAAAATCATTTCCGATTGAAGCATTAATATAACCAGTATATAATCCTTCAGTGATTCCAGTAGTGCTTGTTTCAAGGTAAACGATTTGGGAGTAATCATTAGTTAGTGGAAATTGGTGTGATAATATCTGAGATAAATTTCCAACGATTTCAACATTAACCAAATCAGGGTGAGAGGATATAATCGATATTGGTATAAATCCAACACTATCAACCGGAAAGGTGTCATACAGCTGATAAGGACCATTTGAAGGGGTAATCTCCAATACCATTGGACCTCTTTCGTCTGTAACAGCATCCATCAGATATTGCCAAGTTGCATTTAGATTAACTAAGCCTTGTCCGACTTTAAGTTCATCATACGGAAGAGACATTGCGGACCTCATTAGAGCAGCTTTTATTGTTCCAACATTCCATGGCAAATTTTTATCTTCAAGTCCTGAAATAAGAGTTGCAATTGCCCCACTGACAAGAGGTGCTGAACCTGATGTACCAGTGAATGAGGTAAGACCCCCTCCAGAACTAAGAGCAGCTAAAGCTGACCCCGGTGCAACAATATCCGGTTTAGTTCCATATTTCAAATTGGGTCCCAATGCCGAAAAACTAGTTGGAATAAGTGCATCTGTTACCGCACCAACCGCTATTGATCCGATTGCACTTGCGGGATCCATTATCATAAATTCCTTATTTTGTAAACTTACATTGTCCACGTTACCTGCAGAGACCACAGCTACAATTCCAAGTTGTGCTAATCGATTAATTATCTCTTCAAATATCAATCCCGTACCAGCACCCCACGATAAATTGATAATTTTAATTGTCTCATTTTGACCTGCAAGCCAATCAAAACCTGCGATTGGATCTCCCAACAAATTACCACCATCACACCCCATTTCCATTGATACTAATTTGGATCCAAAAGCAGTACCGATGGTTGAAGCATAAGCACCGGTACCAGTAGATGCAATTAATCCCCCAACTGGTGTGCCATGCACTTTGCAAGGTGTATAGGTTTGTCCATTCACCTCATTAAATAAAACTGGATCACTATAATTTTGACCTACCAAAGCTTCATGAGAAAAATTAATTCCGTTATCAAAAACTGCAACTACTACACCGGTTCCATTATATCCAAGACCCCAAAGATCAGATACTTTCATCAGATCTGCCTCATCATTTCCATTAAGAGAGATTTGGGGTAATGAATTCGTCATTGTAAAGGATTCAATTGAAGATCTAAGTAGTTTGCTCCGAATAGGTTTGGAATCTGATGTTTTCTGAAGATTAGATAACTCCGAATTTGTAATTTCAACTTCCAATGCCATTAAGTTTGGATATTCAGTGAGTACATTATATGTGTTCCTCCAATTCTCATATTCTAGCTGATTTGAAGCAATTACCAAATAATTTAATTTATTCTCCTCAGGGTTCATATCTTCAATTGGAGAAAGTCTCAATTCTTGAAGAGGAGAATCATTCACAATTTCAATGGAATTTGTATTACTGAGCAAAACAGCTGATAAGCTTGATATGATTAAAGGCATTAAAATGTAAACTAACAAATTCTTTCTTGAAGCCTTTATCATAATATACTAATTTAAAATTCGTTTCTACAATTTAAGGCTTAAGAAATCAGAAAGGATATTGAACAATTAGGTACATAAATTAAGAGTTATAATAATAAAGAGTACACTGCTAAAATCTTAACTCAAAACTAATTCACAAGTTACTGGAAGATGATCCGATGCTAATGTTTCATAAACTTCGCATCTGGTGACATTAATCGTATTACTAATAAAAATAAAATCAATTCGTTTTTTAGGATCATCAGCTGGAGATGTAAAACCATCTATAGTTAATGTAAATTCATTCCAAGCATCGTTAAGTTGTGCTATCATCAATGAGTATTCGGGCGTAATAGTACCTTCATCATCAAATGGAACGATATTAAAATCTCCAATCACTATCACATTATCGTTATTCAAATCATGATTAGAAATCTCACTTAATAATTGATTAACTTCCTTGACTCTTACATCACCTGTTTCTCCACCCCCAGGAATATGGGTCAGGTGAGTAGAATATACAATTATTTCATTTCCATTTACATTGATGGTTGCCTCAACAGCGCTTCTTTGCCAGGCATTCCAATCATCATAATCAATAGTTTTACCTGAAGTGATTTTGAATTGTGAAAAAATTGTATTCCCAATATTATAATTATACCCCTCTGAAGTGTAAAAATAATCAAATCCCAAACTTTTCATTAATGACTTTAGTTCGATGAACATTGTTGTATATCCATTGAAAGGAGAGTTATATGTCACCTCTTGAAATGCAACAATATTTGGTTTCTGATTCTGAATTACATCCTTAAATCCTTCAATATCGTATAAACCATCGAAATTTTGACCAAAATGTATGTTGTATGTCATTACACTTACCTCAGATCCACTTGGAACGCTTATCTTGTCATCTGCATAAAATGGATATATTGGTAATAATGCAAGAAGCCAAACGAAAATTAATGCAAATAATAGATTTTTCTGTTTCATTCCATTACCTCCCATTCTTTAGAGAAATAATAAGAAATTGCTGTGAATAAGCCACATCCAACAGTAAACACGATTGGGATAACTAGCCCATCTTTTGAGATAATTAAAAATAAAAAGACTAGGAAAGCAAGTAACGAAATAAAATAGAGACTCGATGTCTGACGAGATAAATGCTTAGGCATACGTGTTATATTATAATTTAACATTATTATTAGAGAAAATAGACCCAATAATGATAATATTGCATAATTATCAATCCATGGAACTGAAACCACTGAAATTAATAGAATGACCGGTGTGACATAAAATAAACGGGGATCCCGTACAAAATTAGGATAATATTTGTAAGCAAGGAAACTAATGGATGTCATTGCAACTATGAAATAACTAATTGCAATTTGATCTGACTGATCAAGCGAAAGTGTAATTATTCCAGGATTAGAGAAATTTGTAAAATAGATGAGTAATCCTAAAAAGAACGCAAATATACTGCTGTTATGAATTCGATGGAGCTGAGAGCTCTCACTAATTGGTTTAATTGGTGTCACATCCAATGTTTCGATATTGGTTTTAACATAGAACACAGCAAGTATAACAACAAGTAAAGTTATGAAGATTGAAAAATAATTATAATATGATATCAGATCATTCCCTCTATTTATTGACTTAAGACCAAAATCAAATAACACCATAATTAAAATCGATTCAGTAATATTGTTTTTTGCTTTTTCAATAGTAAGTAAAAATAGTAGTACAGAGAAGACAAAATAAAGTCCCAATAGAATTAAAATATACTTAATTAGGAGATTTTCCATTAATACAGCCAAAAACCAAAGAATAATAGAAAGTTGAAATTTAATTCTATATTGATCTCTTGTATAAGGTAAAATGAACAGGGAAATCATGGGAATTATGAAGAATACAGCTGCCATCTCACTTGTAACTCCCTCTAAATTGAGAATATAACCTATTGTTACTGGTATAAATCCTCGAATTAGTGATAGTAGCAAGAACAAACTAACACCTAACATTACTCTGAAAATGTCCATTTCATCCATTCTAAGATATTTGACATTCATTGAATTTACAGTAGCCACCTTCCACAAATGGATATTATATTTAAAAGATTATCTTGCAATATTTGGAAATTAAGGCAATCGTTTGTGAACAAATCTAAGTTTGGTTGGTTTACAAATTAAAAATTGAACATGGGAATCTTTCAAAATATGATAATCAAATACCAATTTCAATCCATGAACCCTTTGATTCATGTAATGCTTGAAGGATTTGTTGTGCGTATGCAGCATCTTCAAAACTTACTAGTGGTTGCAAAGATTGTTCACCTCTTACTCTCTTGAGAAATGCGGCCACCATATCTTCTACCTCTTCTGAATCATCAATAGTTACCAAATCAGATCCAGACTGCGATCCTTGAAGAACATGCCAGTGTTGAAGGGTTAAATAACCCTTATCACCTACTATAGTGATAGAATTCTCCTCTTTCTCGTTTGATTTAGTTAAGAAATCCAAAGAGACAGTCAATCCGGAACTCATTTCCATTATTCCAATCGCATTCCATTCTGCACCTAGATCTGTTTCATACTCCACTTTAGACCATACTTTTGTAACGTTACCTATCCAAGCTTCAAATTCTTTCATAGCAAAGAAAAAATGTGTTCCAACTTCTCGAAGAGCTCCACCTTGTTCTTTTTTTGATAGCCAATCTGTGATCTGCCAGGACCTTGGCCACATTGGGAATCGAAAACGTAGAATTATGCGTCTAATCTCCCCTACATATCCCTCTGCTAATTTTTCTTTAAATTTAATAACTGCTGGGGTCCATCTAAATGGTAAATTTATGCAAGTTAATTTATTCGACGAATTAGCAGCATCTATCATTTCTGCTGCAGATTGATTTGTCAGAGAAATCGGTTTTTCACAAATCACATGTTTTTGTTTATTTAATGCTTCTAATGTAATCTCTTTATGCAATTTAGGAGGAACTCCAATATAAACAATTCCAGTTTTTTGATCATTGAGAACCTCATGATAGTCATTTGTTATTTTTGCATTGGTGTTTTCAGCCAATAACTTTGCTTTTTCTAGATCTAAATCGCATATCCATAGAATATTAACTCCTTTCTCTTCTAGGAACCTATTTTTTAGCCTTTTACTTATTATCCCGGCACCTATTATGCCTATGTCAATCATAATTTTTTCAAATTTGGATTATCACATAAAAACGTCGTTGGAATCATTCAAAATATATTTTTTCACTATCTTTTTTTAATCAATTTTCTTATCAAAGATTGAGGACAATTCATCTTTCAAATAATATTTTTACCAATTATGAAAGATATTATTACCATTTTTACAATAAATCGTTATAAATGTAACTTTATGCACGATTAATACGTTATTTATTTTGATAATTTTACAAAAAACTATAAAGAAATTGAGAGGCGTTGACTAGAAACATGATCGATATTAACCACGAAAAGGGTCAGATAAAGCACCTGAATTATGATTTATTAATTATTGGAGCTGGTGGTACAGGATTACGTGCTGCAATTGAAGCGGCTAAGGAAAATATTAGCATTGGTGTAGTTACTAAATCACTGCTTGGTAAGGCTCACACGGTCATGGCAGAGGGCGGTGTCGCGGCCTCATTTGGTAATGTCAATCCAAAGGATAATTGGGAAGTACATTATCATGATACAATAAAAGGAGGCGGATACCATGGTAATTGGAGACTTGTGGAAATGTTAGTAAAAGAGTCCCCTAATGCTGTTAGAGAATTGGAAAAGTGGGGAGCAGTATGGGACAGAACTCCAGAAGGTAAAATGCTACAAAGAAATTTTGGTGGTCACGCTTATCCAAGATTAGTACATGTAGGAGATCGTACTGGCCTCGAAATGATTAGGATACTCGAAGAAACTGTAATCCATGAAGAAAATGTAACAGCTCATGTGGAGACAACTATTACTAAATTGTTAACACAGGACAATGAAATTGTTGGTGCATTCGGATATGAAAGGACTACAGGACAATTAATCTGTTTTCACACTAAAGCCATTATAATGGCAACTGGTGGTACAGGAAAAATGTTTACCATCACATCTAATTCATGGGAAGGAACAGGAGATGGTCATGCTTTGGCTTTTGATATTGGAACTGAAATAATTGATTTCGAATTTATTCAATTCCATCCAACTGGAATGGCAGCACCATCAAATGTTGAAGGTACACTTGTAACTGAAGGAGTTAGGGGCGAAGGAGGAATATTACTTAATAGCGAAAATGAGAGGTTTATGTTTAACTACATCCCTGAAAAATATAAATCCCAATACGCAGACACTGAGGAAGAAGCAAATAGATGGTTGGCAGGAGATGAATCAGCCAGAAAACCACCCGAACTATTAACCAGAGACGTTGTTTCAGCAGCAATCCGATCTGAGGTAAGTGAAGGTCGTGGTTCCCCCAACGATGCAGCATATCTGGATATAGGAAGCATTCGCGATGCAGACTATATCAAAACTAAACTTCCCTCCATGTATCATCAAATGAAAACGCTAGCTAAATTAGATATTACAAAAGAGAAATTCGAAGTTGCACCGACAGCTCATCACACAATGGGTGGGATAAAATTTAGCTATGAGGATAATTCATCAAATATCAAAGGTTTATTCGCTGCAGGTGAAACTTCTGGAGGAGTACATGGGGCAAATAGATTAGGAGGTAATGCATTAGCAGACATTATAGTATTCGGAATAAGAGCAGGAAAATTTGCTTCGGAATATGTCAAATCACAATCTGATTACCCTGAAATTTCTGATGAGTTACTTGAAATGGCAATTACATATACACTCCAACCATTTGATGAGACAAACACTGAGAATCCATATGAATTACATAAGGAACTCCAAGAAATGATGACCTTGCAATATGGTTTATCCACTGAAGAAAGCCTCAATTCAGCTTTGGAAACACTTAAAGAATTGAGCAAACGTATGGAAAAAAGCAAAGCCACTGGGAATAGAGTCTATAATCCAAGCTGGCATCAAGCAATGGATTTGCGAAATTTAATTACTTGTGCAAAAATGACTGTAACTTCATCGTTAAAACGAAATGAGAGTCGAGGAGGGCACGCTCGAGGAGATTATTTAGAATTAGATCCAAAATTGCAAGATATTGTATATGTGCTAACAAAAGGCACCAATGGTGAGATTGTCATACATGAAGAAATTAATGAGCCCATGCGTGAAGATTTAATGGATATAATAAATAAATTTGAATCCTAATTACATAATGTAAAATGCAATTTTCCAATTATGAAAACTATTGATTTTCAGATTTATCTCTTCGTAATAACGGTGCTAGAAAGGCGATTATACCTAGTGCGATTAGGCTCCCAATTACTTGAAATCCAGGTGCACTAGCTTCTTGTGATCCTGCATTATCTCCAGCTACTACGAAGCCAACGTTCAATAATAACATAGTTGGTGCAATTAGTTTTCGAATATCTTTCAACAATCCTCTTTGGTGTCTGAGAATATAATAATCTTTGTCAATAAATTATCTGTTTTGAGTCAATCTGAAAAATGAATTCAGCGAATAATAAATGATAATCCAAATTGCAAATAGGCGGTACACAATTTAGGTGCAGAAATATTAGTTTTAAGATTGCTTCAATCAAAAAGATTGTTTATACCCAAGATATGCAAGGTTTATCAATGTGGAAAGAACCTGATGAAAAATCGATAGATGCCCCCCTTGATATGAAGAAATTGATGCGCAAGAGTATCTATTGGAACTCGGAAGGCAAACTCTACAAATCACCTTTCATTACTATAGCTCAACACGTAATTGTTGTTTTTCTTTTTAGTCTAATTGTAACTCTATTTGGAGCATCATACATTGATTCATTAATTTCGAATAACCTAGCATCAACTACAGTGGAAATTATCTTTGCTATTGGTATATTTGGTGTTTCTTTTTGGTATTTTATTACTTGGGGATGGAAGTCATATCGTGAAGCTTGGTACCATTTTGACGATAAAGATGAAATTTTCACTGTTATCAAGAAATCTAAAGCAGGATGGGAAAGTATTGAGATACCATATGAGGATGTGTATGAAATCGATTATATTGAAGGAATTGATGGTAAAGCAATAATTAAATCAGGACCATTCGAATTTGAAACAAATAGAGACTCAGAAAAAAGGGCAACTTCAGTTATAGATATTTGGGATAAGATTGCACGTATTGATTCTCAAATGAAAAATTGGCGCATAGAAATGAGCTGTCAGCAATGTCAAAGACAATTTGGTCATAATATTGGAACAGCTATATGCCCATTTTGTAAAATTGCTCTAATTGATAAAAAAGCCAAAGGACGTTTCGATCCTGCTACCCAACATGATGATGATCTAGACAGAATTTAATTAGCGGGAATCATCTATTAACTTGAAGGCTTGGAAAGTATTATGAATCTAAAAGAAGAGATTGAACAGATTTGGAATGAAGATACTGAAGGAATGGAATCAGTAATTAGTAGGGCTATCACATTAATTAAAGAAGCAATAAAGGATAAATCAGAATTACCTTTGGAAACTGTGATTGATATTCTTATCACAGCAAATACTACAGTAGGATTTGGAGGAAAGTATGAAGAAGCTGAACTCCTACTGGTAATCTATACAATTACCTTGCAAAATGATAATCCGGGATCTATTCCAAAAATACAACATTTTGCTTGTCTGATTTATGGTGTGATTTTATCTTTACTTACTGTTGATGAATCCACATCAGATCGTAAAGTACCAGGTATTATGAAAGTTATGAATGTTAAGACAAATGCATCTCGAACAGAATTAATACGCACCCTCTTACACCATAGTTATCCATTGTTAAAAGATGTCAAGCCATCGTATTGGGTTATGGAATTAATTTCATTCATTCTTACTGGGATTTGTTTAATCCAAGATTTTGATAAACTAACTGATAATGATTTAATAGTGGAAGAATTCCTCAAAAAGATTCACCAAGAATCTAAGAATGATTTAGTGCTTGAGAAGTGGAGAAGTCGGTGGCTTGAAGCCTCTGATTACCATAGATTCACCACATCGTTAATTTTTGGTGAACATGCAAAAGAGGAAGAAGCATGGTTAAATCGTGCTAGGCGATTATTCCCATAAATATTTAGCTCTACATTGATTTTCTTGAGTCTACAACTGCCGTCCTAGTTAATACAGGTTGAAAAACTATCTATTTGCCGTATATATTATACATTATTATTTATACCACTAAAATATGGTTTCTTTGTAGTGCGCTCTATAGAATGTGACGGGATACTCGTATTCACCAACGGAGTTCGTGTCCCCGCGAAAATTTGGACCAAAACAAATAGACCCAATAAATGGTTCAAAGCCACGGGTCAGCTTTATATTGACATATCAGATGTTCCCCTTGAAGATGATACAAGATCATGGCAAGTTGGCGTATTCTATTGTAACAAATATAATCATAAGAAAATCAATCACATATTTTCTCTACGTGCAGCCGATGGAGGGAAAATAGATCGTGTTGAAGGCGAAGAAATGGATAAAGTCATTATTGATGTGGCAGTAACACGAATTGATGATGTTAATATGGATATTTCTCGTCCGACAGTAAGAAAAGTTGAATAATTTACAATTAGAATTATATCGAATAATATCATATATTTTGAAAACCAATGTATAAGATAGTTTTACTTCTACTTCACAATAAATTTCGGATCTATTGTCAATCATAGCTATTGTTTCCATCAGTTTAAGCATAATCGTGACATCAAAACTTATAACCTTGCAATTTTTGATTTTCATGCCGATTGCAGGAAAATAATTTCCAAATTAAGGAATTTGAGGACTCGCCAATTGAGACGATCAAGCTCCTTATAGAGAATGGGAGACCAATTACTGTTTTTGCACCTATCATCATTGTAAGTTTGTATTACTTCATTTTTGTTGACACACTACTGATGATTGAAACTTGGATAAATTATTTCCTACTATTGTTTGGAGTTGTTACACTCCGGATGGGAATTAATAACGTCAATAACGTTTACGATATAGAGATCGACAAGATAAATAAACCCCATAGACCAATCCCCAGAGGTGATCTAGAGAAAGAAAGTGCCTTTATTATTGGGACTGTTATACAGTTTATTTCTTTATTCGTTTTTATGCTCCTATCATTGGAAGCTTTTCTTTTGGATCTGTCATTCGTTATAGTTGGATGGTTATATAATATTGATAATGGATTGAAAAATTATTTCCCTATTAATAATCTAATTATTGGATATGTGAGGGGATTCGGTTATTTATTGGCTTTGACAGTTCTTGGAGAACCTATCACTCAGGTCCATTTAGTTTTTGCAATTGCAATCACGCTTTACATATTCGGATCAATCAATTCTAAGGATATCAATGATGTTGAGGGGGATAAAGCATTGAACCGTCAGACCTTACCAATTATTCTTGGTAGTAGGAACCGCTATTTAGCTGCAATTTCAGCTCCTTTCATTTTCGCACCAATTTTTATTTTTGGGTATGGAGTATATATAGGTAGTTTGGCACCGATCTATTTACTTTTACTATTCATTATACCATTAGACATTGGAATTGTGTATTTCATACAAAAAGCATCCACAACTAAATTGGTTGAAAACAATGTAGCATGGTTATTTATGATTATTACTTATCTATCTCACCATATCATTTTTGCATTAATTCTTAATTTTCAGTTGGGTTGAAATTCTGAAAATATTCTTTTAACCTTGTTTCAAATACATCGAGTAATTTTTTATCGATTTTATCATTTCCATTAGTACCCTCTGAAAATATACGTGATAAAGATTTAAATTTTGAAAAACAAACACCTGTTGGGTTCTGAAATTGAAACACAATAATAATTGGCCTTCGAATAACAATATAAAATTGATCTACACCTAATTCAATTTTACGAGTTGATTCTATCTTACTCGTACTCGAAGACAACCCTATTTCGGTTATTTCCTCGAGGATAGAATTAATTCCAATTATTGCTCCAGAAGTGAGTATAGCTTTATTTTTGTCATCACTTAGCATCAATTGAGGAACACCGGATTCATCTGCAATAATTACCTGTTTTAGTGTTGAATTATCATATAATCCCGTGAAAGGATATCTTAATAAAATCATAAAAAATATTAAGAAACCTATGTCCGCTACTAAAAATCTGATCGCTTGAGGTAGAGCAATTTCTTTCAAAATCGGTTCTAGAGCATTCGAGAAAATTGCTAATAGTATAGCCATGAGCATGGTTAACAAAACTGACTGATTCTGTTCTGCTTTAGCATAAGTATTAACTAAGGGGATAATCAACTCCAAGAAATTAACAATTAGTATTGAAATGGAAAATAATGACCAAAATGTTGCGTAATGTATAGTAGTGATCCAACCTTCATCTTGATTGTAAGTAACATCAACCCAATCTCGCTTAACAGTAAATAACACAATGAATGCACTTGCTAAAGCTGAGTAAACTACAAGCCTCCAGTTAAGGTTTTCATATCTAAGGTTAGAGTATCCAAAAATAAAAGAATAAACAAATACTATGCCACTATAAACTAGAATTAACCAGAGGAATCTAATAAAATTAAAACTGAATGTATTTTCACCTATAAAATTAAATGTTAGATGAAGAATATTCCAAATAAAGACAGCAATACTACTGATGACAAAAAATACTGAGGTACGTAATCGATATTTTCTATAGATGTCAATTGTTACAAACACAGAGAAAACACTCACAAGAACTCCGAATATATTGATTGTTACAACTTCGATACCCATGTTTTCATCAGTAATAGATTTTTTCTATCGTATGAAGATTTAGAATTGCAAATTTAATAATTATGACTATCACTTGGCAAAATCATATATTATTGAAATTTTATATTTGTTTTGCTTTATTAAATCTAATTTTAAAGAAATTCAGTTTTACAAAATTTGTGATTCTTTACAATGTTTTAAGATAATCTCGGATATGAAGTGCAACTGCAGCTCCTTCGCCCATGGCAGATACTGCTTGTTTTGTTGATCCAGATCTACAATCACCTGCTGAAAATAATCCATCCATAGAAGTCATCATGTTTCCTGCAGTTTTAATAAAACCACCCTCATCAAATTCAACTAAATTTTTCACGGGCTCCGCATTTGGTGTCAATCCGATGAACAAGAATACTCCATCTGGGTGTATTTCGTAAGTTTCTTTAGTTTTAGGGTTTTTCATCAATAACCCTTTGAGTGTCTTTTTCTTACCAACAAGAACCTCTTTTACCTCGGCATTAGGGACACAAAATATGTTATTTTCTTTCATTGCTTGGTCTTTCAACACTTTAGACGCCTTCCAATTATCTGATCTACCATATATTGTAACAGTTTTCGCAAATCTAGATAAGAAATTAGCCTCTTCAAAAGCAGAATTACCTCCACCTAAAACTGCTACATCTTTATCCTTGTAAAATGGTCCATCACAAGTACTACAGAAATGTAATTTGTAGCCAATCAAGTCATCCTCACCTGGAACCCCTAGTTTACGATACTTGCTTCCGGTTGCGAAAACAACTGCTGAACAAGCATATTCCTGTCCTGTGGCACATACGACAATTAAATAATTATCTTGTCTTCGAATCCCCGCAACTTCTGTTGCTTTCTGAAACTCAACACCAAATTTTTCACATTGACGAACAATTCTTTCAGCAAGATCACCCCCAGCAATACCATCAGGGAATCCAGGATAATTATCGAGTTTCTCTGTATAACTTGCTTGACCACCTAATGATCCCTTCTCAATTACAGCAACATCATATCCGTCTCGTGCAAGATACAATCCAGCAGTTAAACCCGCAGGACCCCCACCAACAATTAAAACATCGTGGAAATCATGTTCCAACTCACTTGAAATACCCAATTTTGCAGCTAGATCTGCATTACTTGGTTCGACAAGGACAGATCCATCACTAAATACAATTGTTGGAACTTTACGTTTCCCTTGGTTTACTGATTCCACAAACAATGCTGATTCTTCTTCAGCATCGATATCAATCCAATTGAAAGGAATTCTCTGCTCTCCTAGGTAGGTTTTAGTTCTTTTACAATCAGAGCACCAAGGGGTCCCATAAAATTTATCAATTGTTACCATACAAATTAGGGTTGAATTTACTCTTTATTAAAACATGGTTTGTAATTTTGAACACTTTTGTTGGCTCAAAAGAAGTTATACCATTTAGCTTACCTTTGTATAGAAAGGGAACATAAATAACGAATTAGAACCGAGATATGATTTTGTATTGTGTTGAACCGATCGATACAAAAATAGATCCTTTTTTGTTTCCATGTGGAAATTATTTCGCAGAAATTTCGTTTCTCAGTATATCTACTTGCAGTTTCGACCTATATTTTGATCCTTCTAGGTGCTTATGTCAAAGCTATTGGTGCTGGATTGGCTTGTCCAGATTGGCCAATGTGTCATGGTAAGCTTATTCCTGATCTGTCAAATAGCCAAATATTTGCTGAATGGTTCCACAGACTCTGGGCAGCACTAAATGGGTTCTTCCTTATTTATGTTTTTTATCTATCTCGAGAATACAGAAAAAATATTCCTTCACTCTATACATTATGTGGCATTGAAATTGTGCTATATGCAGTTCAAGTATTATTTGGTGGTCTAACCGTCACTCGAGATCTAGAACCACTCATCGTCGTATTACACCTCGGGAATGCCGTATTAATTATTATTCTTCAGCTAACTTTAATCTTTGTTACGGTAATGGTGGATAACCCTGCTCAATTTGAAACTACCTCCTCGAGATAATTATTATTTCAGACAAAGGAAAAACCCAGTTTGGCTCTTTGTCATAATGGCTGAAAATATTAATTATCATATAAGTAGCAAATATTGCTATTGTCTAATATGAACTATATACGGAATTATTTACTAGTAATAAAGTACATGTTTGTGCACGAGTGTGATTCGAACTTATTTGCGCCCGCACTTATAAAGTTATGTGGGTATACTTTTACTAGGACTGTACAAAGCTTTTAAGCTAGTTTTTTTTTGTAGTTTTAAGATAGTCAAAATCTGATTTGTGGATAAAATTTTGAGAAAGTATCAAAATTCAAATCTACAGGAGTAATTGAAACAGACTTAATATTGGGATTTGACTTGTTATAACACTTTAGAGTGTGAAAAAATGAAAATAAACTATTATAAAACAAAAGTAACTTTACTTTTTGTTATAGCTATCATGATGGTTGGTGCTCCTGGATTTACTGGAGTAACCACTACTGGTGGAATTGAGACAACAAATCTTTCAGTTCCTGAATCAGTTGTTAATCAAGTAGCTTCACAAAAAGTTGGTACATATATTGTTACGATGTATGATCTACCTGTTGTAGCTTATGATGGAGATATTAAAGGTCTCAAAGCTACAAAAACCACTAGTGGTAAAATTAATCCAAATAGTGCTAATGTAGAGAAATATGTTAACTTTCTAACTGTAACCCATGATAACCTCATGGAATCAGTTGGATTAGACAGTAGTGTAAAAATTTACGATTACGTATACTCAATCAACGGTTTCGCCGCTGAAATGAGTGAATATCAAGCCTTACAATTAAATGCAAGATCTGATGTTCTCAGTGTACAACCAAATGAAATTGTATTTCCAACTACCGATAGTTCACCAGATTTCCTAGGTCTCACAGACCCAGCAGGTCCATGGGCAAAAGGATATGATGGAGAAGGAGTAGTTGTTGGTGTAATTGATACCGGTATTTGGCCAGAACACGCAAGTTTCGCGGATGATGGAACATATGGATCTGCACCTGCAGATTTCACTGGAACAGGTTGTGAATTCGATTCTTTCGATTGTAACAACAAACTACTCGCAGCCAAAGCTTACCGGGCAGGATTTTCCTCATTACATCCTAATGAATATGATTCAGCTCGTGATAGTGATGGACACGGAAGTCACACTGCTTCAACAGCGGCTGGTAATAGTGGAGTAGAAGCAAGTATTCTCGGTGCAGATCTAGGAGTAGTTTCTGGTATCGCACCACGAGCTCAATTATCAATATACAAGGTCTGCTGGAATGATGCAGGATGTGCAGGTATAGATCTAACTGCAGCTATTGATCAAGCAGTTGCCGATGGTGTAGATGTTATCAATTATTCAATCGGTAGTTCGTCGTCTGCAATTGGTTCTGATGATTTAGCTTTCTTATGGGCTCAAAATGCTGGAGTTTTTGTTGCTACATCAAATGGTAACGATGGTCCAGGTGCTGCAACAACTGGCTCACCTGCAAGCGTTCCATGGGTAACCGCCGTGGGTGCAAGCACACAAACAAGAAGTTTTGTCGGTACTGTAACATTAGGTAATGGTGCGACTTATTCCGGTGTAACATTAACTGGAGGCATAGGGACTACTGAGTTGGTTGATTCAGCAGATCACAATAATGAGTTGTGTGATCCAGATGTAGCCTTTTCACCCTCTATTGCAGGTAAAATAGTTCTTTGTCGCAGAGGAGCCTTTGCACGTGTTGCTAAAAGTGATGCTGTTGCACTTGGTGGTGGTGTGGGTATGATCCTATACAACCCAGCGCTACAAACTTTGAATACTGATAACCACTTTGTTCCATCTTTACATGTTGATCATATTGATGGACCTGCAATCAAGGCTTATATTGCAGATAACGGTGGATCTGGAATGGCATCCTTAAGTGGCGGACAAGCTGCTGATGGACAAGGATCTGTTATGGCTTCATTCTCATCACGAGGACCTAATACTCAATCTTCAGATATTATTAAACCAGATGTAACCGCACCTGGTGTCAATATTCTTGCAGCTAATACGTTAACACCCTATCTAGGAGCACCTGGGCAATCATTCCAAGCAATCAGTGGAACTTCAATGTCAAGTCCACATGTTGCGGGTATATTTGCCTTGATGTCACAAGCACATCCTGATTGGAGTCCTTCCATGGTAAAATCTGCTTTAATGACTACTTCAAGACAAGATGTTACCAAAGAAGATGGAACTACACAAGCAGATCCATTCGATATGGGTGCTGGTCATGTTGTACCTGGTGGAAAAGCAAACAAAGGTTCCCTGTTACAACCCGGCCTTGTCTATGATGTTGACCGAAGTGGTACAGGTGGGTTCTTTGATTATGCAGCCTATACCTGTGGTGCAGATCTCGGAGTATGGGGTTCTGGCACTTGCGACTGGCTAAATTCATTCTTACCAACAGATCCAAGTGACTTGAATCTTGCATCAATTGGTGTAGGAGAATTGGTTGGCACACAAACAGTTCAAAGATCAGTCACAAGCGTTGCTCTTGAAAATGGATGGAGAACATACACTGCAAGTGTTGACGCTCCAGAAGGATTTGATGTAACAGTTACACCATCATCTTTCAGATTAAAGAGTGGAATGACTATGGATTTCGAAATTGCAATCACAAATGATGGAAGTGCTGGTATTGGTGCTTGGTCATTTGGTTCATTAACTTGGGAAGATGCAACTGGTCATTATTCAGTTTACAGTCCAATTGCCGTTCGTGCATTCGAAATTGATGCTCCTGCTGAAATCAATGAGAATGGTGCTGATGGTACAGCAAGTTTTGGTGTATCATTTGGTTATGATGGCGCATATTCTGCTGTAACAACAGGATTAACGATGGCAGATCAACAAACAGCAACTGTAGTTGATGATCCAGCAAACGACATCAATACTGCTCTTGGAACTGGTGTCGGTGTTAACTTCCATGGAGTATACATTCCCGCAGGGTCATTATTGGCTAGATTTTCATTATTCGACATTCACACTGATGGTATCGATGATTTAGATCTTTATGTTTGGGGTCCATCAGGATTTGTTGGTGGTAGTGGTTCAGGAACCTCTGCTGAGCAAGTCGATGTTCCATACCCAGAAGAAGGATGGTATACAGTAGTAGTTCATGGATGGCAAACAGATGGTCCAGATTCGGAATATACACTATTCGGATTTGCAGTACCTGAAGCTGCAGGTGGAAGTCTAACTCTGGTTAGTGCACCCACAAGTGCGGTAGTTGGTACTACTGGTACAGTCGAATTAGCATGGACCGGCTTATCCTCAAGTAAGAAATATATGGGTGCAGTACTCCATTATTCAGGCGCTGAATTGAAAGCAGTGACCTTCGTCAATGTAGATACATATCCATAAATAAAAATTTTAAATACGGAAGGGTACTGTAATCTAAGTGCTCTTTCTAATATCCAATAAAAATAATTGATTATCAAATTTCAATCAATAACTAATTAGAATATACCTAATTCATTAATTTTACAATTATTCTACTTGGCTCTAATTTTAATTGACTGAAATATAGCTATAGGTCAGATATAACTTCCTTCATTAAATCTACATTAAAAGTAAAAAGCGGAATTATTTACTAGGAATTTACTGTAATCTAATCAGATAGGGATATTGTGTGAAATTTGGATAGACGCATTTAAACTATTCTATGGATAATTTTACTAGGTGTGTAAAAAACTTATAAGCTAGGTTACAATTTCAGCACTAAGACTGTTAAATTCGATCTTGTGATCGGATTGACAAATAACTCATAATTATGACAAATTATGAAAAATTTATGGTGATAAAAATTGAAAATAAATAAAAGAATAACCTTTCTACTGGCAATTTTATTGTCTCTAGGAATGATGATGCCTTTGGGTGACGCATTAATTAGTGATCAAAGCGTTACACCTAGGCCATTTCTTTCTTCTGCGGATAGAGAAATGTTAGCAGATTTCGATCCAGAAAACTTAGGTCTGATCGAGAAGACAGTTGCTGGTCGAACAGTTTTACGACAACCTTCCGCTTCAGCAGATAGAATGGTTGGAGTTGAATTCAACGGAGGGCCGGTTGAAGTTATTGTTGGTCTTGAGGGCAATTCCCTTATAGCTGAACAATCAAGATTGGCTGAGCTGGGTAAAAACAAACTTGATGCCCAAGGTCAAAAAGCTTACGTGCAATCACTTAAAGCCATGCAAGCAGATGTAATTTCAGAAGTACAGAGTATAGGTGGTATAATCCTTTATGATTATCAAATAGTATACAATGGTTTCTCTGTTATAATTGACAGTAATAGACTTCTATCATTTGACCACGTGAACGTATTGAGTGTGGACAAGGTACACACATATCTACCAGCCTTAGACAACAGTGTCCCATTCGTATTTGATGGAAAAACAAACGATGAACTCGGTGTTGATGGTGAGGGAATGACAATTGCTATTATTGATACAGGTATAGATTATACACATGCCGGATTAGGTGGTAGTGGAGATCCTGCTGATTATGCAAGTAATGATCCCACAACTTTGGCTGATGGTGGTTTTCCAAATGCGAAAGTGATTGGAGGAACTGATTTAGTTGGCGAAAATTATGATGCTTCAACTCCTGGCATGACAATTCCATTTCCTGACGATGATCCTCTCGACATACACGGTCACGGATCCCACGTGGCAGGAATTGCAGCTGGGATGGGAACGGCTCATGTTAGTCCAGGTGTTGCTCCAGCGGCCAAATTATTGGCTGTAAAAGTATTCTCCCTAGGATCTACTTCATGGTCAGTAATGGTTGCTGCTCTCGAGTATTCAGTTGATCCTAATGGAGATGGTAGTACCGATGATGGTGCGGATGTTATCAATATGTCAATTGGATCCCCATTTGGCAGTAATAATTCCCCTGATTCTGTTGCAACAAATGCAGCAGTTGCTGCAGGAGTAGTAGTTGCAGTATCTGCAGGTAATTCTGGGGATCAAAACTATATTACGGGATCACCTGCCGCCGCAACAGATGCAATAAGCGTTGCAGCCGGTAATGATCCTGGTGTGGCAGTTGGTGCACTTGAAGTCACTAATACCGCTGGTGGAGTTGCAGATGGGCAGTACGAATATCTTCCTGCTGCATTTGGACCTTCCTTAGCATCTGTTCTGTCAGCTGACGCTGAATATGTAGGAACTGCCTGTAACACTGACCCAGTTTTACCAGATCTTACCAGTAAAATTGCGTTCATTTCACGAGGTGGATGTCGATTTGATGAGAAAGTATTGAACGCTGAAAATGCAAACGCAATGGCAGCGGTTATATTCAATAATGCCCCTGGTGCAGGTCCCATTAGTATGGGTGGGGATGATATTGTCAAAATTCCTTCAGTTATGATTGGAAATGTAGATGGTTTATCAATCGTTGATGCCTTAGCAGTTGGCTCTGCTACATTCACCTTGGACCCTGCAATTCAGATCCCAATACCCGATAGAATAGCTGGTTTCAGTTCACGTGGTCCACGTATGGTGGATTCGTATTTAAAACCAGATATCACAGCACCTGGTTCAGATATTGCTTCTGTCGCTGTTGGTTCAGGTGATGGAGCTGCAGGTAATTCCGGTACTTCAATGGCCGCGCCACATGTTGCCGGTGCTGCTGCATTACTTCGACAATTACATCCTGATTGGAGTCCTGCTCAGATTAAATCAGTATTGATGAATACTGCAACAGATACATCAGTGAATGGTGAACCCTATCCAGTGTCTCGTCAAGGTGCAGGTAGGATGCAAGTTGCAGTTGCTGTGGACACTGAATCTGTAGTCGTACCAGCAAGTGCTTCATTTGGTATTAAAGAAAGTGATGACAAAGGGAAGAGGACTTATTGGAGCTTACATAAAGTCCAAAATCTAGGCGAAAAAACCAAGAGATTTACTATTAGCTCTGATTTCTTGTTTGCTGATGATGATGAAGGAAGTGTACAAGTAAAACACAAAGGATCAATCAAAGTAAAACCAGGACAATCGAAATGGTTTAAGGTTAAACTTAAAATTAATTTCGATAAATTGGAAGCTGATGAAGCTTTTGAAGAATATGATGGATTTATTACTTTGACTGAAACTACGAGCGGTGGAGATGTTCTCAGAATGCCTTTCCATGTAGTACCTCTTGCTAGAGCTGATGCTGAAGTAGATGATGATTCTCACAAATGGAGAAAACATCACAAACACCATGAAAGTGGTGTTGATCTAGGCGACAGCAACGAACTTGAAATGGAAAATGACGGTATTCGAGGAACTGCAGTTGATGTGTATCAGGCAGGAGTTTGGGATGCAAATGAGGATCTAAACGCCTACGGGTCTGATAATTGGTTTGACGTAAGATACACCGGTGCAAAAACTTACTTTGTAGGTTGGGGTAATATTTTGGAATTTGCCATGGCAACCTGGGGTGCAAGAACCGCTGCAAACGTTATGGAAACAGATGTGTACATTGATGCAGATCAAGATGGTTATTGGGATTATGTAGCTGTTGCTGTTGATTACTTCGAAGATGGTACAATCATTTCAGCTATTTTCGGTGCATTAGGTGGAGGTTATCTTGAATTCTTCTTGTCTAATGAAGCTGGAACTTCACTTCAAACAATTCCAATAGTTTTAGAAGATATGAATTCTCTTAGTTTTGGTATATTGCCAGTGGTTGATGCGAACAATCCAGTATTTGATTATTGGGTAGAAACATTTGATTTAGAATCTGGAGCATACGACTCAACAGATATTGGAAGTTTCAATGTTATGACTCCAACAACTACTTCTCTTGATTATTTCTATATTGATGCTGGTGAGGATTTAGTCTTAACAGTTTCAGCTTCAGAGGATAGTGAATTATTATTCCTATACATGAATAACAAATCTGGAAGAAATCAAGCTGAGACAGTCAGTGTTGAAGTATAAATAGTAAATAAGAATGAAATGACCTAAAAGGTCATTTCTCTGCATTACAAAATACATAACAATCAAATAATTTTATTTTATCAACCAAATTACTTTCGAAAATCATTTCTTTACTAGTGATTAATTTTTGTATTCTAAAGCAGTAGCAACATACCTAATGAAAAACCCGCTTGTTTACTTTCGCCAACCTCCTTGTCTCTGTCTTAATAAATCAAAATGAGAGAAATCTATTTGAATGATTTCTGATGAAGAAAAAATAAAGAAGACAAACATTAGCAATAATTTTACTGAGTCTGATTACAAAATAGACAAAGAGGAAGATCTCGATTTTAATTTATTATTTGATACTCTTGATTCCATATTTGATGAGGAGATTATTGAAGAAGAGAATCTGAATATTAATGCAATTAAACCAAAGAATGTAATTCCAAATCTAGCGAAATTTGTCAAGCAAATGTATGATAATACGTCTTGGCATTCTTTAAATCAAACTAATGAAGTAAGATCTGAACTATGCAGAACTTGTTTATCATTAACTTGTACCCACGTGAACTTCAAAGGTTCCCGATTAGATATTGAATCTGTAATTGATGATGCACTGGAAAAATGTACTCATCAAATGTCTGAAGATTGGTTATTGGATGATATGTGTGCGAAATGTATAATTTTATCATGTGAGAAAGTAACCTTAGCAGAAATAACTGAATTGTATGTAATCTGGGATGAAACGGATTTAATTCAGTACCATGATTGGATAAATAACATAGACAAAGAGAGTAGTTTATACAATTAAATTAAAAATAATGAGTATCTTGGTTATCAATCTCTGATTTTTTCTAACGCACCGTCTGCGTTATGTCTTCGAGCCATCTCTTGATATTTCAATTTATATCCCCATAGTTCTTCTTTTGTTTTTGGTTTGGAGCTTACATTTCCTATTACTTTGGCTGGAACCCCAACTGCGATATCTCCCTCATTCAAAACAAAGGAGTTCTTTGCTAGCGCACCCTCTCCCAAAATTGCCCATTCTCGTATATGTGCAAAATCAGAAACTATCGATCTCATACCAACTACAGCATTATCATCAACACGTGCATTATGAATCATTGCCCCATGGCCAACAGTCACATTATTACCAATAGTTGTTTGATCATCTGGTCTTGCATGAATAACTACATTTTCCTGAATACTGCAACCATCACCAATAACAATTCTCCCGTAATCCCCTCTTATTCTTGCACCGGGACCGATATAACAGTTTTCACCAATTTCTACATTTCCAATTACATCAGCAGATTGAGCGACATAGGTGGTATCTCCGACTACTGGATATTTATCTTCGAATCTCCAAATTGCCATAAACATTTGAAACGATTGCTTATCTAAAAATTATCAGTCATGACACCAAAATTTGCAAGATATAGATTGATTTACTTATAATTGATTGTTGTAATTGAATAACAAAGCTTGCTAGCAAGAAACAATTTTACTTACAATATCCCCATCATTCCATATACGATATGTACAATTGAAATAGGGTTTATGTTATCTTAATTTGTATATATATGGACAGAAAAATCGAATTAGATTTATGGAAAACAGGAATGCACGGTATCGAAATGGGGATTCGACAAGATGAACAACATCGGGCTAAATCTAGACAATTCAGTAAGGATATGGATATTATCGGCGAATACAAAGATGGTGATAGAAAGGGATATGTGGGATACAGAACCACACCATGGGATGATGAGAAGGATGATCTCAAAAGAAAAATTGTGATTAAAAGTTTCTCAGAATCAATGGGTTGGAAGGGAACCCTTGAAGAGATGATTGGGCGTGGTTTGGCACAAACATTTGCTGCAGGCAAGAATTTACCCACTTTCATTATGAATCTGAGTAAAACTAATCGTATGATTACCCTAGAAAAGGTACAGAGAGCCAAGAGCATGGGTAAAGAAATTTACTCATTTTTCATTGTAGATGATGACGATGCCACTGTTCATCCTTTCATAATTGAGGCTGACAGGTTTACACTGGGTAGTGATTGGAATGTTCGTGATATGCGCGGGGACAAAATTGCCAAGATTGATGGAAGCAAATTCAATGTCGGCGGAAAGTATAAGATTGAAATTGATACCAAGAAAGATACATACAGAATTGAACTACCAGAGGTATTAGTTCTGTTCTCTGCATTAAACAAATTTCTTGGGGATGTTAAGGACAAGATGGATAAGTCACACGATCGACTGAAAAAGGGTAAAGAACAAATTGTAGTTGATAAAGATGAAGAAGCATTGTATCAAAACCCCAGATTAGTAAGAAAATAAGTAGACATTATATTTTATCTTAGAGTAATTAATTTCATTATCAATGTAAATTTTCTAAATAATTTAAACAACACAAAAATGATTTGAGAATATTAGAAAAATAGATTAAGATATGACTGATGAAAAAGAAAAGAAATTCAAACAATTGGTTCAAGACCTGGGTGAGGTGGCGTCAAGGGATGAATATATATCGGATGAGGAGTTTAGCATATTAAAGCAGGTCAGTTTTGATTTAATTAAATATGATAAAGCTCTGAAAAACGCATTGGAAGATGGAGTTATTACAACTCATGAACAATTGCAATTAAACAACTTACAAGCACAGATCGAGAAAAATGTAGTTTCAGTAGCTGATGCTGATCATAAAATTAGTGAAGATGAAGCCATGTTAATCAAAAAACTAGCTGAAATTATGAAACAATATTTCTAAATTTACTCAAACAATATTGGGAAGTTTATTTTCTAAATTCATTATACAATTTACTTAGAAATAATGAATGTGCGATTAATATTTAAGGTGATGATAGAATTATCATATAATGGCTGAGGAAAAAACAAATAATTTGAAACTCGTTATGGAAGCTTTAGGTGAAGAAGCGATGAAAAATGATCATCTCACATATGAAGAGCTGCAGATATTGAAACAGGTGAGTTTTGATCTTTCACAATATGAACGAGCTCTTAAAAATGCACTTGAAGATGGAATAATCACAGAGAATGAGAATACTAAACTAAGCTATCTCAAAGATCAAATTGAGAAAAATGTTCTCACTGTTGCGAATATTGATAGTGTAGTAGATGCTGAAGAAGAAGGTTTAATCAGTCGATTATGTGAAGTTTTAGTTAAATATTTGTGAATGTTGCTTAATTATGTAGCTCTAAACCTTCAGTGCAATAGGTAATTGTATAATATATTGTAACCCTTTGATTCCATCTTTCGGTGGAGAATTGACAACAACTTTACCATCAAATGGTTCAACTAGATTTTTTAGAGGAATATATCCATCATGACCTGGAACATTTGCATCAGGATCTCCATTCATCAATTTAATCATATTCTCAGAGATATCTATGTTGTTAGCAATAATATCAAGCATCACGAACCCATTTTCTCGTGAAATATTAATTTCGATTGATGAGGGAATTTGCTTCATCTTCGCAATTCTAAACATTCTGTTTAACACATCATCTAGTATTTTTGAAAATTGATTTTCTTCTAATCCTATCGAAATATCAGATCCAGACAGGTGATTATTCATAGTTATTCGGTGTTGCTCACTATACAAGCCAATGGTGTTTTCTACAAGTTTAATAAAATTAATATCACCATTCTCATCACTTGTATCTGACACAATTATTGGATCAATACCTTGGTGAGCATAGTACGTGTTGTACAGTTCAAAGTACTTCGACTCATTAACCATGAGTGCATCATGTGTACCCATTTCCTTTATCTTACCATCCTCCATCACAATAATCTTGCTCACATCTCTTATTGTGCTCAATCTATGTGCAATAATAATTGTAGTTCGTCCCTCAAATAATATATTCTGAGCAACTTGTACTAAAGATTCAGAATAAGCATCTAATCGGCTGGTTGCTTCGTCCAGTATCAGAATTTTAGGATCACTCAGCATTGTTCTAGCAATAGTGATCATTTGACGTTGTCCAGAAGATAGTGATTTTCCACTCTCTTGTAACACTGTTGAATATCCATCTGGTAAGGCTTCAATAAATTGATCTGCACCTAACAATGTACATAGATCAAATATATCCTGATCCGATGCCTCAGATTTACCATATCGAATATTCTCAAGAATTGTATCTGCAAACAAGTAAGGTTCTTGTGTAACAAGACTAACTGAACTGTAGAGAGAATCCAATGTGATATCTTTCAGATTTTGCCCGTCAATAGTTATGCTTCCAACTTTCGGATCGTAAAATCTCATTAACAAAGCAGTGATTGTTGTTTTTCCTGCACCTGTATGACCCACCAATGCAACTTTGTCACCAGCTGGCACATCAAATGATATAGATTCTAAAACTGGCACATTCTCCACATATTCAAATGAAATATCCTCAAATACGATATTTCCACCATTGATTTGTAGTGGCAATGAACTTTCAGAATCCACGATTGCAGGCTGAGCTTCTAGAACATCAGCAATTCTATCTACCGCCGCTAGTGAGACTTGGAGTTGAGTATAATTATTTGTCAATTGCATAATTGGATTCAAGAATCTAGTTATCATGATTGTTCCAAGATATATATCTTCAACTGGCATCGAGAGATATCCACCGGTAAGTAAAACAGTAAAAACTAAGATTGTGGAAATCATTGACACGGTCGGAAAAATTAAGATAAACACCACGATCAATTTCTTGTAATTCTCATAGACACTATTATTGAGAACCCGAATTTCATTGGATACTCTTTCTTCTTGGTTGAATGCCTTTGATATTGACACACCTGCCAAATTTTCTGCTAGCTTACCTGAAGTGACACCCAATATTTGTCTTGTTGCTAACATCCGACGTTTACCGATTGATCCAAATATTTTAGCAATGATGAATGCAAATGGGATCGCAAGAAAAGCAATCAGAATAAATATTGGATTTAGATAAATCAAGACAATTAATGTTGCCACAATCATGAAAAGTTGGGTCGCAGTTGTGGTAAAAACAGTCAATCCTGTAGCAATTTCTGTTGTGTCACTAACAACCCTATTGGTAATATTACCAGATTGATTTTGGTGATGGTAGGACATATCTGCTGATGAAAGTGAGTTGAAAGTTTTTCTTCTGAGTCCATCAACCAATTTTGTTCTGATATCAACAATAACCCACGTATTAATGGATTCAGCGAACCAAACAAATATGGAAAGTACAAAGAAAATAATTATTATATTATCAAATTTATCTGAGCTTGAATCTTCATTTAATAGTCTAATAGCGTCCCGTATGAGAATAGGCTGATATGT